>NZ_CP125969.1:2320000-2443255 GCF_030067775.1 Ochrobactrum sp. SSR | reverse complement strand
CGCGTTTGGGAAAGAAACTGTTCGGGTAAACACTACTCAATGAGTCGCTGTATCCGCTGATCGCGGCTCCACATTTTACTGGATATACAATCATGACCGACACCTACGATTACATCGTGGTTGGCGCGGGCACGGCAGGCTGTGCGCTGGCGAACCGACTATCCGAGAACCCGGACCGTTCCGTCCTGCTGCTCGAAGCGGGCGGCAAGGACAATTATGCGTGGATTCATATCCCGGTCGGCTATCTCTATTGTATCGGCAATCCGCGCACCGACTGGTGCTTCACCACGGAAGCCGAACCCGGCCTGAACGGTCGCGCGCTCGGCTATCCGCGCGGCAAGGTGCTGGGCGGCTGCTCGTCGATCAACGGCATGATCTATATGCGCGGTCAGGCCCGCGATTACGATCTGTGGCGACAAGCCGGTTGCGAAGGCTGGGGCTGGGACGACGTGCTGCCTCTCTTCAAGAAATCCGAAGACTATTACGCCGGTGCCAGCGCGTTGCACGGCGCGGGCGGCGAATGGCGCGTCGAAAATGCCCGCCTGCATTGGGATATTCTCGACGCTTTTCGCGATGCCGCCGTTGCGGCGGGCATTCCCGCCACCGACGACTTCAATCGCGGTGACAATGAAGGCGTGTCCTATTTCAAGGTCAACCAGAAGCGTGGCATTCGCTGGAATTCCGCCAAGGCCTTTCTGCGCCCGGCACTGAACCGCAAAAACCTGCGCGTCGAAACCGGCGCGCAGGTGCGCCGCATCGAGATTGCGGAAATGCGCGCCAATGGCGTGACCTTCGACCAGAACGGCGCGACCCGTACCGTCAAGGCAAGGCGCGAAGTGATACTGGCCGCGGGTGCCGTCGGCTCTCCGCATGTGCTGGAACTGTCGGGCGTCGGACGCGGTGACGTGCTGCAACAGGCAGGCATTCCGGTTGCGCTGGAGCGCAAACAGGTCGGCGAAAACCTGCAGGATCACCTGCAATTGCGCTGCGCCTATAAGGTCACGGGCATTCCGACCCTCAATGAAAAGGCCAACAAGCTTTCTGGCAAGGCGATGATCGGGCTGGAATATCTGCTGCGCCAGTCCGGCCCCATGTCGATGGCACCGAGCCAGCTTGGCGTGTTCACCCGGTCGGACCCGTCTTATGAAACCGCCAATCTGCAATATCATGTGCAGCCACTCAGCCTCGAAAAATTCGGCGAAAACGTTCACCCCTTCCCCGCCTTCACGGCCAGCGTGTGCAATCTGCGCCCCGACAGTCGCGGCTCGATCCACGTCAAGTCACCGGATCACCGTGCGCAACCCGCCATCCGGCCGAACTATCTGGCGGCGGAAAGCGACCGTCGCGTCGCCGCCGATGCAATCCGCCTCACCCGCAATATCGTGGCGCAGGCACCCTTGCAGCAATATCGCCCGGAGGAGTTCAAGCCCGGCCCTGCTTACGAAACGCAGGAACAGCTGGAAAAGGCCGCAGGTGATATCGGCACGACGATATTCCACCCGGTCGGCACCTGCCGCATGGGGCAGGACAGCGAAGCGATTGTCGATCCGCGCCTGCGGGTCAATGGCATTGCGGGTCTCCGCATTGCCGATGCGTCCATCATGCCCACCATCACGTCCGGCAACACCAATTCGCCGACGCTGATGATCGCCGAGAAGGCTGCACAGATGATTATCGCGGATAATCGATAGAACGAGAATCCTGAGAGAACAGTGAGCGGAAATGGCAATCCGCTCACGCGTCTGTGAACGCAATTTCAGATTTGCAGCCGCACGGTTTTCAGAAAAAATTTTCCTTGTTTATTCCCATGCAAACGGGAATTATCGGCATCAGGGAGGGCTGGGGAGAATGATCATCTAATGATCGCAATCCGGGACCGGCTTTCCAAAATGTTCAGCTAAGGAAAACAAAGATGTCGTCAGCCCTTTCCCGTTACGCTTTGACCCGCCGCGCCGGTCTGAAAGCCCTTCTTTTCACCGCAGCCGCGCTGACCGTTGGCTTCGCCTCGGCTCCGAGCCATGCAGAAGACAAGACCATCAAGGTCGGCATCATGGGCGGCGAAGACGAAGACGTCTGGAAAGTCGTTGCCGAAGAAGGCAAGAAGCACGGCCTCAATATTGAGCGCGTGACCTTCAACGACTATAACCAGCCGAATGAAGCTCTGGAGCGCAAGGAAATCGACGCCAACGCCTTCCAGCACAAGCCTTATCTCGATGAGCAGATCAAGCAGCACGGCTACAAGATCAGCGTTGCTGGCTACACTGCCGTCTGGCCAATCGGCATCTATTCGCGCAAGCACAAGAGCCTCGACGAACTGAAGGAAGGCGCCGTCGTCGGCGTGCCGAACGATCCGTCGAACGAAGGCCGTGCGCTTCGCGTTCTCGAAGAAAAGGGCCTGATCAAGCTGAAGCCGGATGCAGGCATTCTGGCCACCCCGATCGACATTGTCGAAAACCCGAAGAAGCTTGAGATCAAGGAACTCGACGCCGGTGTGGTCGGTCGTTCCATCGACGATCTCGACGCTGCCATCGTCAACAATGACTGGGCTGCCAAGGCGGATCTGAAGAAGGAAGAAGCCATCGGCTGGGAGTCGAAGGAAAACAATCCTTACAACAACTTCATCGCTGTTCGCACTGAAGACGAAAACGCCGAATGGGTGAAGAACCTGGTCGCTTCGTTCCAGAACGACGCCGTGAAGGCCGAACTCGACCGCGCCTATAAGGGCACCGGCATCCCGGCCTGGAACTAAGCTTTTCATTTTCAATACACCGCGCCGGAACGTGTTTCCGGCGCGGCTTTTATTGACGTATGGAAAAAAATTGCCCAAAAGCATCGGCAAGAGGCCAAGCTTGGCCAGAACAGGCCTTAGCCTGAACAGGCATCATCCGTCATTGACGCCTTATCCGATTGCAGTTTGCCGCTGTTCGCAGCAGCGCATCAAACTATAGAAGAAACGAATGTGACCCCCTTGACCCCCGCCGTGACCATTGAACCGCCCTCCACCGCATCAGCGCCCATCGTCGATATGAAAGACGTGCGCCGAATGTTCGGTAACACGGCAGCCATCAATGGCGTGTCGCTCTCCGTCGCGCGCGGCGAAATCCTTGGCATTATCGGTCGCAGCGGCGCGGGCAAGTCCACGCTGATCCGCTGCGTCAACGGCCTCGAAAAGCCCGACTCCGGTTCGATCCGCATCGAGGGCCGCGAAATCACCGGCCTCGGCGAAACCGAACTGCGCCCGCTGCGCCGTCGCATCGGCATGGTGTTCCAGCATTTCAACTTGCTCTCGGCCAAGACTGTTGCCCAAAACATTGCATTGCCGCTGAAGATCGCAGGTAAGCCCAAAGCCGAGCGCGCCCGCCGCGTCGCCGAACTGCTCGAACTCGTCGGCCTCTCCGACAAGGCGAACCATTATCCGGCGCAGCTTTCCGGCGGCCAGAAGCAGCGCGTCGGCATTGCGCGCGCGCTTGCCGCAGAGCCTGCCGTTCTGCTCTCCGATGAAGCGACCTCGGCGCTCGACCCCGAAACCACCCAGTCCATTCTGGCGCTGCTGAAGGACATCAATACCAAACTTGGCCTGACCATCCTGCTCATCACCCACGAGATGGAGGTCATCCGCCGCATCGCCGACCGCGTCATCGTGCTCGATCACGGCGCGATTGCCGAAGAGGGTCCGGTCTGGAAAGTTTTCGCCAATCCGCAGTCGCCCGTCACGCAGAGCATGTTGCAGGTGCTGACGCCGGAACTGCCTGCCTCGTGGCGCGCACGCCTAACCGACAAGGCGGGAGATCGGGCCATCCTTCGCGTCAAGCTTTCAGGCGAAGCTGCGCGCGGCGCTTTCTTCAACGATGTGGCAGCGGCCACCGGCCTTGTGCCGCAGCTGATCCATGGCGGCATGGATACGATCCAGGGTGAGCCGGTCGGCACGCTCTTCATCAGCCTGCCCGCTCAGGACAAAGCGAAATTCGAAGCCGCTATCGGCTATCTCAACACCCATGCAGACGCCACGGAGGTACTCGGCTATGTCTCAGGCAATGCTTGATCTTCTCTGGCGCTCCTTCTGGGAGACCATCATCATGACCGGCTTTTCGAGCCTGATTTCGCTCGTCGTCGGTCTGCCGCTTGCCCTCATCATGATCCTGACCGAGCGCGGCGGCCTTGCCCAGAACCTGACAGTCAACACCGTGTTGGGCGCGATCATCAACGGCTTCCGCTCGGTTCCGTTCATCATTCTTCTGGTGGCGCTTATCCCGGTGACCCGCTTCATCGTCGGCACGTCTATCGGCACATGGGCCTCCATCGTGCCGCTCTCAATTGCGGCCATCCCCTATTATGCGCGCATCGCGGAAGTATCGCTGCGCGAGGTGGACAATGGTCTGGTCGAAGCTGCGCGCTCCATGGGTGCAAGTCGCTGGACAATCGTGCGCGAAGTGCTGGTGCCGGAAGCCCTGCCCGGCATCATTGCGGGTTTCACCGTGACGATCATCACGCTGGTGGGCGCTTCGGCCATGGCTGGCGCCATCGGCGCGGGCGGTCTGGGCGATCTTGCCATCCGGTACGGATATCAGCGGTTTGAAACGCAGATCATGATCGCCGTGGTGATCATCCTGATCATCATGGTCTGCGGCATCCAGTGGATCGGCGACCGTCTGGTCAGCCGCCTCGACAAGCGCAACCTGCGCGCCTGATCAAATCAATCTTGCTTATCGCCTCCTCTCACGGAAACCCGCTTCCAGCGTGTTTCCGTCGGGGTCGAAGACCAAAGCGGCAAAATAGCCCATCTCTTCCGGCCCCTGATAAGCGGGGCCGCCGCTGTCGCTGCCACCAGCGTTCAACGCCACGCGATGAAACGCCTCCACCGCATCGCGACTTCCAGCCGTGAACATGAGATGCAGACGATCGCCCGGCTTCGTGTCGGCAGCGTCCGTAGCCGCACCGGCTTCCGCGCCATGTATCCAGAGGAAGGGCACGGGCGCCCTCTCCCCGCCGCTAACGAAGAAGCCACTGCCCGAACGCGCAATAACTTCCAGCCCAAGTTCGGGCATGCAGCTTTCATAGAATGAAAGGCTACGGCGAATATCTTTGGCTTTGAAGCCTATGTGATCGAAGAGCGACATAGTCAGTAATATATCGCGGGCTTGTATAAAGAAAAGCGGCGCACCCCATTTTGGGACGCGCCGCCTTTCATTTGGAAATGTTTTTGCGAATTATCCGCGTGTGCGTGACAAACCGTCCTTCGCCGGCTGGTATTTCGGATCGAGCTGCACCGCCTTTGCATAGGAGCTGGCAGCCTTCGCCTTCTCGCCGCGATGCTCATAAACCAGCGCCTGATTGGCCCAGCTTTCCGCAACGCCCTGATCCAGCGTAATCGCGGTGTTGAAATCATCGAAAGCATTGTCGAAGTCGTTCAACGCCACATAGGAAAGGCCGCGGCCATTATATGGCTCCGGGGCCGTGGAGTTGAGCGAAATCGCCTTGGAGAAATCCTCGATGGCCTGCTTGTGCTGGCCCTTGGCCTGATAGATCAGGCCGCGATTGTGATAGGCGCGACCGTCAGTCGTCTGCAAGGCGATGGCCTGATTGAAATCGCTCAGCGCCTGATCGAGACGGCCCGCCTGACGGTAAACATTGCCGCGACCGATATAGGCGGCGTCATATTGTCCATTGAGCTGGATCGCCTTGCTGTAATCCTGCGCAGCCTTGTTGGTATCGCCCATATAGCGATAGACCAGCGCGCGGTTGGAATAGGCCTGATAGAAATTCGGATTGAGCGCAATCGCCTGATCGAAATCGCGGATCGCTTCCTTGTAGCGCCCGGCCTTGCCATAGGCGGAGCCGCGAACATTGTAGCCTTCGGGATCACGCGGATTGGACTGGATCACACTCGTAAGCGAGCTGATATTCTCGCTCGAACCCTGTGCCCGATCAACTGTGCTCAGCGCCGTTGTGGTCGAGCTTTGGCAACCGGCCACAGCCAGAGCCAACAGCGTGGCGGCAATCAAAAAACCGTGACGACCGATTCCAGCCGCGGGGTTTCCACCCAATGTCTCGAAACCCGAAACCTTTGTCCCGGACGATTGCATCACCTTGAAGCGTGTTGGCAACGACAGTGTTCCTTTTAGTTCCATCGAACCGGGCATTGACGACCCGTTTCTCTCCATCCCGCCCCGGCTCCGGTTTCGGCGCATGAGCGCTTCAACTGTCAGATAAAGACAGCGAAAAGGCGGCAGCAAAAAGTCTGTATCGCCTTTCGATACCCGGCCCGAAAGCTGAATATCCTAATTATATGTTTTTACACATAACTGGCCCGGCAAAGTCTAGAAACTTTTTTTGGGGCCGACGCTAAACTTTAATAAAAGGATGAAACCGAGTTGTTTCAGCAACAAAAACTTTGAAATCAAAACGCGCAAAATCCGGCGCAGCCTTAAGCCACACCGGAAAACAAAAAGGCGCCACAAAAGCGGCGCCTGTTTTGAGGTCGATCAGCGAGCGCCGCGGGCGCCGCCAACGAGGCCTTCACGCTGCGCACGCTTGCGAGCGAGCTTGCGAGCGCGACGAACGGCTTCTGCCTTTTCGCGAGCGCGCTTTTCAGATGGCTTTTCGTAGTGGCCGCGCATCTTCATTTCGCGGAAGATACCTTCGCGCTGCATCTTTTTCTTGAGAGCGCGGAGAGCCTGATCAACATTATTATCGCGGACGAGTACCTGCACGTGTATTCCCGTATCGGTTAGAATTTCGGTTAAGCCTGAGGCCGTTCGGGGGTCTTTTAACGATTTCAGCCGGTCTGACCGGCCGAGCAACGCCCTAAGGCTCCCAAGCTTCGCAACGGAAACGCTGCAAATTGGTGCTGGCTAATACCAGAAAGAGCCCCGGCTGTCCACCTCAACATGCAACTTTGCCCACCGCTGTTAGGAAATACCGTCCTTACACCAATTCACTATGGTTCGCGCGGGCCGAATGCGCTAATGGACCCGCTGTTTCCCGCGTAATTCGGCCTCATTAGTCGTCCAGAAGGAGACATTGTACGGCGCTGCCGATCTTTCGGCGGCGTTTCCCTTTTCTGATTCCATTTGTTTGTTTCATGTCCCTCCGCAAGCGACTCGTTATCCAGTTCACAGGCTATGAAGGCCTGCACCCCAAAGCCGTCCGTGTGCGCCACGCGCAAGTGTTGAAAGATTTCGACCGGCTGTGGAACGCCAAGACCAAGCTGCCGCCCATGACGGACGAACCAAACGATAGCGGCACGACAATGGCCGTGACACAAGGCAATGGCTGGCGTACGAAGACCGAGTTCTGCCAGTTCGGCACCGCAGATATTTTCGATGATTATGCCGCGCGCTCGACACCGAAGAGAATGCTGACCGGCTTCTTCGCCTTCATGAACATCCTGTTTACGGGCACGCTCTGGCGCTACCTGACAACGAGCTGGCGCTTCGTGCTGTTCTTCCTGTGGCCCTTCCTGCTGTCGCTTGCCATTTTGGCTGTTGCAGCCCTTATCGCCACTGCGCCGGTGGTGGCTGGCTTTTCGGTACTGCATCTTCTCTGGTCCGCGCCGCTTGCCGCCTTCCTTGCAACGCTTCTGGTGCGAAAACCCGGCGACAAGTTCTTCATGTCCTATCTGCTCGACGACTGGTCGGCAGCCTATGATCGCATTTACGACCGCAATGCGAAGCTGAACCAGCGTCGGACGGCCTTCGCTGACGCGCTGATGCGCAAGATCGAAGAAAGTCAGGCCGACGAGGTCATCATCGTCGCGCATAGTCTCGGCACCGTGCCAGCTGTCGAGGCGCTTGCCGCCGTTCAACGCCACCGCCCCGAGCTTCTGACACGGCAACCCGTGTCGCTTCTGGCCGTCGGCTCCTGCCTGATGATGATCGCGCTGCATCCACGAGCGAAGGCGCTGCGTGAAGATGTGCGCGTCGTGCTTCAAGATAGCCCGGTCCTGTGGTCGGAATTTCAGGTGCTGACGGATATCATCCATTTCTACGGTTCAGACCCGGCCAGCGCCCTGAAGATCAAGACGGCAAACCCGCCGCTCATTCATCGCATCCGCTTCAAGAATGTGCACAGCGAAAACCGCTACAAGCGCTCCAAGGGCAACTTCTTCCTTATGCACCTTCTCTATGTGCGCGGCGCCGAGAAGAAGAATTTTTACGACCTGGGCATGTTCCTGCATGGCCCGTTTTTCTTTCGCGAGCTGATGACCGCCTATAAAGATAAAGCCGCCCCTCTCGATGAAGAAGGACGGCTGCCGGTGCAATATCGCGAAGCGGCCTGATGCTCAGTCTTGCGGCGGCTCCACGACGGCTATCGTCAGCCAGGTGGCCGTCAACGCAGGCTTGAGCGAGTTTTCGATTTCAAGCGTCACGTCGTAATAATTCACGACGCGGCCCGATGGGCGAATATCCGCATCGGCCAGCTTGAAGCGCGCGCGCACCCGTGCGCCGGTCTTGACCGGCGACTGGAAGCGCAGCTTGTCGAAGCCGTAATTGATGCCCATGGTCGCGCCTTCCAGCATCGGCAGCGCTTCATAAGCCAGCGTCGACAAAAGCGACAGCGTCAGAAAGCCATGCGCAATGGTGCCGCCAAAAGGCGTTTCCTTGGCCGCGCGTTCCGGATCGACATGGATGAACTGATGATCGTCGGTTGCATCCGCAAACTGGTTGATCATTTCCTGCGTGACTTCGCGCCACTCGGAACATCCGATTTCCGTGCCGATTGCTTCGCGCAACTGGTCGAGCGTGATTGCGTCTTTCATTGGCTGGCTATTCCTGCTGAACTGATTTGCCCTTTGTTTACCTTATAAACTTCAGGCAGCAACCAGAATTTCCCGGGCGATATCATCCCAATGCGTGAAAACCTGATGCGCACCCTTGGACGACAGACGCTCGGCATGACCGTCATAGGTATGCGCGCCGCCGGTGTAACCAAAGGCGGTCATGCCCGCTGCAATCGCGCCTTCGACACCGAAGGGCGAATCCTCGATCACCACGCAGCGCGCCGGATCGACGCCCATCTTGTCGGCGGCAAACAGGAACAGGTCGGGCGCAGGCTTGCCGCGCTTCACCATGCTGGACGAATAAACCGCATCGCCGAAATAATGGCTGATGCCGGTCTTCTCCAGACTGAACGCAATACGCTCCGGGTGCGAGGACGATGCCACGCAACGCTTCTGCGGCAGTTCGCGCAAGAAATTGGCGATACCCACGGTCGGCTCCAGCGATTCCGCAAAAAGTGTGCGCGTTGCTGGCCAGAACTCGCCATCGACGCCATCTGGCAGGCGATGGCCGGTCATATCCTCGATCATCTTCATGATATCGGCCTGTTTCATGCCGATGCCCTTGGCCACCGTGCCCTGCGGCAGCTCCATGCCGTGGCTGGCATAGACCCGCTCGAAAGCGAGGCAGGACAGAACTTCGCTATCGACGAGAACGCCGTCGCAATCGAAGATCACAAGATCAAAGGGGGATACACTGCTCATTTTGGCTCCAGTGGCCCTATAAAGGGATGCATATTTTGTCGCGCTGATTGGGGGTGCGCGCCTGTCGGTGTTGATATAGAGACTGTTCGTCTATTACGCACCTATATCAACACAAGCGTGACAAATTTATCTCGCCTGTGTGGCTTTGACATTTTGCGGAGAGTTTCATGACGACAAATGTGGCACTGGTTGGACTGGCACGCGATCTTGCAGCGCGGGCTGAAACCGGCAAGCCGATCCGCATCGGTCTGATTGGCGCTGGCGAAATGGGCACCGATATCGTCACGCAGGTGGCGCGGATGCAGGGCATCGAAGTCGGCGCACTTTCCGCCCGCAGGCTGCCCAACACATTCAAGGCCGTGCGCACCGCCTATGGCGATGAAGACAATGCGCAGGAAGCCAACAGCGAAGCCGCGATGACCCGCGCCATTGAGAGCGGCAAGATTGCCGTCACCGGCGACAATGACCTGATCCTCTCCAACCCGCTGATTGATGTCGTCATCGACGCCACCGGCATTCCGGAAGTGGGCGCTGAAACCGGCATAAAGGCCATTCGCAACGGCAAGCATCTCGTGATGATGAATGTCGAGGCCGATGTCACCATCGGCCCCTATCTCAAGGCCGAGGCCGACAAGCAGGGCGTGATTTATTCGCTGGGCGCCGGCGACGAACCCTCTTCCTGCATGGAACTGATCGAATTCGTTTCCGCCATGGGTCACAAGGTTGTCGCGGCTGGCAAGGGCAAGAACAATCCGCTTAATTTCGATGCGATCCCCGACGATTATCAGGAAGAGGCCGACCGCCGGAACATGAATGTCCGCCTGCTGGTCGAATTCGTCGACGGTTCCAAGACCATGGTTGAAATGGCGGCCATCGCCAACGCCACCGGGCTTGTGCCGGACATTGCGGGCATGCACGGCCCCAAGGCCGCAATCGACGAGTTGAATCGCACCCTGATCCCGAAGGAAGACGGCGGCGTTCTCAACAAATCCGGCGTGGTCGATTATTCCATCGGGCGCGGCGTATCGCCCGGCGTCTTCGTCATTGCCAAGATGGAGCATCCCCGTCTCGTCGAGCGTCTGGAAGATTTGAAAATGGGAAAAGGCCCGTATTTCACCTTCCACCGCCCTTTCCACCTCACCTCGCTGGAAGTGCCGCTAACCGTGGCGCGCGTGGTGTTGCACGGCAAAACCGACATGGTGCCGCTGCCGAAGCCGGTGGCGGAAGTCTGCGCGGTTGCCAAGAAGGAATTGCGGCCCGGCGACCGTCTCGATGCCATTGGCCAATATTGCTATCGCTCGTGGATCATGACGACGCCGGAAGCACGTGCGGCAAAGGCCATTCCCTGCGGCCTGCTCCAGAACGGCTCGGTCATCGCGCCCATTAAGAAGGGCGAACTCATCACCTATGCCAACGCCGCGCCGCAGCCCGGATCGAAGATCGCCGAACTGCGCGCTTTGCAGGATGCGATGTTAAGGGAGTAAGGGAGTAAGGGAGTAAGGGAGTAAGGGAGTAAGGGAGTAAGGCAATACGGTCCGTATATTTGCAAGTCAAACATACTCCCCTATTCCCCTACTCCCCTATTCCCTTCTTAATGATCCAACGCCTTCACAATACTCTCCACCATCTTCTTCGCATCGGCGAAGAGCATCATGGTGTTGTCGCGGAAGAACAGTTCGTTTTCCACGCCTGCATAGCCGGAGCCCATGCCGCGCTTGATGAACAGAACCGTGCCAGCCTTGTCGACATCGAGGATCGGCATGCCGAAGATCGGTGACTTCGGATCGGTCTTCGCCGCCGGATTGGTGACGTCATTGGCGCCGATCACGAAAGCCACATCGGCCTGCGCGAATTCCGAATTGATGTCTTCCAGCTCGAACACTTCATCGTAAGGCACGTTGGCCTCGGCCAGAAGCACGTTCATATGGCCCGGCATACGACCAGCCACGGGATGGATGGCGTATTTGACTTCCACGCCTTCCGCCTTGAGCTTGTCAGCCATTTCACGCAGCGCGTGCTGGGCCTGCGCCACCGCCATGCCATAGCCCGGCACGATGATGACCTTGGAAGCGTTCTTCATGATGAAGGCCGCATCGTCGGCAGAACCCTGCTTGACCGGACGCTGTTCAACCTCGCCAGCCGGGCCGCCAGACGTATCGCCGCCAAAGCCGCCGAGAATGACCGAGATGAACGAACGGTTCATGCCCTTGCACATGATGTAGGACAGGATCGCGCCCGAAGAGCCGACCAGCGCGCCGGTGATGATCAGCGCCAGGTTGCCAAGCGTGAAACCAATGCCTGCCGCTGCCCAGCCCGAATAGGAATTGAGCATGGAGACCACGACCGGCATATCCGCGCCACCGATTGGCACGATGATCAGCACGCCGAACACCAGCGACAGAAGCACGATCAGCCAGAACACGAAATGGCTTTCGGTATTCACCAGCACAACAACCAGCAGCACGATGGCTGCGGCAAGAGCCGCGTTGATGACATGGCGTCCCGGCAGCATGATCGGCTTGCCCGACATGCGACCGTCAAGCTTGAGGAAGGCGATGATCGAGCCGGTGAAGGTGATCGCGCCAATGGCGACGCCCAGCGACATTTCGATCAGCGCCTGACCGTGGATCTGGCCCACTTCGCCGATACCGAAGGAATGCGGCGAGTAAAGTGCGGCAGCGGCCACCAGAACGGCGGCAAGACCGATCAGCGAGTGGAACGCGGCCACAAGCTGCGGCATGGCCGTCATGGCGATCCGGCGCGCGATGACCGCACCGATACCGCCGCCAATGGCGATGCCGACGACGATGAGTGCCAGACCGCCGAAGCTTGGACGCGCTAGCAGAAGCGTGGTGACGATGGAAATCGCCATACCGATCATGCCGTACATATTGCCCTGACGGCTGGTCGTCGGATGCGACAGGCCGCGCAGCGCCAGAATGAACAGCACGCCGGACACGAGATAAAGGAAGGCTGCGAGATTAACGCTCATAATGGTTCAGCCTCACTTTTCTTTTTTCTTGTACATGGCGAGCATGCGCTGGGTGACCAGAAAGCCGCCAAAAATGTTGACGCTCGCCAGAATGAGCGCAATGAAACCGAAGCCGGTTGCCCAGCCCGAAAGAGAAAGGCCAACCGCCAGAAGCGCACCCACCACGATCACCGAGGAAATGGCATTGGTCACGGCCATCAGCGGCGTATGCAGTGCAGGCGTAACCGACCAGACCACGTAATAGCCGACGAAAATCGACAGGATGAAAATCGCAAAGCGGAACACGAACGGATCGATCGCGCCGCCCGATGCGGCATGCGCGGCAGCCGCCGCAGCGTCACCCAGACCACCGGCATTTTCCGCAGCCTGACGGACGGCATCCGCGGCCTGGTTCAAGCTCTCAAGAGCTTTATCGAGACTAGTTTCGGCCATTATGCCTCTCCTCCATCAACTGGAGACTTGGGGGAAGACGAAGACTTTGCAGCGGCCTTCGGTGCTTTTGCAGGCGCTTTTTTCGCCGCTTTCGGCGCAGCAGGTTTCGCTGCATCGCCAACGACTTCTGCCTTGGCGACCTTCGGCTTTGGTGCGGCTTTCGGCTTTGCAGCCGGTTTTTCAGCGACAACAGCAGGCGCGGCATCGGCCTTGGCGAAAGCCGGGTGCAGGATCTTGCCCTGATGGGTCAGAAGCGTCGCCTTGACCAGTTCTTCTTCCGGATCGATCTTGAGAAGCTTGGTTTCCTTGTCGACCAGCGTTTCCACGAAAGCGATCAGGTTGCGTGCATAAAGCTGCGAGGCACTCGCGGCAATGCGGCCCGAAACGTTGAGATGACCAACAATCCGGACGCCATTGACCTCGGCGATCTGACCGGCGACAGCGCCTTCGACATTGCCGCCGCGCTCGACCGCGAGATCGACCAGCACGGAACCCGGACGCATGGAAGCAACCATTTCCTTGGACACCAGACGCGGGGCCGGACGGCCCGGAATGAGCGCCGTGGTGATGACGATATCCTGCTTGGCGATATGGTCGGCGACGAGTGCGGCCTGCTTCGCCTGATATTCCTTCGACATTTCCTTGGCATAACCGCCAGAGGTTTCGGCAGCCTTGAACTCATCATCCTCGACCGCGATGAATTTCGCGCCGAGCGAGGCGACCTGTTCCTTGGCGGCCGGGCGAACGTCGGTTGCCGTCACGACCGCACCGAGACGTCGTGCCGTTGCGATGGCCTGAAGACCCGCAACGCCTGCCCCCATCACGAACACCTTGGCGGCTGGAACCGTACCGGCTGCCGTCATCATCATCGGCATGGCGCGGTCATAGACTTTCGCCGCGTCGATCACCGCCTGGTAACCGGCAAGGTTCGCTTGGCTCGATAGCACGTCCATCACCTGCGCACGGGTGATGCGCGGCATGAATTCCATCGTGAAAGCCGAAATGCCAGCCTTGGCAAGTGCTGCCACCGCGTCTTCATGACCATAAGGGTCCAGCATGGCAAAAAGCGCCGCGCCCGATTTATACCCTTTGAGTTCCGTATCCGTAGGACGGCGCACTTTGAGGACAACGTCTGCCGTTTTGGCATCCGCCGCCGTGCCGATGCGGGCGCCCGCTGCCGTAAACTCGGCATCGGGGATGCGCGATTTCTCACCGGCGCCTTTTTCCACAACGACATCGAAGCCGAGCGCGATGAATTTCTTCACCGTCTCCGCCGATGCCGCAACGCGTGTCTCGTTGGGGTCACTCTCTAGCGGGATAAATAACGTCTGGGCCAAGCTGGTTTCCCTTTCATGGTCTTGATCCGGGCTTGATCCGGCCTTGCGGTCGGGCAGAATTGCGAGCCTCTCAAATGAGGCTCTTTCATAAGAACTGATATTGACGCGACAGTTGCAAATTCGTCAGGCCGTGGCGAAACGAGTGATTTTCGAGCACCGGAGCGGAGCGTACTTTTGGGTACGCGAGCACCGGTGCGCAGGAAATTGCGGGTTGCAGCCCGGCATGGCGAAGAATGCGACTGTAGTGCTAAGACATGCATAAAACCTCGGCATGGTAACCCACGCCAAGGCATTCGATCAAATCATGCGGGGTTAATCCCGGTTCTCTCTTAGATCTTGCTGCATTTTCGCAAGGCCGGATGTCGTCATCCAGCCCGCGTCAATGCGCTAAAGGATGAACCAGGCGGCGACGCAGACTAGGACAAATAGAATGGTCGCGGAAAAGAAACCACCAGCGAAAAAGCCGAACGCCATGGCAATCATAAGGGCGACGAGCGCCACCGTGCCCCATTTAACCAGGCCCGTGAAACCGGCATAAGTTTTCTCATGCTCAGCATAGTCCATCGGTGCGCCAAGTTCAGCCGGAGCCGTCGTATGATGTTCTGCCATTTTCGTTCCACCCATTCAGATTTTCCACCCAACATCCATGATGTTAAGCGAAAACACCTGCAATCTTCAACGTGTCCGCAACAAAAGCCCGGCCTATACGGCAAGTCTTTTCGTCGCAGCCAACCCTCTCTCCGCATGAAGCGGTTCCGCAGTGTTCGTAAATCGAATTCACGCGATGCGCTACATTTAAATGTTTAGAACAGTTTATGCGCCGAGGCCGGTATATTTCGCGGTCGCCATGATGGTCAGCGGCACGGAGCCGCCCCGCATATCGGCAAACATCGCCTGCCGCTCGCGCGGTAATGACTTGAAGAACGGGAAGCGCACCGCAACCGCATCGCGAATATTGCGGATCGGCGCTGCACCCAGCCCGACCTTGATGCCATAGCCCGCATGTTCGCGCGCATCGGCCATCATCGTCGTGCCGAAGATGCGTTTGTAAAAGGCCATATGCTCAGGCTTCACCGAGGCAAGGCATTGATCTGCCACGAAGAATTCTGACGCCATCGCCGCAATGCGCAATGTGATATAGGGGATGGCCGGATATTCACTCAGCAATTCGGGATCGGCGGCAAAGCGGGTCGGATCGACAAAGTGCATGCCGCTATTGAGCAGCGGATCGAGAATATCGGGAAACAGAGCATAGCTCGTTCCCTTGCGATGATCGGGCGTGATGTGATGAATGCGCAATGTGCTGACAAGCTGCCCGTCGACATGCACGCCATAGACGAAAGCGTGGCTGTCCCGGTCGATATCGTCGATGATGGACGGTACTTCGGCCTCGTCCATCACATTGCGGGTACGATAGGAACGATAACGAAGCCGACCGATCTCTTCCAGATCCTCCGCATGGACAATTCGCCGATACTCGACACGATCCAGAAAATGCAGCAGCTGTCGCGCAAAATTGGATAGCGGCGGCTTCTCCCCCGAAACAGCTGAATCAGTCATATAAGCGATTTCCGCACCACCAAATCATGCAAATCATGCACTTCAATTCAGCGCGCAGAATAAGCAGCTTTCCCTTCATGTAAAGGTATAAGTTCAACCGCATATACGCCCCCGCGCCATTTTTGAGACATAATATTGCCACAGATTCGCCACATCGAGACAGCGTTTTTGTGGGCCACCGGATGATAAATGCGCGTTGAAGCGCATTTCAGGGCCTCTTGCCGTGTTTGCCATAATTCGATGACCGGTCCCGGCAACCTGTTTTTCATTCTTGAAGCGAAGTTCAGCGCATCCGTCGCGCGCAATTGTCACGGGGCGCACGGTCCCGACCTAAAAAGGATCAGGCAACCGTACGGCCGCCCTCGCGCCATGTGACGGATTTCGTCGTCATCGAGCCGATCGTGTCGGCGGGCAGCGGCATGCCGAGAAGATAACCCTGCACCAGATCGGCACCGGCGGCAACGCGGATCAGCGCCAGCTGTTCTTCGGTTTCCACGCCTTCGACGGTCACGCCGAGACCAAGCTCGTGCGAAAGCTGCGTCACACCGCGCAATAGCATCAGCGACCGGCGGTCGGTGGTGATGTCGCGCACAAAGGAACGGTCCACCTTCACCTTGGTCAGCGGCAGCGTGTTGAGATAGCTCAGGCTGGAATAGCCCGTGCCGAAATCGTCGAGCGCAATGTTGATGCCCGCATTCTTCAGCCGCTGCAGAACCATGGATGTCTTGTTGCGGTCGGCAATGATCGCGCTTTCCGTCACCTCGACTTCGAGACGGTGTGCAGGCAACCCGGATTTCTGCAAGGCTGCGGCGATATCACGGGCAATCTCGCTGCTTTTCAGGTCGATGGCCGACAGATTGACGGAAACACCGATACGGTCCCCCCAGGTCAGGCAATCCATGCAGGCCTGTTCCAGCATGAAGCGGGTGATATCGGTGATAATCCCCATTTCCTCAGCCAGCGGGATGAATTCCGCAGGCGGCACATTGCCCAGCTCCGGATGCTCCCAGCGCGCCAGTGCTTCACAAGCAACAATGCGCAGAGACTGCGCACTGACGATGGGCTGATAGACGACCTTGATTTCATTATTGCCGATGGCCTGTCGGAGATCGGCCTTGAGCTTCTGGCGGCTGCGATATTTGGTATCCATCGCGCCGACGAAAACTGCCCATTGCCGGTCTTCATGACCTTTTGCTTCGTAAAGCGCCAGATCGGCATTGATATGCATATTGCCGACATCGCAGCTCGCGATATTCTCAATCGCGATACCGGCGCTGATCTCGATATGCACATGATCGCCATCGAGATCATAAACGCCGGACACGACCGAGGTGATATGATCCATCACGCCGGTAATTTCGGCTTGCGTCTGAAGATTGAACACAAACACCACGAACTCGTCGCCGCCGAAACGTGACACCACAAAGCGCTGCTGGTCGAGCGAATAAAGCCGCTCCGCAAACAGCCGCAACAACACATCGCCCGTGTGATGGCCAAGCGTATCGTTGACATGCTTGAAGTGGTTGATGTCGATGACGACCAGAGCGGCAAAACTGTCCGACGGCTGGTGGGCGCGCAGCGTGCGCACCATGGTCTCGAAATAATTACGGTTCGGAAGGCCGGTCAGACCATCGAACCGCGCCATATGCTGAATGCGGGCTTCTGCCTCGACACGCTGCGTCACGTCCTCGAACATGAGAACCGCGCCGTCGCCAACAGTCTGGTTGCCGATACATTCTATATAGCGCTCGCCGGAAAGTTGAAAAATGTCGCGTGTCTTGCGCCCGGCAACGAGATCGGTCATGCGGGCGCGCACATTGGTCATGTCGTTGTGCGGAAACAGCCCTTCCCGCGCGCAATAGCGCAGCAGCACTTCCAGCCTGCGCCCGTGCAGCTTGGTGTGTTCGGCGATCCGCAGCATCGCCTTGGCCTTGTTGTTGATCACCGCAATGCGGCTCTGGCCGTCGAGCATGAGAAGGCCCTGCGGCATATTATTGAGCGCGGCATCGAACCGCCCCGCCACAATCGACAGGCGCCGCTTGCCCATGACGGCAGCGAAGAGAAATTCGCGCAGGCCGTTCGCCATCTCGATATTGGACAGGAAATACGGGATCAGCAGCAGGCCGATAATGATGTGAAAGGGAGTCCCCGCAAGCACGAGCCCGGCCAGAACCGGAATGAGCGTGCAGATCGACATCAGAACGACCGCCTTCGCCGAGGCATAATTGCGCCCGACGATGGAAACGACGGAAGCCAGCAAAATGGTCAGGCTCGCCAGTTCGGCAAAGGGATCGCGCAGCACGAAGATCGAGAAGAAGCACAACATGCCGAGCGTTGCGCAGACCAGTGAAGCGCCTATGAGATAGCGCAATTCCCAGCGGTCGAGATCGGCGGATGTGAGTTGGGTAAGCCTGGCGCGATCGAACTGCCGCATGTCGTAGAGACGACCGAGAGCGACCACAGCAAAAAGCCCGGCAAAGCCGATGAAATGCCAGTCGAGTGTTTTTACATAAATGACGACACAGGCCACCACATGGGCCAGCAAGCCAAACCAGAGCGTAGTGCGATTACCATAAAGTGATCGCATGAAAGAAAGCCGCACGTCTGCAGGTATGTCAGGTTTACGGCTTCGCCACATGTCCTTGCTTGTGTCCCTATCGTGAGGGCGATTATTGCACTAATGACTTAAAAATATCTTTCGCGAAATGAAACCACAAGCTGTTACCACCGCCACCATAAGATGTATCCCAACTATTTTTACGGGAACAACTTATCTGCAAGCTGGAGAACAGCAATACAACCATAAGCTTTTAAAGCGAAGCACCTCAAACAATTTGACCGCGAAAGCAGAGCGCGAAAACGGGCTGTATTTCGCCTTCCCCGGCATCAGCTCTTCACGGGTGATCTACAGCAAAACTAGAGAATATCGCCGGGATTTCACAACCACTGGAGGAAACCCGGATGAAAGCCTGCCAGAGCCGGATAAATCGCTAGCTCGGATGGACACATTCAAAGGCTGTGCCCACCATCCACATTGACGATTGTGCCGGTCATATAGCGGCTGGCATCCGAGGCCAGCATCAGCACCACGCCGTCAAGATCCTGCGGTTCGCCAAGGCGGCGCAGTGGATTACGCCCTTTGAAGTAGCCTGCGGCGGGTCCGCTGAGCTGTTCCTCGTTGATTCGGGTCGGAAACCAGCCCGGAGAGATCGCATTGACGCGGATATCGTGCCCGGCCCATTCAAGCGCGAGCGCGCGCGTCATCTGGGTAATGCAGGCTTTGGACATGGAATAAGCCGCCGCACCCTTCTGCGGCCTGTCGCCCAGAATGCTGGTCGTATTGATAATGCAACCGCCTGCGCCATGAGCGATCATGCGGCGCGCGGCTTCCTGCGCCACGAAGAAAGCGCCAGCCACATTGACCTCGAAAATATGCTCCAGCATATCGCGTGTCGTATCAAGCGCCCGCGCCATATGGGCCACACCGGCATTATTGAACAGGGTCGTAATCGGCCCGAAACGCTGCTCGGCTTCATCGAAGGCGCGTATGATTTCGTCAGGATGGGTTACATCAGCCATGATTTCCAAAACTTCGCCGCCCGACGGACACAGGCTTTCACCGGCATGCGTGCGCGAAATGGAGATCACTTTTGCTCCATGGCCCGCCAGCACATGCACCATGCGCAGGCCCAGACCCGAGGAACCTCCCGTCACGGCAATGACCTTGCCCCGGACGGAAAAAAGCTGATCGTCAGTCATGCATCCCCTCAACTGCCAATCCATTTTCACCCCTATTAGAGCATTTCCAGCAAAAGTGCGTAGCGTCTGCGCGGGGAAATCAATTCGCTGGACTGATTTCTTATCCCGCTTCGATGCGTAGGATAATGCTCAAAAACAAATAGATAGAGCGGTTCCACAAATCGTCTTAACCGGAACCGCTCCAGGACATTCATAACGGCATTTAACCCGTGCATAGAGGCAAAAAACGCTTCAAATCAAGACAATACACAAAAGCCGCACGAGCGTGATGAAAAGACGACACTTCCTGCCAATTGCAGAAGCCTTCATTCACGCACATCTTATCCGAAAACTGTTTCACAGTTTTGAGGATGTGCTCTATTGCAGAAGGCTGAGAGCCAAATTCATGGATTTGAGTGCTATGTCGAAGTCCCGCCCCCTCATTGCCGTACCGACTGACGTCAAACCTTTCGAGAATTACACCTGGCATGCAGCGCCGGATCAATATCTGGCTGCGGCCATCGATGTCGCGCAAGTGACGCCGCTTCTGGTGCCAAGCTTCGGCGACAAGATGGATCTTGACGCCATTCTCGACGCGGTGGATGGCGTGCTGATCACCGGCTCGAAATCCAACGTCAACCCTGCCCTCTACGGTGTCGAGCCGAGTGCGGCCTTCGAACCCTATGACGATGCGCGTGACGCGACCTCGCTGCCACTGATCCGCGCGGCCATTGAAAAAGGCGTGCCGGTACTGGCGATCTGCCGCGGCATTCAGGAATTGAATGTGGCGCTGGGTGGCACGCTGGCCACCGAAATTCAGGAATTGCAGGGCCGGATGGACCATCGTGCGCCGCAATCCGAAAGTCAGGCCGAGCGTTTCGCGATCCAGCACCCGATCCGGATCAAGCCGGATTCATGCCTTGGCGCAATTTTGAAAGAAGACAGCGTAAAGGTGAACTCGGTGCACCGTCAGGCCATCGACCGGCTTGCGCCGCGCCTTGAAGTGGAAGCCGTGGCCGAAGACGGCACCGTGGAAGCCGTCTCCGTCAAGGACGCCAAGGGTTTTGTCGTCGGCGTCCAATGGCACCCGGAATATTGGGTCCAGTCCGATGCCCCCTCGCGGAAGATATTCGAGGCGTTTGGCGAGGCGGTGCGGGAGCATAAGATAGGGCAGTAGGGCAGTAGGGCAGTAGGGCAGTAGGGCAGTAGGGCAGTAGAAGATTATGGTCGTTTCGGCCGTCCGCAACCAAAACATACTGCCTTATTCCCATACTGCCCTACTGCCTTACCTCCGCCGTCTCCGGCACCGGCGTGATCGCCTTGCCGGTATCGAACCACGCAATGAGATTATCGATCACCAGATCGGCCATGGCCTGACGGGTCTTGTGCGATGCGGATGCGATATGCGGCAGCAAAACCGTATTCGGTGCATCGAGCAGGCCCTGCGGCACCGATGGTTCGTTGGAGAAAACATCCAGTCCCGCAGCCGCAATCGTGCCGTCATTCAAAGCCTTGGCCAGCGCGTCTTCATCGACCAGCGAGCCGCGACCGACATTGATCAGAACGCCATCGGAACCGAGTGCTTGCAGCACGTCAGCATTGACCGCCTTGGCCGTTTCCGCACCACCCGGCGCAACCAGAATAAGCGTGTCGACCGCCTTGGCCAGCTCAAGCAGGCTTGGATAATAATCGTAAGCGACACCTTCCGCCTTGCGGCGGTTATGGTAGGAAACCGGCAGGCCAAACGCTTCCACACGATGGGCGACCGCCTTGCCGATACGGCCAAGGCCGAAAATGCCGACCTTGCGTCCGCGCAGCGAAAGCTTCGACAGCGGATAGCGGCCTTCCTTTTCCCAGCGGCCCGCACGCAGGAATTCCTGCGACTTCGACAATTCGCGCACCGTATCGATCAAAAGGCCGAGCGCCGTGTCGGCCACTTCGTCGGTCAGTACGTCCGGCGTGTTGGTGACCATCACGTTGCGGGTGGCGGCATGTTTGGCATCGACGGCATCATAACCGACGCCGAAATTGCCGATGATCTTCAGATTGGGCAAAGCGTCGATGAGCGCGGCATCCACGGTGGACATGCTGGCAATGCCCTGCACATCGCCAGCCCAGGCCGCATCAACGAGCGCCGCGTCGCCGCGCGGGATGCGGCGTACCGAAAACTCACCCGACAGGCGTTCGACGGCATAATCGTTGAAGTTACCGAGCACCAGAACGGTTGCGTCGCGCTTGGTCATGACAATATTCCTCTGGGCATTTCGCAGTTCGTGGGAGACCGGTAGCCGGTCAGCTTGAACCGGACCCGGAGCGTGGAAATCAGGGCTGTTTAGGCTTGGACGTCGATTGCCTTATATGCAGTTCCGGCTTGATGAGTTCCTGCGTCGAGGCAACCTCGACACCGTTCAGCTGATCGAGCAAAGCGCGGGCGGCGCGGCGTCCGACCTCGCGCTGGCCGTTCCAGACGGTCGTAAGCGCAGGCGTTGCAATCGCCGCCTCTTCCAGATCGTCATAGCCGGTCACGGATATGTCGTCGCCCGGCACAAGCCCGGCGCGCGCGATGCCATTCATCAGGCCGATTGCGGTCAGGTCGTTCCAGCACACGGCAGCCGTCGGCTTGTCCTTCAAGGCGAGGAACTGCGGCGCGACTTCAAACCCGCCCTGTTTGGTGCGCGGACCCGCGATGCGCCAGTCGTCGCGCACTTCAAGCCCGGCCTTCTCCATCGCCTGAACATAACCGCGATAACGGTCGCGACCGGTCGAGGTCTGGTCAGTGCCGCCGATCATTGCGATGCGCTTGTGACCAAGCGAAATCAGGTGATTGGTGGCAAGGCCGACGCCATAAGCATCGTCGCCCCGAAACACGGGCGCATGCACGCCCTCGACACTGCGCGCGATGAAAACGACCGGCAGGCCGTTATCCTCGGCGATCTGGATATCTTCCGGCGGCGTACCGATGGCGGGCGACATGATCACCCCGTCGGCGCCAAGCTGCAAAAGCGTGTCCATGAAGGTGCGCTGCTTTTCCAGCTGGTCGTAATGGTTGGACAAAATGAAGGTCTGGCGGGACCGGTCGAGTTCCGATTCGATGGATTTCAGAATTTCCGCGAAAAACGGGTTCATGATGTCGTGCACCACGACACCGACAATCCCCGACCGCGACGTGCGCAGGCTCGCTGCCCTGCGGTTATAGATATAACCGATGGCGCGGGCATGTTCCTTGATCTTCTCACGGGTCTGGTCGGCAACAAGCGGACTGTCGCGCAGCGCAAGCGAAACGGTAGCCGTCGAAACACCCAGCGCATCAGCGATGGTCGAAAGCTTGATTTTCTGGGCCAAGTCGCCTCCCCAACGGTCCATGCCACGAAAGCCCCGCGTCACATGTCACAAGGGCGTCATCATTAAAACGGTTATGCCATTGCAATTATTGAATTGAAAGTATTTTTTGGCATCAAGCTGAAACCGCCGCCGCTTATTCAGCTTCGTCGTCGTCAATGGCATCGGCGGACGATTCTTCCGCCACACGCGACAGACCGCGCAGCGCCAGATTGCCTTCCATTCGACCCAGCATTTTCAGGAACGTCTTGCGCTCCTTCTTGTCGAGGCCCTTCAGCATGTCCTTGTCGGTCTTGCGAATGGATTTCTCGATGGCCTTGATCGTCTCAAGTCCCGCCTGCGTCAGATAAACATGCGACTGGCGCTGGTCGGTATCGGATGCACGCTTGGCGACAAAACCCTGCCCTTGCAGACGGGCAATCGTCTTGGTGATGGTTGGCGGGCGCACGCCAAGCCGCTGCGCAAGCACGCCGGGCGTGAGACCGTCTTCAGCGGCCAGTTGCAGCATGACTGCATCCTGTCCGGCATAAAGTCCCTGTTCCAGAAGCCTTGTGGCCAGAACTGTTCTTGAAAGACGCGCCACGGATTGCAGCCGATAAAGTACAACCGCTTTATTGTCCTTGTTCATCGCCACCTCACCCTTTGTTGCGACTTCATTCTGTCGCTCGATCGACATTGCCGGAGATGTTTATAGCGTAAAATATTGTCCGACTTATGAAACAACAAGGTTAAAAACATTTCGCTGAAGTGAGGGGCGGTGTTTTTACCGCTTGGGTTGCCCCCCGGCGAACCGACGTTAGGTTCGACCACCAGAAAAAACAGTGAGGAAAATATGACGGAACTGCGCGATCAGAACAGCGATATGATTGTCGTCCTGCCCCTTGGCGCACACGAACAGCATGGCCCTCACCTGCCGTTCGAGACGGACACGATCATCGCGGAAAGCATTGCCGCGCGGGTTGGCGAGGCGATACCGGCTGGTCTGAACGTCAATTTCCTGCCGGTGCAGCCAGTCGGCTATTCCATCGAACACATGGATACCGAAGGCACACAGAGCCTCGCCTTTTCGGAAGCGGTCAACCAGTGGATCGGCATCGGCGAAAACCTGCATGCGGGCGGCATCCGCAAGCTGGTGATGCTGAACGCCCATGGCGGCAACTCGCCATTGATGACCATCGTGGCGACCGAATTGCGCGTCCGGCTCGGCATGCTCGCAGTCGCGACGAGCTGGACCCGCTTCGGCCTGCCGGACGGCCTGATCACGCCGGAAGAAAAGGCGCTCGATATTCATGGCGGCTTTATCGAAACCTCGGTGATGCTAGCGCTGCGGCCCGATCTGGTGGATATGTCGAAAGCACGCAATTTCAGCAACGCCCAGTCACGCTACGCCGAGGAATTCAAGTTCCTGCGCGCCTATGGTCCGCACGCATTTGGCTGGAAGATGCACGATCTCAACCCGGAAGGCGTTGCAGGCAACGCTGCCGCAGCAACGGCGGAAGCAGGCGAAAAGCTGATCGCCAATGCCGTATCCGGCTTTGTCGAACTGCTGCGCGATGTCCATCGCTTCGATCTGGCGCGGTTCAAATCCTAGGGTTCATACCGATGGCGCGAATGTGAAGGGGCATATGTAATAATATAGCATTGCATATGGCATTACTGTCGTCGTTCCCTTATATGAAATGTCCGATCCGAAGTCCCGGCATGCGCCTTTGCGCACCGACCGATCCGGGGCCGCAACGTCTAGAGGCATGATCATGAGCCAGGCTGAAGCCCAAACCACAGCAGAGGCGACCACTGAAGCTGGCCGCATTCCCGTTACCGTTCTGACCGGCTATCTGGGCTCGGGCAAAACCACCCTTCTCAACCGCATTCTGACCGAGAATCACGGCAAGCGTTATGCCGTTATCGTCAATGAATTCGGCGAGATCGGCATCGACAACGACCTGATCGTCGAGTCGGATGAAGAAATCTACGAAATGAACAATGGCTGCATCTGCTGCACCGTGCGCGGCGACCTGATCCGCGTGGTGGAAGGTCTGATGCGCCGTCCAGGCCGTTTCGACGCCATCGTCGTGGAAACCACCGGCCTTGCCGATCCGGTTCCGGTCGCGCAGACCTTCTTCATGGATGACGACGTGCGCGCCAAGACCGGCCTCGACGCCGTTGTCGCCCTCGTGGATGCCAAGCATCTGCCGCTGCGCCTCAAGGACAGCCGCGAAGCCGAAGACCAGATTGCCTTTGCCGATGTCGTGCTGATCAACAAGACCGATCTGGTGACGCCGCAAGAACTGGCCACCATCGAAGCCACGGTTCGCGCCATCAACCCGCATGCCATCATCCACCGCACCGAGCGCGCCTCGATCCCGCTTGAGCGCGTTTTGGACCGTGGCGCCTTCGACCTGAAGCGCGTGCTGGAAAACGATCCGCATTTCCTCGACCATGATCATCCCGATCATGTCTGTGGCCCGGATTGCGACCATGATCATGGGCATGACGACCATCATCATGACCACCACGGGCACCACCACCATGCGCATGATCACGACCATGATCATCATCACCATGACCACGATCATGTCTGCGGCCCGGACTGTGACCACGATCATCACCACCACGATCATGCCTCGCCAATCCACGATGTGACGGTTAAGTCTGTTTCGTTGCGGGCCGGTGATATCGATCCGGCAAAATTCTTCCCGTGGATTCAGAACATCACCCAGACGCAGGGGCCGAACATTCTGCGCCTCAAGGGCATTATCGCTTTCAAGGACGATCCGGACCGCTATGTGGTTCAGGGCGTTCACATGATCATCGAAGGCGATCACCAGCGCGCATGGAAGCCGGAAGAAAAGCGGGAAAGCCGTCTTGTCTTCATCGGACGCGAACTCGACCCGGCTGAATTGAAAGCCGGTTTCGAAAACTGCCAAGTCAAATAAGAAATACTGGACACTGATGCCTACAGTTGCCCCGTTTGACCTCGAAGGTCATTGTCTTCATGCGCGCTTCATCGGCGACGTTCCTTTCTTTGCCATGGCTGATGGGACGATCCATCGGCTGGATAACGGCAACCAGAGTTCGACGGCCCATGACGGACTGTTGAGCGCTGTGGTTGCCGTTGACGGCAAGTCGCTCATCACCGGCGGCGAAGACGGTCGCGTCTGCCGCACCGATGCCAGCGGCACGGTGACCGAACTCGCCAAGGTCCCGCGCAAATGGATGACGGCTGTTGCAGCCGGTCCCGGCGGTACGGTCGGCTTTGCCTCGGGCCGTTCGGCATGGGTGCGCAACTCTGACGGCAAGGTGCAGGAATACACGCAGGAACGCAGCGTTGAAGGCATTGCCTTTGCGCCGAAGGGCCAGCGGCTTGCGATTGCCCGCTACAACGGGGCGACGCTGATTTGGACCGGCACCGCCGCCAAGCCCGTCGAACTGGAATGGAAAGGCGCGCATATCGGCGTCATTTTCTCGCCCGATGGCCGCTTTCTCATCACCTCGATGCAGGAAAATGCCTTGCATGGCTGGCGTCTGGAAGACGCCAAGCACATGCGCATGACCGGCTATCCGGCAAAGGTGAAGGACTGGTCGTGGAGCGTGAAGGCCAAGTGGCTTGCAACATCCGGCGCGCCTGCGGCCATCGTCTGGCCTTTTGCGGGCAAGGACGGCCCGATGGGTAAGGCCCCGCTTGAGCTTGGCCTGCGCGGCGACAGCATGGTGACGACGGTTGCCTGCCATCCGGTCGAGGATATCGTCGCCATTGGTTATAATGACGGCATGATCATGCTGGTTCGTTTTGCCGATCAAAAGGAAGTTCTGCTGCGCCGCCCCGGCAAGGGCGCCATCTCCAGCATGGGCTGGGACGATCAGGGCCACCGCCTCGCTTTCGGTTCGGAAGTGGGGGATTGTGGCATCGTCTCTTTAAGGGATTAGGGGAATAAGGGAGTAGGTTTTAAAAGAGTGTCAGGCGCTTCTCGCCCAACATACTCCCCTATTCCCTTATTCCCCTACTCCCCTAACTCACGGTCTGCGCATCGACACCGCAGGCGCACCGTCTGGTCCAAGCGACGCGACCCACTGGCTGATTGCGGCGGCATCCTTGTCGCCGAGCATGTGATCGGCATCAATCGTGCGCGCATCGACGCGCGCGCCGCTGGAGCGCAGAAGCGCGGAAAGCGCGGGCGCAAAGGGTGAGTAGAGCTTGTCTTCCTCGCCGGTGATCGTCAGCACGCGCGTCTTGCTCAGATTGGCAACCGGCGCATTGTCCAGCACCGGCATCGAGCGCATCAGCACGGCACGCTTCACCAGATCAGGATGCAGCATCATGGTTGCCGCCAGGAGATTGGCGCCGTTCGAATAGCCCACGAAAGTCGCGTGCGTAAGGTCGAGGTCCTTGTCGTCGGCAAGCCGCGTCAGGAACGTCACGAAGGCATTGGCTTCGAGCTTGATATCCTTCTGGTCGAACTTGACCGGCGTGATGCGCTTGTACCAGCGCGTGCCGCCGTCCTGCATGACACGACCACGAATGCCGAGCAGTGTCGCGCGCGGCCAGATTTTCGACGCCAGCGGGATAAGGCTGGTTTCATTGCCGCCCGAACCGTGCAGCAGGATAACCAGTTCGTTGGACGCTTTTTCCGGCGTATAGAAGCGGTGGATGAACTGCCTGCTGCGGGAGAAATTCTGTTCCGGCGTAATTTCCGTATCCATCTTCTTCTCGCGCATGGTGACGCCTTCGCCGAGCTTCGGGGCGCCTTCTTCTTCTTTCATTGAAGCGGCAATACCGCTCAGTGCCTTGCCCTGACCTTTCGTGGAAACAGCCACAGGCTGCCCCTCAGCAAAAGCCGAGCCGGTCGATACCATAAGCGCAGCCGCCAAAGCGGCAATAAACATCTTCTTTACCATGATCTCTACATAGCCAACGAGACGTTAACGAAGGTTTGAAAGCGGCCCCTCAACAAGGCGATTGAGCACGGCCTTCGCGGCGAATGGAACTCTCTTAACAGCAGAGATTTAGCAGGAATGTGGCGAAATGCACGAAAAATTACGACCTGTTACAATTCTGTTACATCTCCATTGCGAGACTTATTCGCCATCACTAAAGCGTGAGCCACACCGAAGCGATGAAAACTCCTTGCTTTTGACGTGTTTGGCGAGAAAATCAGCTATTATGCGGGAGAAAGAGATCAACGCCCATGAGCAGCTTTAAATTCAGCCGTCTTTCGCATGCCCGTCTCACTTATGATGCGGTGACACCGAAGAACCTCTATCTGCACCGTCGGCAGTTTATGGCGGGCCTCGGCGCGCTCGCTACCGCAGGTTTTGCGTCGTCGGCTTTTGCAGACCCGCTCAAGGCTGTCGCATCCGCCTATAAGGTCGATGAAAAGCTGACCCCGAAGGCCGATGTCACCAGCTACAATAATTTCTATGAATTCGGCACAGACAAGAGCGACCCAGCCGCCAATTCCAGCGATTACAAGCCGCTGCCCTGGAAGCTGACCATCGATGGGCTGGTGAAGCAGCCGAAAGAATTCGACATGCGCGAGTTGATCGACAAGATGCCGCTGGAAGAGCGCATCTATCGTATGCGCTGTGTCGAGGCGTGGTCGATGGTAATCCCGTGGATCGGCTTTCCGCTGGCAAGCCTGCTGTCACAGGTGGAGCCACTCGGCTCTGCCAAATATATCGCCTTCACCGGTGTCGTGCGCCCGGAGGAAATGCCCGGCCAGAAGGGGCTGTTTCAGGTGCTGGACTGGCCCTATGTCGAAGGGTTACGACTGGACGAAGCCCGGCATCCGCTGACCATCCTGGCGGTTGGCCTTTACGGCGAGACGCTTCCCAACGCCAATGGCGCGCCGATCCGGCTCGTGGTGCCGTGGAAATATGGTTTCAAAGGCATCAAGGCCATTACCCGTATCTCCTTTGTCGAGAAGCAGCCGCCCACCTCGTGGCAGCAGCAGGCCGCCAATGAATATGGCTTCTATGCCAATGTGAACCCGGCGGTCGATCATCCCCGCTGGAGCCAGGCGACAGAACGGCGCATCGGCGAGGACAGTTTCTTCGCTTCCAGCCGCCGCCCGACCCTGCCCTTCAACGGCTATGCGGACGAAGTCGCGTCGCTTTATACCGGCATGGACCTGAAGGCGAATTACTGACATGGCAGCCGAGAGAATGGGTGCAACCGAAGGGGGCGCGAAAAAGCCGACGCGTCGCCAGACTGATGGCTGGAAGGTCTGGCTGCTCTATGCGGCGGGGTTTGTTCCGGCTGTCTGGACCTTCTATCTCGGCGCGACCGGCGGCCTTGGTGCCGATCCGGTCAAGACGTTCGAACATACGCTCGGTCTCTGGGCGCTGCGCTTGCTGATCCTGACATTGCTCGTCACCCCGATCCGCGACCTGACCGGCATCAGCCTGCTGCGCTATCGCCGGGCGCTCGGTCTTCTCGCCTTCTATTATGCGCTTATGCATTTCGCGACCTATATGGTGCTCGATCAGGCGCTGAATTTTCCGGTTATCATCGCCGATATTCTCCGCCGCCCCTTCATCACCATCGGCATGATCAGTCTCGTGCTGCTTGTGCCTTTGGCGCTGACCTCCAACAACTGGTCGATCCGTCGGCTCGGACGCCGCTGGACCAGCCTGCACAAGCTCGTCTATGTGGCCATTGCAGGCGGTGCGATCCATTTCATCCTATCCGTGAAAAGCTGGCCCGCAGAGCCGATCATCTATGCCGCCATCGTCGCAGCGCTGCTGCTGTGGCGGCTGGTGCGTCCCTACAGGCGCAATCGAAAGACATCCGCGCCGCGCCCGCGTGGAGAGGCTGTCGCCTTAAAGAAGTAACGGCTAATAGAAGAGCTTCTTTTTACAGATTCCAATGTACTGAACTAAATTTATCCATTTTTTGGATAAGCAATGACATTGCGCCGCAAATCATGTCAGTATCGCCGCCAATTCCACATTGATTACCACAACTGGCGAGCACTGAGGCCCATGACGTCTATTTTGAAATCGGCGCCCGTTCGCATCGCAGGCAAGTTTATCTTCATCCTTTTCGCTCTTATCTTTGCGATCTGGGCGAGTTTGGCGATGTGGTATCAGTTGCCCTTCGGCAGCGTTGTTCGCCAGGCGATCATCGCGCTGTGGTTGCTCTTCACCCTCTGGACCATAGCCGGGGAAAGGCGCTTCTCCTGCTGGCGCAAACGGCTGTTCTTCTGCCTCCTCGCGCTCATCATCCTCGGCTGGTGGACGACCATCCGCCCTTCCCTCGACCGCATGTGGGCGCCGGACGTCGCGCGCATCGTTACCGGCAAGGTGGATGGCGATATCGTCACGCTCACCAATGTTCGCGATTTCGAATGGCGCACGACGGAAGACTTTACCGAAAATTGGAAAGACGAAACCTACGATCTCAGCAAGATTACTTCGGTTGATATCTACCTGTCCTACTGGTCGAGCCCGGCCATCGCTCACACGCTGCTTTCATTCGGCTTTGCGGATGGGCGTCATGTGGTCTTCTCCGGCGAAATCCGCCGCGAGCATCATGAGGTCTTCTCGTCTATTGGCGGCTTTTTCCGGGAATTCGAGCTGGCGATGATCGCCGCCGAGGAACGGGACATCATCTATCTGCGCACCAATATCCGCAAGGAAGACGTCTACCGCTATCAGGTCAAACTGCCGCCCGGCCCGGCCAGACAATTGTTCCTGTCCTATGTCGAGCGCGGCAACCAGCTGGCCGCAAAGGCGGAATTCTACAACACGCTGACCACCAACTGCACGACCATGATCTTCGACATGGCGCGGCTGCTCGATCCAACATTCCCGTTCGACTATCGCATTCTGCTGTCAGGCTTTCTGCCCGGCTATCTTTTCGACAATGGCTGGATCGAGAATGGCGGTTCGCTGGAAGAAATACGCCAGCGCGCATCCATCGACGCAAAAGCGCAGGCAGGCGGACGCGACGGCTTCTCGCAACGCATCCGCGAATAAAAAACCCCGCTTCGCAGCGGGGCTTTCTCAAGCATTCGCGCTGGGATCAGATCGCAGCGGTGATGATGATTTCGACCTTGTAGTCCGGCGTTGCAAGGGCTGCTTCACCGGTTGCACGAGCTGGCGTGTTGGCCGGATCGACCCAGGCATCCCAGACAGCGTTCATTTCGGCGAAATCCTTCATGTCGGCGAGCCAGATGATCGCCTGAAGAATCTTCGACTTGTCCGAACCGGCTTCCTTGAGCAGGCGGTCCACTTCGGCCAGAACGGCCTTGGTCTGATCGGTCACGCTGGCGCCGGGCACACCCACTTGACCGGCGAGATAAACGGTGTTGCCGTGGACCACGGCCTGGCTCATGCGTGGACCAACTCCGATGCGACGGATGCTCATGGTGAACTCCTCTGAATGCTGCTGCGGAAAGTGTTCCGCATTGGAAAAAATGTGCGCTCTCTTATGGAAGCCCAAGTGCCGTTTGGCAATGGCGTTGCCATGCGTGATCGCTTAAATTCGAAAACAGGAGGACCGACCATGGAGAAGCCGCTTGCCGACATCTACCGCGATTACATCGCCTGCCTGAACGGACAGGACTGGGAAAATCTCGGCCACTTTGTCCATCAGGCGGTCTCGCATAATGGCAGAGCTTTCGGACTGGCGGGCTATCGCGCCATGTTGGAGCAGGATTTCAAGGCGATCCCCGATCTCCAATTCAGTATAGACCTGCTGGTCTGCGAACCACCGACAGTTGCAGCCCGTCTGGCTTTCGATTGCACGCCCGTTGGCGTCTTTCTCGGCTTGCCGGTCAATGGCCGCAAAATCCAGTTCGCCGAAAACGTCTTTTACACCTTTGACAATGGACTGATTAAAGGGGTCTGGTCGATCATCGACAAAGCTTCTATCGAAGCACAGCTTTGATCGCATCTGCGGATTGACTCTTGAGGCCCCTCCCCCTATAAGCCGCGTCACGTTCGCCCGCGCGGGTCTACGGATGGTTTATGCTGTCCGCCGCAGGGAAAAGAACCAGCTCCTGTTCAATAGAGCATGATCCCGAATAAGGGTAACCGGTTTCGGGCCAGATCATGTTCCACTGAAAAACAGAATTAAGAAGGGCCGCACACCGCGGTATTAAAAAAAATGAAGCGCACTTATCAGCCATCCAAGATCGTCCGCAAGCGTCGTCACGGTTTCCGTGCACGCATGGCTACCACCGGCGGCCGCAAGGTTCTCGCCGCTCGCCGTTCGCGCGGCCGTAAGCGGCTTTCCGCTTAATCTTTGCCCGCGCAGCTGCGCGGTGAATAAAGATATGAAAAAGCCGAAACAAATACTCCGCCTTCGTAAGAGAGCGGAGTTTTTGGCTTTAAGGAACGGTGAAAAGCGGCGTGGCCCGCTGTTTCTTCTCGAAGTCAGCGTGCGGACGGAAGAGGAATCGGCAGCCGCCAAAATTGGCGACAAGCCCCGCGCCGGCTTCACCGTCACCAAGAAGAACGGCAACGCCGTGATACGAAATCGCATCCGCCGCAGGCTGAGAGAAGCGGTACGTTGTCACGCAGGGCGTGACATGGCGCCTTCGACCGACTATGTGATCGTAGCGCGCGAGCAAGCTCTCACTGCGCCCTTTTCGCGACTGACCGATGAACTCACCCGCCGCATCAAGGCGAAGGGCGAGCGGAAAGGCGAAGGGAAACGCCGAACGGAAAGACCGGAATCAGGACCCGTCAATGGAAAATAAACGCAATTTCTTCATCACCATTGCCCTGTCCATCCTCATACTGACGCTGTGGCAAGTGTTTTATCTGGGTCCGAAAACGGAAGCCCAGCGGGAGCAGGCACGCATTGAGGAGCAGCAGCGGCAGGCCCAGCAGGCAGCCCAGGGTGGCCAGGCAGGCAACGGTGCGGGCGATACGCCACAGGCGCCAGCCGCTTCGGGCACAATTCCCGGCCATGGTGATGTGGCAGCCGCAGGCGGCACGCTGACCCGCGAAGCCGCAATCGCTCAGACTGAGCGCGTTCAGATCGACACGCCTTCGCTGCGCGGTTCGATCAACCTGACCGGCGCGCGTCTCGACGATCTCTTCCTCAAAAATTATCACGAAACCGTCGACAACAATTCTCCGAATATCGAACTGCTCGCGCCATCGGCGCTGAAGCAGGGCTATTTCGTTGAGCTCGGCTTCACCGGCAATGACACGACCGGCCCGGTTCCGGGTCCGAACACGGTCTGGTCCGTGGAAGGCAACAACAAGCTGACTCCATCCACGCCGGTCACGCTGAGCTATACCAACGAGAAGAACATCACCTTCAAGCGCGTCATCTCGGTTGACGACGCCTATATGTTCTCCGTTGACGACACGATCACAAACAATACCGGCGCACCGATTTCGCTGGCCTCTTATGGCCGCGTAACCCGCTTCAACCAGCCGGAACATGCCAGCGCTACCTATGTTCTGCATGAAGGCCTGATCGGCGTTATGGGTCAGGACGGCCTACAGGAAATCAAATATTCCAAGGTCGAAGACGACAAGGACATCTCGTTCAAGGACGTCATGGGCGGCTGGCTCGGCATCACCGACAAGTATTGGGCTGCAACGCTCGTACCGCCGCAGGACGAAAAGTTCACCGGCCGCTTCTCGCACTTCACCAATGATCGCCCGCGCTACCAGACCGATTTCCTCGGCGCGCCGATGACCATTGAGGCCGGCCAGTCGCATTCGCTGAAGAACCAGGTCTTCGCCGGTGCAAAGGTCGTCACGCAGATTCAGGCTTACGAAAAGCAGCTCAGCATCAAGCAGTTCGAACTGCTGATCGACTGGGGCTGGTTCTACTTCATCACCAAGCCGATGTTCTACCTCATCGACTGGATCTACAAGTTCTCGGGCAATTTCGGCGTCGCCATTCTGGTTGTCACCGTTCTGCTCAAGGGCCTGTTCTTCCCGCTCGCCAACAAGTCGTACAAGTCGATGGCGCGCATGAAGCTGGTTCAGCCGAAGATGACGGAAATCCGCGAGAAATACGCGGACGACAAGATGAAGCAGCAGCAGGAAATGATGCGGCTCTACAAGGAAGAGAAGATCAATCCGCTTGCAGGCTGCTGGCCGGTGCTGGTGCAGATTCCGGTGTTCTTCGCCTTGTATAAGGTTCTCTACGTCACCATCGAAATGCGCCATGCGCCGTTCTTTGGCTGGATTCAGGATCTTGCAGCGCCCGATCCGACATCGCTCTTCAACCTGTTCGGCCTTCTGCCTTTCGCAGTACCGCACTTCCTGATGATCGGCGTCTGGCCGCTGCTGATGGGCATCACAATGTTCCTGCAGATGCGCATGAACCCGACGCCGCCAGACCCGACGCAGGCTGCGATCTTCACCTGGATGCCGATTATCTTCACCTTCATGCTGGCTTCGTTCCCGGCTGGTCTCGTGATCTACTGGGCATGGAACAACCTGCTCTCGATCACCCAGCAGGGCATCATCATGAAGCGTCAGGGCGTCAAGATCGAGCTTTGGGACAATCTGAGGGACCTCTTCAAGCGAAAGCCGAAAGAGGCCAAAAAGTAAAATCTGAAAAACCCCGCTTAGGCGGGGTTTTTTTATGCCGTCATGTTGACAATGCGGCCCATACCATTGATGCGTGTCACTGACAGAATAAAGCGACCAGGATAAGAACATTGAGCGAGCAGGATAAGAAGCAGGCGGCAATCAATGCGGCTCAGGCAGCGGCAGATGCGACCCGCGCGGCGCAGGCGGCACTGGTCGAGCAAGGCCGTGCGCTGTTCAAGAAGTCATGGATCTTCATCCGTGGCGTGCCGTCGATGCAATTCCTGCCGCCGGAAGGTCCGGTGGAGATCGCCTTTGCGGGACGCTCCAATGTCGGCAAGTCATCGCTGATCAATGCTCTGGTCAACAAGAAGGGCCTTGCGCGCACGTCCAATACGCCGGGCCGCACGCAGGAACTGAACTATTTCGTGCCGGACGGTTATTCCGGCGAAAACGGCGACCTGCCGCCGCTCGCCCTCGTGGATATGCCGGGCTACGGATTTGCCGAAGCGCCAAAAGCCCATGTCGATGCCTGGACGCGACTCGTTTTCGACTATCTGCGCGGACGTACCACACTGAAGCGCGTCTATGTGCTGATCGATGCGCGCCACGGCATTAAGAAGAACGACGCCGAAGTGCTTGACCTTCTCGACAAGGCCGCCGTGTCCTATCAGATTGTGCTGACCAAGATCGACAAGATCAAACCGGCAGGCGTGCCGCGCCTGATGGCGGATACGCACAAGCTCACCTTCCGTCGTGCAGCCTGCTTCCCCGGCATTATCGCCACCTCGTCGGAAAAGGGCCTCGGCCTCGACGATTTGCGCGCAGCTGTGGCTCTGGTGATCAAAGAGTCATGATTTCAGCCTGACCTGTCCTCAGAGAGGACAGGTTTCCGGCAGGTTGTTCAGTCCCTGATTGCGGCGCTCGAACTGTACATTGGTCTTTGCCCCGTCGCGGGTAATGCGCAGCACATAGATGCTGTCAAAATCGTCGCCCGACCATTTGGGCACGCTATGCTTGTCGCCGCTGTTCTCCTTGACGATGTCGCGCACCAGCTTGACGATCTGCTTATGCTCCCAGCCAACCAGAACAGTTGCATTGCGATAGGCAGGCGCTTCCAGCGCTTCTTCCAGCTTGTCGATATCTTCGAAACCGAAGCGCGTATCCACCGGCAGGCCAAGCGAAATCGCGGTCGGTTCGACCGTGGCGAGCGGACGCACATAGGCATAGGTTCCGCCCTTGTCGTCCTTCTCCTCCGACGGATTGGGCGCGAAAATCGCAGCCGGTTTGCCGAACTGTTTTGCGATGATCGCGGGCAGTTTCAGCGCGCGATTCAGTCCACGGCAGCTTAGCTGGCCCAACCCGTTTTCCGGCTTTTCGCCGTGTCTAACAAAGACCACGGTTTGAGTGGAGGATGCCGCCATCGCAAAATTCTGGGCGGCATTGAGGGCAAGGAGTGACCCCACAGCGGTCAAAATAAACCGGCGCATCGAAACAACTTTCTTCATGGAACCGTGAAACTATAAAATCATATTTTGGATAGAACATAGGCACATACATAAGAAGCCGTTTCCAGCAAACTATTCGTGAAAAATAAGCAGCGAGACCGTTTTCGCGGATTCCATTTGAATCAAAACCGGTCTAGAAAAGCCTGCCTCTTCTGCCCTGTCGCCAGCCATGGAGCCCGCGATGACGACCCTTGATAATCCCGAAATGCAAGCACAACTCCTCTCCGCCGCCCTGCCCTATATGCAGCGCTACGAGAACAAGCATGTCGTCGTGAAATATGGCGGCCACGCCATGGGCAATCCGGAGCTCGGCAAGGCCTTTGCTCGCGATATCGCGCTTTTGAAGCAATCGGGCATCAACCCGATTGTGGTGCATGGCGGCGGCCCACAGATTCAGGCCATGCTAACCAAGCTTGGCATCGAATCCCGTTTTGAGGGCGGCCTGCGCGTCACCGACGAAAAGACCGTCGAAGTGGTGGAAATGGTTCTGGCCGGTTCCATCAACAAGGAAATCGTCGCTCTGATCAATGCCGAAGGCGAATGGGCCATCGGCCTGTGCGGCAAGGACGGTAACATGGTCTTCGCGCAGAAGGCGCACAAGACCGTCATCGACCCCGATTCCAATATCGAGAAAGTGCTTGATCTGGGCTTTGTCGGCGAGCCGGCGGAAGTCGACCGCACCCTGCTCGATCTTCTGGCGCGTTCCGAAATGATCCCGGTCATCGCACCGGTCGCTCCGGGCCGTGACGGCCATACCTACAACATCAATGCCGACACTTTTGCAGGCGCTATCGCAGGCGCGCTGGCCGCAACCCGTCTTCTGTTCCTGACCGACGTTCCCGGCGTGCTGGACAAGGACAAGAAGCTGATCAAGGAACTCTCCGTTGCCGATGCGCAGGCGCTCATCAAGGACGGCACGATTTCCGGTGGCATGATCCCGAAGGTCGAAACCTGCATCGAAGCAATCCGCCGTGGCGTGGAAGGCGTTGTCATCCTGAATGGCAAGACGCCGCATTCCGTCCTGCTGGAACTCTTCACCGAACATGGTGCCGGCACGCTCATCGTGCCATAAAGACCCATGACCAATAGTTCCAATCCTTCGGCCTTCACCCCAGCCTTTGAGCACGTCACTGACTGGGTGTTCGACCTCGACAACACGCTCTATCCCCACGCCGCCAATCTATTCTCGCAGATCGACGTGAAGATGACGAGCTATGTCGAAAACCTGCTGCAATTGCCACGCGAGGAAGCTCGCCGCATCCAGAAACAGTTCTATCTCGACTATGGCACCACGCTGAAAGGCCTGATGGAATGCCACCAGATCGACCCGGACGACTTTCTGCAAAAGGTTCACGATATCGACTATAGCTGGCTGAAGCCCGATCCGGCGCTCGGCGAAGCGATCAAGTCGCTGCCGGGCCGTCGCTTCATCTTCACCAATGGCGATCGCGGCCATGCGGAACGCGCGGCGCGCCAGCTCGGCATTCTGGATAATTTCGACGATATCTTCGACATTGTCGCTGCGGGGCTGATGCCAAAACCCGAGCGCGTCACCTATGACCGCTTCCTCGGCGCTTTCGGCATCAATGCCAGCAAGGCCGTGATGTTCGAGGATCTGGCGCGCAATCTCGTCGTGCCGAAAGCGCTTGGCATGAAAACCGTCCTGGTGGTGCCGAACAATTTTGAGCCAACCTTCTCGGAAATATGGGAAAGCGACCCGGAATTTACCGATCAGGTCGATTATGTGACGGATAACCTGACCCAATTTCTGGAACAAATTATTGCAGGCAGATAGGCATTTTACCGGCCTCGAAAAATCAATCGATGCGGCGGCCCACCGCGTCCTCGACCGGCTGCCGCGCAATCACCTGACCGACGGGCTGATCGAATTTCTGGTCTTCGGGCTGAAACAGGCATGGGCATGCCTGTTCGGCGGTGCCATGCTCGGCCTTATCATCCTCACCCGCTGGCTTTGGCCGGAAAGCGGCATCGGCGGTATCGCCAATATCGTCACCCGCTATGACTTTCTGTTCCTTTCCGCTGTCGCCATCCAGCTTGCCATGCTGGTCTTCAAGCTGGAGGCATGGGAGGAAGCCAAGGTCATCCTGATTTTCCACGTTGTCGGCACGGCGATGGAAGTGTTCAAGACCCATGCGGGTTCATGGGTCTATCCTGAAGAAAACTTCTTCCGTATTGGCGGCGTACCGCTGTTTTCAGGCTTCATGTATGCGGCGGTCGGCTCCTATATGGCGCGCATCAACCGTATCTTCGATATCAGACTGAACCATTATCCGCCGCTCTGGACAACGCTGGTGCTGGCAGCCGCGATCTACGTCAATTTCTTCGCCCATCATTTCATCTGGGATATTCGCTGGCCGCTGTTTGCGCTGACATTCGCCTTGTTCTGGCGCACCAGCATGCATTATCGCGTGTTTCGTTTTCGGCACAAAATGCCTCTGCTCGTCGCGTTCCTGCTGACCTCGTTCTTCATCTGGTTTGCGGAAAATATCGGCACATGGTCGAAGGCCTGGCTCTACCCCAACCAGCATAATGGCTGGGTGCCGGTTTCGCTCGGCAAGCTCGGCTCATGGTATCTTTTGATGATCATCTCGGTCGTGCTGGTCACGCTCGTTCATCACCCTCGCCCCTATCAGGAAGAGGAGGACGCCCGGTCTCCCGTTCCGGAAAAGGCGGAAGCATAGCCCCTGCCTCCCGGTTAGAATCTGCCCGTAACATCGATGTTCGCACCATAGGCCATATCCCGGTTTACGGTGCGCGCGAGATAAGGCGTCACGCCCACACTCAAAACCTCGCTGAACGCATAGGATAAAGTGGTCGACAGGCTGCCACGCGTATGCGCCACATCAGCATCGAAGCTGAGCGCCCCGATATAATCGGCACTTGCCGTCACGCTCGGATCATCATGCGCGATGTCTTGTTCGATCTCTGCATTGATCAGCCACCGCACCTTGTCGCTCAACGGCATGGCATAGTTTGCCCCGAGATAGACCGCAGTGCGGCGCGACTTCACATTCGAATAGGTGAACGGGAAATAAGCGTTGGTTTCCGTATAATCGTCCATCTTCAGATCGCTGTGACGCAGCCCGGCATAATAGCCGAAGACGGAACCGCTGGAGAGTTCGTGCGACCGCCCGGCTTCCAGCGACGCGCCCCAGCCTTTGATCGTGCTCTCGCCCATGCCAGCCTCGGTATAGTCCAGCATCTGGCGCGTGCGCTCGACATCGTAGCGACTGGCGGCAACGGAACCTTGCAGATACCAGTGGCCCGTCGTCGTCGGCGCACGCCAGCGGGCATAGAAACCGCCGCCAATATTGTCATTATCCCGGTCGAAACTATCCGGCATATCGCGCCAGAAGGAGTGCGCCACAGTGATGCCTGCCAGAAAATTATCGGTAAAGGCATGCGCCATGGAAATCCAGCCGAGTGCATCGGTCGTCTCGCCTGAACGTCCGATATCCGCTGAAAGCGAGTAGCAGCTCTCTCCCGCCTTCGCGACGTCGCAAGAACGCTGCAACCGCCCCAGTTTTCCACGCTGCGATTCCATCACCGAAAATGTATCCCCGGCCAGCGCAGCAACAGTTTTCGTCGTGTTGGTCACATCGACGGCGACCGATTGTATCGGCGGCGGCGACCCGGTTCCTGTACCCGGGACCTCCTGTTCGGGACTTCCCGCACCGGTCTCTGGCGCAGGCGTTTCGATAACTGGTGGCGGAGGATTTTGCCCATCGGGCGGCGATCCCGGTTGAGAGCCGGACCCGGTTTCCGACCCCGGGGTCTCCGGCTCGGTTCCGCCCGAACCCGGCTCCGGTGTTGGCGTTCCGGTAACAGGCGGCGGCCCCGTCTCGCCCGGGTCTGGATCGGGCTTTGGTGTCGTCACCGGCGGAGACGAAATCAGCAGTTTCCAGACTGCCGCATGCGACACTCCGGATGCCAGCGTCGAGGTGCCCACCACGACCGTGCCATCAGCCGACATGGCCATGGCCGTCGACGACACACCGCCAAGTGTGCCGAGATCGGTTGGTACGGTGGCGCCATTCGCCCAGTAAACCGCGTGGGAATTGCCCTTCCTTGTGGTCGAAGACCCGACGATGATTGAACCGTCAGCCGAGATAGACGCAACGTCGGATGAATACCCGCCGAGCGTGCCAAGATCGGTCGGCGTGGTCGCGCCGTTCCGCCAGGATACCGCACGGAATTCGCCGAACTCATTGTTGGATACGCCCGCAAGCACGGAACCGTCAGCTGACAGGGTGAGAACATCAGAATAGTAGCCGCCAAGCGTGCCGAGATCAGACGGCGACAAGGCACCATCAGTCCATGACGCGGCGTGGAGTTCTCCGTTGCCCGTCTCCGACTGTCCTGCGATGACGCGCCCGTTCGCAGATACGACATTTGCGGTCGACGTTGCACCACCAAGCGTTCCCAAATCGGTCGGCGTCAGCGCCCCGTTCATCCAGGACACGGCATGAGAAACATTGGGCGCATATTCCGCATAACCGACAATTACCATCCCATCGGCGGAAACGGCCTTGGCATAGGATGTGTTGTTGTTGAGCGTTCCAAGATCGACTGGAGATGTTACACCGTTCGTCCACTTCACCGCCCGGTTCTTGCCGGCAGACGTTGTGGAATTGCCGACAATGATGCTGCCGTCAGCGGACAAGGCAACAGCATCTGAAAAATCGCCCCCCAGCGTTCCAAGGTCGGTGGCCATTGTCGCGCCATCCGCCCACGACACAGCGTGTTGCGCAGCGCCAATCGTCGCCCGCCCGATAATGAATGTGCCATCCGCCGAGACGGCATTGACGACGGAATTGCTGCCGCCCGTCACAGAAAGGACGGTCGGCGTGGCGATCCCCCGGCCCACGATACCGCCGAAATGCCACCGGATGTCTGCGCCCTGCCCGCTATGACCGCCCCATTCGCAGATACGGCAGTGGCGAAGGCATCGCCAGCAAGTGCACCGAAATCAAGCGGCAGACCCGATTGTTTCACATCAGCGGCATGCGCCGGGCAAACAAAGACCATCATCCCGAGCAGCAACCCGGAAACATTCTTAAGGATCGCTTTCATAGCGACCTCTTAAATAAAAATAGGATATATTACGGGAATAGATCTTTTAATTATAATATTAGAATACATGATACCCCTCACAAAACCATGTATTTTTATTATAAATATATTTTTAACTCCGGCAATATCAATTGTTCCATATTAGAACATATGATTATTATTTATAATTACTTTTAAATAATATACACATCTACGGCAGCATTCTTTCATTACAAAAAAGGCCCAACCTGAAAACAGATCGGGCCTTCTATTTGCCTTAAAACTCTGTCTAACCTTCGATCAGAGCTTGTAAAAATCCTTGATTTGCTCCCAGGCTTCGTCCGCCGTTTCGACAAAATTCAGAAGCTCGATATCGGCTGGCGAGATTGTACCCTGCTCGGCCAGAAATTCGATATTGATCGCCTTGGTCCAGAACTCCTTGCCGAACAGGATCAGCGGCATGCGTTCCATACGGTTGGTCTGGATCAGCGTCATCGCCTCGAATAGTTCGTCCATTGTGCCAAAGCCGCCCGGAAACACGCAGATCGCCTTTGCGCGCATCAGGAAGTGCATCTTGCGGATCGCGAAATAATGGAAGTTGAAGCAGAGCTCCGGCGTCACATAAGGGTTCGGTGCCTGTTCATGCGGCAGCACGATATTGAGGCCGATGGTCGGTGCACCGACATCGGCGGCACCACGATTGCCTGCTTCCATCACGCCCGGTCCGCCGCCCGTCACCACGATGAATTCGCGATAATAGGTCGTGGCCGAATATTCTGAGCAAATCCGCGCGAATTTACGCGCTTCCTCATAATAATGAGAATTGGCTTCGAGATTCTTCTTCTGCACCTCGTTCTTCGCCGCCCATGCCTCGCCGCCCGGCTCTGGGATGCGCGCGCCGCCGAACATCACCACCGTCGATTTGATGCCGCGGTCGGCAAGGATCAGCTCCGGCTTGAGCAGTTCAAGTTGCAGGCGCACCGGGCGCAGGTCACGGCGCGTCAAAAAATCGTCGTCCGTGAAAGCAAGGCGATAGGCAGGCGCTTCCGTCTGGGGCGTTTGCGGTACGGTTTTTGCCTGCTTGATCGCTTCCTCGGAATTCGGGAAAGGCGTCCAGCCAGACTTCTCCATCGGGTTCATGCTTCTCACCTGCTCCTTAAAACCTGTTACCATACTCATTCTCAGGCCAAATGTTTAATCTGTCTCAAACATGTCGGACATTGTTCGAGAATGAGATCAAGAGCGCGCAATTGCGCCGTGATCATGATTGACCCATTTGGCGCCTTCGCTTAATCACTTTCATGACAATCGGCCGGATCACTTACCGGCCTGCCATCCGCTGCCCATTCACGGAGACTGCACCCCATGACCAAGCCAGACCTCGCCTCCCTCGAAAAGACCATCGACAAGGCTTTTGACGAGCGCGACGGTATCAGCACGGCAACCCGTGGCGAAATCCGCGATGCCGTCGAACAGTCGCTTATCCTGCTCGATCGCGGCGAGGCCCGTGTCGCAGAAAAACAGGCGGACGGCAACTGGCAAGTCAACCAATGGCTGAAGAAAGCAGTATTGCTCTCCTTCCGTCTCAACCCGATGGAAGTCATCAAGGGAGGCCCCGGCCAGTCTTCCTGGTGGGACAAGGTGCCGTCCAAGTTCGACGGCTGGACTGCCAACGAATTCGAGAAGGCCGGTTTCCGCGCCGTGCCGAACTGCGTCGTGCGCCACTCGGCCTATATCGCGCCGAACGCCATCCTGATGCCGTCTTTCGTCAATCTCGGCGCTTATGTCGATGAAGGCACCATGGTCGACACCTGGGCGACCGTCGGCTCCTGTGCGCAGATCGGCAAGAATGTGCATCTTTCCGGCGGCGTCGGCATTGGCGGCGTTCTGGAACCGATGCAGGCCGGACCGACCATCATCGAAGACAATTGCTTCATCGGCGCGCGTTCGGAAGTCGTGGAAGGCTGCATCGTGCGCGAAGGTTCGGTGCTCGGCATGGGCGTCTTCATCGGCAAATCGACCAAGATCGTCGACCGTGCGACCGGCGAAGTCTTCTATGGCGAAGTCCCGCCTTATTCGGTCGTCGTCGCAGGCACCATGCCCGGCAAGAACGTACCCGGTGAAAACTGGGGCCCGAGCCTCTATTGCGCCGTGATCGTCAAGCGCGTCGATGAAAAGACCCGCTCGAAGACCTCGATCAATGAATTGCTGCGCGACTGATGCGCGACTAATACAAAGCAAAAAGGCGAAGCTGGTGCTTCGCCTTTTTCATTCCAGCATTTGCGCTTCAAGATGGGTCGCCCCTTCGGATGGCGCAAAGCCTCTGGTCCGGGCCGTGGTCCGGGGAGGCCTCGCAGCCATCCTCCGGGGAGATTGCTAAGCTACCGGGGCATTAATTTTCATAGCTGGAAGGCGAAGCATCACCGAAGCGGTTGGCCGAACCATCATGATAAACCGGAGTCGACTGGCGAATGGTCGCCGTTGCGGTGTAATCGACATCACCCTTCGTGCCGAAGAGCGGACCCGTATTCGGGGTCTTGAAGGCCTTCTCCTGAATAACCTGAGATTCCGGCATGCCGACATAAGGATTTTCGGCATAGGCTGCACCAGCGCTTAGAGCGACAGCAAGGGCGGCAAGAGCGAGCTTTTTCATTTTCCTATTCCTTCGCATCATGTTGTCCCATCATCGGCATCTGGCCGTTCGAAGCCTTGTTTCAGGCAACAGGGACTTTCAAGTTGGACTAAGCCTTCGAGGCTTTCCCTCCCGGTGTCCGGCAGATCTTCAAAACCTGCACCGGCGACACCTTTGGGACGACATGCAAAGCGGGTGTTTTGAAAGATCCCGCTCCATCAGAACCGGGCGGGCTATAGTTCCGGAGAGCCATTAGCCCTGGTTGGCATCGCCAAAACGATTGGCAGAACCATCGCGATAAACCGGAGCACTGATCGCTGCGGGCGCGGTATAATCAACGGACTGCGACGCGACCGGGGTACGGTCATTTGCATAGAGATTTTCAGGTTCGCCTACGCGTGGGTTTTCAGCGAAAGCAGCACCGGCACTCAGGGCAAGGGCAGCAGCGGTAAGAACAAGCTTCTTCATTTTCTATCTCCTAACAAAATGGAGCGGCGTATGAATTCGTCGTTCCGATACATCCCAAATGGGTAACAATGGGGAAAAGTTCCAGTCACGAAAATTTTAAAAACTTCACAGATTTGTGCACATCGCCTGCCACAATCGTTGCAATTAATACAAAAAAAAATAATTAAAAACAAAATGATGGATTACGATTTCTCCATCACGGCCGTGTTACAGCCCTTAATTTGTTCACCAATCTCGAACAGTGTGTTTGAGGTTATTGTATAATAAACGTGAACAATGAGCGATTTTTAATGGAGCAAGGCCTTATCCTGCCGCATCAGACCGGTTCGTGCAAATGCTCCCAATCTTCAACGGGTCCGGTAAAAAGACGCCTCGATCCACCGCAAACCCCGCAAACAAAAAGCCGCATCAAAGATGCGGCCTTCAGCGATGGCTCTCATTGCGAGAGGCTCAGCGAGCTCTCCGGCAACGTTCAATTATTGGCAACGGCAACCGAACGTCCGGCGATGGAAACCCACTGGCCGGAATTGGAAGGCGACTGCATCTTGATATAACGATAGGACGTCTTCTCGAGCGGCAGAACCTCGTCACGCATATTGTCGAGAATATAATCGCCATGATCGGTGCGGGCGGTCAGCACGATATGCGCCTCGCTACCCTGCACCATGGTAATCAGAAGCTGCGAGGCGCTGATGCCGCGCGCCATCAGTTGCGCGCGCTTCATCAGAACATAATCCTCGCAATCGCCCTTGCCGTTGACCGGCATGGTCCAGTAGTCGCGCTTGCCGTAATTATCCTGATCGGAAACCGGCTTGATACGGTGATTGACGGAGCTGCTTACGCTTTGCAAAAGCTTCAGGCGCTGCGGTGTCAGCTGCATCGGGGGCAATACACTATGGCTGCGGCAATCGCGTGGATTGCGCCCGCAATAGTCTTTGTGTCCGTAAGGGATGCTTGTCAGTCCGCCCGCTTCACTCCACTGTGCAGCCTTGGCTGGAACCATCGTTGCTCCGAAGAGCGCCATCATGCCTGCTACAGTTGTGGTGATTAAACGCATACACAGTTTCCCATTTTGAAAAAAGTTCCCGCTGACCGGCCCGTTTCCCGGGTCTCGTTATCAACTCTTTTTTAACTAACGATGACAGGGGCCATCCGGTCAAGGAAATTTCGTTCCCAAATTGCAACCAAGTTGGAAAAGCGCGTGAAGAGCGAATTTTCTGCCATGGTCAGAACCAAGGTTTGTGGTTCCATCCGTACGCATCCCGATCTAGTCTCACACAACAGACGATTCTTGAGTAAGAAGCCGACATCATGAGCCTTTCAGTCAATCCCGCCGAAAATCTTGCCGCCCTGATCCGCTGCCCATCCGTAACGCCTGCCGAAGGCGGCGCGCTGACGGCGCTCGAAGCGATGCTGAAGCCATTGGGCTTTTCCGTCGAGCGCCCCGTCTTCAGCGAAGAGGGCACGCCCGACATCGAAAATCTCTATGCGCGCAAATCCGGCAACGGACCGCATCTGATGTTTGCCGGTCATACGGATGTGGTGCCGCCCGGCGATGAAAGCGACTGGAAGCACCCGCCCTTCTCAGCCGCCATCGAAGACGGCATCATGTATGGGCGCGGCGCTGTAGACATGAAAGGCGGCGTTGCCTGCTTTGTGGCAGCCGTCGCGCGGCACATCGAAAAGCACGGCAACCTCAAGGGCAGCGTCTCCTTCCTGATCACCGGTGACGAAGAAGGCCCGGCAGTCAATGGAACGGTGAAACTGCTCGACTGGGCAAAGCAACGCGGCGAAAGCTGGGACGCATCCATCGTCGGCGAACCGACCAATCCCAACACGCTTGGCGATATGATCAAGATCGGTCGTCGCGGTTCGCTTTCCGGCACGATCACCGTTCAGGGCGTGCAGGGCCATGCGGCCTATCCGCATCTGGCGGAAAATCCGGTGCGCGGCATCACCACGCTGGTGGACAGCCTGCTTTATCCGGCCTTCGATCAGGGCACGGCGGATTTTCAGGCCAGCAATCTGGAAGTCACCACCATTGATGTTGGCAACAAGGCCACCAATGTCATTCCGAACAAGGCAACGGCTTCGTTCAATATCCGTTTCAACGACACATGGACCGCAGAAAGCCTGCAGGCCGAAATCAGCGCTCGCCTCGCAAAGGCAGCGCGCGACAATCGCCTGCGTCCGGGCCGCGACACGCCGATCAGCTATGAGCTGACATGGCGCGAGAGCCCAAGCCATGTGTTCCTGACCCGCGATGAAAAGCTGATCGGCACGCTGACCGCTTCCGTCGAGGCCGTGACTGGCAAGCGACCGGAACTGTCGACGTCCGGCGGCACGTCCGATGCGCGCTTCATCAAGGATTATTGCCCGGTGGTGGAGTTCGGCCTTGTCGGCCAGACCATGCATATGGTCGATGAACGTGTGGCCCTTGCCGACCTCGAAGGACTGACACAGATTTATGAGCGCTTCATCGCTGACTTCTTTGGGTAAATAAGGTTCTTCATGCCGAGCCTGGACGATATTTTCAGATATTTTCGGGGCGTCTGGAAAATGATGCTCGGTCGCCGCGACGGTCTCGATTATCTCGATATAACCGCCGAGGGGTTCTGGTCTTCGTTTTTCGCAATAGCGGTGGCTCTGCCGCCGCTTTTTGCCAGCTGGGTGGCCTATGCCGCCGACCTCACCGCCGGACGCGAGGAAGCGGGCATCCGCTTTGCCATCGTGCTGCGGGCCGCCTTCGTCGATGTGGCGGCGTGGGTGGTGCCACTGGCCATCATCGGCATGCTGGCCAAGCGGATCGGTATCGTCAAACGCTATGCGGCCTATGTGATTGCCACCAACTGGGGCAGCGCGCTGCTGGCCTGGATCTTTGCACCGATCACGCTGCTACAGCTGTTTTTTCCCGGGCGCTTCGATGTGGCGACGCTGTTCGCGCTGATCATGTTCGGCGCTTCGATTGTGCTGAGCTATCGGCTGACCCACGTGGCGCTACAACGCCAGCACGCGTTTGTCGCGCCATTCTTCGCCTGCGTCTTCTTCGGGTCGCTGTTCCTTACCGTGCTGCTTCAGCAGATTTTCGGCATCGGCTTCGACCCGCATGCTTATTAGAGCATTTCCAGCAAAAGTGCGAAGCGCCTACGCGGGGAAATCAGTTCACTGGACTGATTTCTGATCCCGCTTCGATACGCAGGATAATGCGTAAAAACAAATAGATAGAGCGGTTCCACGATACCGTTTTAACGGAACCGCTCTAAAACGGAAAAGCGTAATCGACGCCGATCAGATAGAGACCGTAAGGTGGCGCGACCTGTCCGCAGGCCTTGCGGTCTCTTGCTTCAAGCGCCGCCTGCAAATCATCCGCCGTCCAGCGACCGACGCCCACTTCCATCAGGCTGCCCGCGAAGGATCGCACCTGATTATGCAGGAAAGAGCGCGCCGAAACGCGCATTTCGATGATCTCGCCATGGCGCGTGATGTCGAGCCGATCAAGCGTCTTGACCGGGCTTTTGGCCTGGCATTGCGTAGCACGAAACGTGGTGAAATCATGCTCGCCCAGAAGCAGCTGCGCTGCTTCATGCATCGCCTCGTGGTCGAGGCGTTTTTGCACCCACCAGGCGCGCTGATAATCGACGGCCAGCGGGGCACGACGATTGTGGAAGCGATAGAGATAATGTCGTCCCTGCGCGGAAAAACGCGCATCGAAACTCTCGGTCGTCTTCTCGACATTGAGGATGCTTACGCGCTCATTGGCCATGACCAGATGCGCATTGACCGCATCGCGCACCTTGCCCGCGCCCCAATCCTTCGTCAGATCGACATGCGCAACCTGCGCCGTCGCGTGAACGCCCGCATCGGTGCGGCCCGCAGCACTTAACGCCAGATCTTCACCGCAGAATTTCTTGAACGCCTGCTCAATAGCGCCCTGAACCGTGTGGCCGTTTTCCTGACGCTGCCAGCCCGCATAGGGCGTGCCGTCATATTCGACCAGAAGTCTGTAGCGCGGCACGGGCCTACAAAACCTTCGTAACCGTTGCGCCGCGCAGGAATTCCTGCGCAGGCAAAGACTTGCCGCCCGAGCGCTGCAAAGTGACGAGCCGCACCGCGCCCTCGCCACAGGCAATTGTCAGCCGGTCGTCCAGCACCGTACCCGGCGCACCGGAACCTTCGGCCAGCGTCGAGCGCTGAAGCTTTACCCGTTCGACCGCACCGTTGATTTCCATTTCGCACCAAGCACCCGGAAAAGGCGCAAGGCCGCGAATGGCGTTATGCACGTCCTTCGCTGGCTTCGACCAGTCAATGCGCGCTTCGGCCTTGTCGATCTTGGCGGCATAGGTAACGCCTTCTTCGGCCTGCGGCTGCAAGGCCAGACTTTCGCGCTCGAGCGCTCCCAGCGCCCGCACCATCAGATCGGCGCCGATCATGCTCAGGCGATCATGCAATTCGCCCGCCGTCATATCCGGCGTGATCGCCACCTTTTCGGCCATGGCGACCGGGCCCGTATCGAGCCCCTCGTCCATCTTCATGATCATCATGCCGGTTTCGCTATCGCCCGACATGATGGCCCGCTGGATAGGCGCTGCACCGCGCCAGCGCGGCAGAAGCGAGGCATGGCCGTTATAGCAGCCGAGCCGCGGCGCATCGAGAATGGCCTTCGGCAGCAACAGCCCATAGGCCACAACGATGGCGACATCGGCTTCAAGGCTCGCAAAGACGTCCTGTTCTTCCGCGCCCTTGAGGCTCTTCGGCGTGAAGACGGGAATGCCGAACTGCTCGGCCTTTTCATGGACAGGCGACTTGGTCAGCTCCAGCCCTCTGCGCCCTGCCGGACGCGGTGGCTGCGAATAGACCGCGACCACATCATAGCCCTGCCCGATAATAGCGGTCAGGATCGGCACGGAAAAATCCGGCGTGCCCATGAAGACGATACGCATTAAAGAACCTTCTTCGACGCCCGCTGGCTGGCGAGCTTCTTGAACTTTTTGATGACCATATCGCGCTTCAGCTTTGAAATATGATCAATGAAAAGCACGCCATTGAGATGATCGATCTCGTGCTGCAGGCAGGTGGCCATCAGCCCATCGGCTTCCATCGCATGTGGCTTGCCATCGGCATCGAAATATTTGACCTGAATGGCGGCTGGCCGTTCCACTTCCGCATAATAATCCGGAATGGACAGGCAGCCTTCTTCATAGGTGCTGACTTCATCCGTCACACCGACAATCTCGGGATTGACGAAGACATGCGGCGCTTTTTCCTCGCCTTCCTTGGCAAGGTCGATGACGAGCATACGGATCGGCTCGCCCACCTGAATGGCGGCAAGGCCGATGCCCGGCGCGTCATACATGGTGTCGAACATATCGCCGGCAAATTTGCGCAGCTGATCGTCAAAGCGCTCCACTGGCTTGGAAACCAGGCGCAACACAGGATCGGGAAGGATGACAAGCGGTTTTACTGACATGCGCTTCACGTAATCGCTTGAGACAGAATCGTCAATTGTGCTTTGCAAAATGTTCTCGTTTTGATCTCTTCAAGGCAGTACGAATCAGCTAAGCTTGTTGCATGGAAAACCAGAACCTCCTGAATGAGCCGCTTTTGCAGCTTGGTGCCACATCGCTCACGCTGGGAGATATTCTTCTGGCTGGCATCGTGGTGGTCGTGCTTTGCCTAGTCATTTTCCTGATCACCGCGTCGCGCTCTGCGCGCCTGCGTGCCGTTGCCGAAGTGCAGGCCGAAGACCGCGCCCGCGATGCCGAATATCGCATGGCGGAAATCCTGAAGGCACAGGCAGAGATGCAGGGCCGCATGCAGACCATGGCGGAGGTTTTCGGCTCGCGGCAGGCGGAGTTGAACCAGTCGATCCGCGAACGGCTCGACGGCATGACGCATCGCATCGGCCAGACCATGACCGAGCAGACGCGCTCGACGCATGAGAACCTCGCCAAGTTGCAGGAGCGCCTTGCCGTCATCGACACGGCGCAGAACAATATCCAGTCGCTCGCCGGACAGGTGGTGCAGTTGCAGGCGATCCTCGCCAACAAGCAGACGCGCGGCGCATTCGGCCAGTCACGCATGGAAGCGATCATCGCTGACGGCCTGCCGCAAGGCGCTTATGAATTTCAGGCGACGCTGTCCAACGGCACCCGCCCCGACTGCCTCGTGCGCATGCCCAATAAAGCGCCATCGCTGGTAATCGACGCCAAATTCCCGCTCGAAGCATGGAACGCCATGCGCGAAACGGAACATCCGGACGCCCGCAAAGCTGCCGTCGCGCAGTTCCGCCGTGACATGGAAATCCATATCAAGGATGTTTCCGACAAATATCTGATTACCGGCGAAACGCAGGACACGGCGTTTCTGTTTGTGCCGTCAGAGTCGATCTTTGCCGATATTCACGAGCATTTCGAAGCGCTTATCCAGCGTGCGCACCGGGCGCGGATCGTGATCGTCTCGCCATCGCTGCTGATGCTGTCCATTCAGGTTATTCAGGCAATCCTGAAAGACGCCCGCATGCGCGAACAGGCGCATGTCATTCAGGGCGAAGTGATCCGCCTGATGGAAGATGTGGGCCGTTTGGACGAACGTGTGCGCAAGCTGCAAACCCACTTTGTGCAGGCCAACAAGGATATTGACGATATTCTGGTGTCGTCCAACAAGGTTACCCGGCGCGGCGCGAAGATCGAAGCGCTGGAATTCGGCGAAAAGCCAGCCGAGGAAACGCCACGGCCCCAAGCGAGACCAGCGGAAAGCGCGCCCACCCAAATGCGCCTGCGCGTGGTGGATGAGGACTGACCCTGTTTTCCCTCATCCTGAGGTGCGGAGCAAAGCGACACCTCATCCTGAGTTCATCGAAGGATCGGGTAAAAATCCCCTCACGAACTTACTGGCCGATCTGTATGACCGAGATCGCGTTCCGGCCAGACGAGATCGCGCACGCGCTGTTTCAGAACCTTGGCTTCCGGAAAGCCACCATCGCGCTTGCGTTCCCAGATGAGTTCCTCGTTGCCATCGGGCATCAGCACCCGGATTTCAAAAACCCCGCCAGTGCCCGGACGCAATGCGACTTCCGCCAGATCCTGCCCGAAAGTCTGCAACAGCTCCTGCGCCATCCAAGCAGCGCGCAAAAGCCAATTGCATTGGGTGCAGTAGGTGATGGAGACGCGGGGATTTACAGACATTGATTTCAACTTTCCGAGCGCGAGCGATCCTGTAGCCGGTCGCCGTGGCTTGTTCGACAGTCAAATTTGCAGCAACATTTAGCTTCCCAAGACGCGCGGGGGCAAGTCATGGAAGTAACAATCTACATTCTGCGTTGCGTGGATGGATCTTATTACACCGGGCTCACCAAGCAGAACATCGAAGCTCGGTTATGGGAGCATAATGAGGGTATTTATGACGGGTACACAAAGAAGCGGAGGCCCGTCGAGCTTGTTTTTACGGAAACCTATGATCGGATCGTGGATGCCATTGCACGCGAACAACAGATCAAAGGTTGGTCACGGGCAAAGAAAGAAGCATTAATTGCGCTGAACTACGAAGGCCTGCCGGAACTGTCGCGCCGCAAGCTATAAACCTCGCCCACGCCGGCACCATTGATGCCGCCTGCCCCGCTCCTCATCCTGAGGAGCCACCAAAGGTGGCGTCTCGAAGGGCGAGGGGCGGTTGCGCCGCGTCTGCTGTCTCCCGGATCCAGACTTAATCGCAGGACGGTAAAAACATAAAAATTTGCACTATTAAATACAGCCAGCTCTCAGCGACTTTCCCTCGCCCTTCGAGACGCCGTTTTCAACGGCTCCTCAGGATGAGGGAAAGCGCAGCGCGCCCTTCCAACACCCCAAAAAGATAAAGGGCACCAAAGTGCCCTTTATCACAGTGATATTCTTTCAGCTTAGGTGCGCGCCTACGCAGAAGCAATCCCTACAACGGATCAAAGGAACGGGCATCAATCATCGCCCATCTTGAGCGCCTGAATGAAGGCCTCCTGCGGGATTTCGACCTTGCCGAACTGGCGCATGCGCTTCTTGCCTTCCTTCTGCTTTTCCAGAAGTTTGCGCTTACGCGTCACGTCGCCGCCGTAGCACTTGGCCGTCACGTCCTTGCGCAGCGCCGAGATGGTCTCGCGCGCCACGATGCGACCGCCAATCGCTGCCTGAATCGGAATCTTGAACATGTGCTGCGGGATCAGCTCTTTCAGCTTCTCGCAAAGCGCGCGGCCACGCTTTTCTGCAGCCGAACGGTGCACCAGCATCGACAGCGCATCGACCGGCTCTTCGTTGACGAGGATCGACATCTTGACCAGATCGCCCTCGCGATATTCCGAGAGATTATAGTCGAACGACGCATAACCCTTCGAGATCGACTTCAGACGGTCGTAGAAATCGAACACCACTTCATTGAGCGGCAGTTCATAAGTGATCATGGCGCGCGGGCCGACATAGGTGAGGTCCACCTGAATGCCGCGGCGTTCCTGACAGAGCTTCATGATCGCGCCGAGATAATCATCCGGTGTCATGATGGTTGCCTTGATCCACGGCTCTTCGATGGCCGAAATTTTCACCACATCCGGCATGTCAGCGGGGTTGTGCAATTCCTTCTGCGACCCGTCGATCATGTTCAGCCGATAGACAACCGAAGGCGCGGTCGTGATGAGGTCGAGATTGAACTCGCGCTCAAGACGTTCCTGAATGATTTCGAGATGCAACAGACCGAGGAAGCCGCAACGGAAGCCGAAACCGAGCGCTGCAGAGGTTTCCATTTCGAACGAGAACGAAGCATCGTTGAGGCGCAGCTTGCCCATGGCGCCGCGCAGATCTTCAAAATCCGCCGCATCGACCGGGAACAGGCCGCAGAACACCACCGGCTGCGCAGGCTTGAAGCCGGGCAGCATTTTCTCGGTCGGGCGGCGATCTTCGGTGATCGTATCGCCGACGCGCGTATCGGCCACTTCCTTGATGGAAGCGGTGATGAAGCCGAGCTCGCCGGGGCCGAGTTCGTCCATCTGCACCATTTTCGGCGTGAAGACACCGGTGCGTTCCACCGGATATTTCGCGCCCGTGCCCATCATGCGGATGGTCTGGCCCTTTTTTAGCACGCCGTCGATGACGCGCACCAGAACGATGACGCCGAGATAGGAATCGTACCAGCTGTCGACCAGCATCGCCTTGAGCGGTGCATTGCGATCGCCTTCCTTCGGTGCTGGAAGCTGGGTGACGATGGCTTCCAGCACATCTTCGATGCCGAGGCCGGTCTTGGCGGAAATATGAACGGCCTGCGACGCATCGATGCCGATCACTTCCTCGATCTGCTCCTTGACGCGCTCAGGCTCGGCAGCGGGCAGATCGATCTTGTTCAGCACGACCACGATTTCATGGTTGTTGTCGATGGCCTGGTAGACATTGGCCAGCGTCTGCGCTTCCACGCCCTGGGAAGCGTCGACCACCAGAAGCGAACCCTCGCATGCCGCCAGCGAACGCGAGACTTCATAGGCGAAGTCGACATGTCCGGGGGTGTCGATCAGGTTCAGCACATAATCTTCGCCGTTCTTCGCCTTATAGGTGAGACGAACGGTCTGCGCCTTGATGGTGATGCCGCGCTCGCGCTCGATATCCATCGAGTCGAGAACCTGATCCTTCATCTCGCGCGTATCCAGACCGCCCGTCAACTGAATGAGGCGGTCGGCCAGCGTCGATTTGCCATGATCGATATGGGCGACGATCGAAAAATTGCGAATATGGTCAAGTGGTGTGCTCATGCGCGCGATTTAACAGCAAGCAGCGAAATCTCAAAGCTCTATTGCGCTTTAATTGCGGGAAAAAGCCCTGCTATCATGATCGTGACAACAAGTCCCCTTTGCCTTGTGGCAAAAAGGCGATAAATCACCGGCAATACAGACACATTGCGGCTGCTGCTCACAAGCGGCGCAACTGGCTTTCATGCAGGAGTTTAGGATGAAGACCGAACCGAACGAAGTCCACAACAGGCCGAAACTGGTCACCGTTTTCGGCGGCTCCGGCTTTGTCGGGCGCGCGGTCGTAGCAAGTCTCACCAAGCGTGGCTATCGTGTGCGCGTTGCCGTGCGCAAGCCCGAAGTGGCTTATTACATGGCGCCGCTCGGCAATGTCGGGCAGATCCAGATGGTGCAGGCCAATGTCCGCCATCGCGCTTCGGTCGATCTGGTCGTCAAGGGTTCCGATCATGTCGTGAACCTCGTCGGCATTCTGGCCGAAGGCGGTCGCCAGCGTTTCAACACGGTTCAGGTGCTGGGCGCGAAGAACATCGCCGAAGCCGCCAAGGCCGCCGGTATTCCGATGACCCACATTTCGTCGCTCGCTGCCGATGTAAACTCGGCTTCGGACTATGCGCGCACCAAGGCTGAAGGCGAAAACGCCGTGCTTTCCGTGCTGCCGGAAAGCGTTATCCTGCGTCCCTCGATCATTTTTGGTCACGAAGACCGCTTCTTCAACCGCTTCGCCAATATGGCGCGCTTCTCGCCCTTCCTGCCGGTCATCGGCGGCGGCGAAACGAAGCTCCAGCCGGTCTATGTCGGCGACGTGGCGGAAGCTGTTGCCCGCGCCGTCGATGGCAAGCTGATGCCGGGCGGCATCTACGAACTCGGCGGCCCGGATGTGCAACCGTTCAAGAACTGGATGAAGGACATGCTGCGCGTCATCGACCGCAAGCGCGTTCTCATTTCGCTGCCATGGTGGGCCGCCGGTCTTCAGGCGACCGTTCTCAGCGTGCTGCCGAATCCGCCGATCACCAAGGATCAGATACGGCTGTTGAAATCCGACAATGTGGTTTCGCAAGCCGCCATCAAGGAAGGTCGTACATTGCAGGGCATGGGCATTACCCCGGAAGGCGTCGACGCCATTCTGCCCGCCTATCTCTGGCGCTATCGCGTGGCCGGTCAGTATACCAAGACCGGTTTTGCGTGAGATATCGATAGTCGGAAATGAATAAGGGGCCTCACGGCCCCTTTTCTTTTGCTCATCCCCAAATGAGGAGTGCGGCAAGACCAGCCGAGCCGACAATCAGGCGCCACCAGGCAAATAGTTTGAAGCCGTGGCGCGAGACATAGTCGAGCAGATAGCGCACGACGAACACGCCCGAAATGAAGGCCATCACGAAGCCGACGCCAATCAACGCGCCATCATTGACCGTGAGCATGTCGCGGCTCTTGTAAAGATCATAAGCGAAGGCACCGGCCATGGTCGGCATGGCGAGGAAGAACGAGAATTCAGCAGCCGAGCGCTTGTCGGCGCCGAGCAGCAGCGAGCCGACAATCGTGGAACCCGAACGCGACACGCCGGGGATCATCGCAAGGCACTGGATGAAGCCGATGGCGAGGCACATCGGCAGCGGATAATCCATCACATCATGATAGCGCGGGCGCAAATTGAGCTGATCTACCCAGAGAAGGATCAGACCGCCGAGGATCAGCATGATGCAGACCAGCATCGGCGTTTCGAAAAGCACACTTTTGATGAAGCCATGCGCCAGCGCGCCAATGACAGCGGCGGGCAGGAAGGCGATCAGGATACCGAAAACAAAACGCCGCGTGCGCGCGTCCCGCGGAAAATCCGCCAGAAGCTTGAGCAATTTCGCCGAATAAACGGTCAGAATGGCCAGAATAGCGCCGAGCTGGATCAGCACCTCGAACGTCTTTCCTGTGGATTCAAAGCCCAGAAAATGCCCGACCAGCAACAAATGCCCCGTGGAGGAAACCGGGATAAATTCGGTCAAACCTTCGATCAGACCGAGAAACGCGGCTTCCAGCAGATTAAAAATATCCATGAAGTCAGTACCTTAGAATGATGAGCACAATGGAGGCATCTGAACTGGCCCGCGATTGCGGGTGTTGAGGTGAAAACGAGCACGTCCAGCGATTGCTTGTCTCCCGCAAACATAGGTCTTATAGACTTTATATTCCGTTGAGGCGGCGCCGAATCGCTTGGCAGCAGAAATAGCCTGCTGCATGCGCAAACGCCATGCCAATCTCCGGACGTTCAATTCAAGCTGTGTCAGTCGAGAGTACCGCGTCGATCATGCTTACGCTGTTTCATCATCCCATGTCTTCAGGCTCGCGTTATGTGCGGCTTATCCTCGGCGAATATGGCGTGGAAGCGGAACTGATCGAGGAGAGGCCGTGGTCGCGCCGCAAGGAATTCCTGGCGCTGAATCCTGCCGCCACTTTGCCGGTGCTGCTGGCGGAAAACGACCTGCCGGTCGTGGGCGCAACGGTGATTGCCGAATATCTCGATGAGACACGCGGCGCATTGAAGCGCAACCGTCGCCTTTTGCCGGAAAGCCCGATGGAGCGCGCCGAAGTGCGCCGTCTGGTAGACTGGTTCCTGCTGAAATTCGAAAACGAAGTCACGCGCCACATCACCCGCGAGCGCGTTTATAAATTGCAGATGGCGGCTGAAATGGGTGGCAGTGCACCGGATTCGACCGCGATCCGCGCAGCCCGCACCAATATCCGCCAGCATATGAAATATATCGACTGGCTGGCCGCAACCCGCGACTGGCTGGCAGGCGCGCATCCAAGCTATGCCGATATGGCGGCGGCAGCGGCAGTTTCCGTGCTGGATTATCTCGGCGAAATCGAATGGGGCGAAACGCGCGCGGCACGCGACTGGTATGCGCGCATGAAGTCGCGTCCCGCTTTCCGCCCGCTTCTGTCTGATCGCGTGCGCGGGCTTGCCCCGGTGGCCCAATATGGCGATCTCGACTTCTAATTCGAAAACAGAAAAACTGAAGCGCTTCCTCATCGAAGAAGCCAAAGCCGTGGGGTTCGACGCCGTCGCCTTCACCACGCCCGATGCTATCCCGCAGGCGCCTGAACGCCTGCGGCAATATATTGCCGACGGCCATCACGCGGATATGCTCTGGATGGAAGAGACCGAAGAGCGCCGCGCCAATCCCGGCGTGCTGTGGCCCGAAGTCCGTTCCATCATGATGCTGGCCATGAATTACGGGCCGGACACCGACCCGCTGGCTATCCTCGACCAGAAAGATCGTGCGGCCATATCGGTCTATGCGCAGAACCGCGATTATCACGACATCATCAAGGGCAAGCTGAAGCATGTGGCAAGCCGCTTCGCCGCGCGGGCCGGGCAGGACGTCAAAGTCTTCGTCGATACTGCGCCCGTCATGGAAAAGCCGCTGGCGGAAGCCGCAGGCCTTGGCTGGCAGGGCAAGCACACCAATCTGGTCAGCCGCGAACTGGGGTCATGGCTGTTTCTCGGCTCGATCTTCACCACGGCGGAAATCCCGCCAGATGAGCCAGACCGGGATCATTGCGGCTCCTGCCGCGCTTGTCTCGACGCCTGCCCGACCAGGGCCTTTCCAGCACCCTACCGCATCAATGCAGGCCGCTGCATTTCCTATCTCACCATCGAGAACAAGGGGCCTATTCCGGCGGAGTTCCGCAAGGTGATGGGCAACCGCATCTATGGTTGCGACGACTGCCTTTCGGTCTGCCCGTGGAACAAATTTGCGCAGGCAACCAGCGAAATGAAGCTGAAGGCGCGCGACGATCTGAAAGCGCCCCGTCTCAGCGACCTGCTGGCGCTCGACGATCCGGCGTTTCGCGCGCTTTTTCCGGCTCGCCGGTCAAGCGGATCGGGCGCGACCGCTTCATCCGCAATGTGCTGATCGCGGCGGGCAATTCCGGCGATACAACGCTTTTGCCACAGATCGAAGCGCTGCTTGGCGATGCCGCACCTGTCGTACGCGGGGCGGCAGTCTGGGCCTTGAAGCAACTGGCCGAGCCGGGCCATGTCGATGCCTTGCAAAAACGTCTGGCCTCCACGGAGGAGGATGCTACGGTGCAGGAAGAGTGGAATACGGAGACAGTCTGATATGCGCATTTTCCTGTTCGGGGCCGGATATTCGGCGCAAGCCTTTGCCAAGCGGATGACGGGAGAAACAGAGCGCATCGACGGAACCACCCGTCATGAACAGAAATTCCCGATCCTTGAGAAATCCGGCATTGCGCCGGTCTTGTTCGATGGTGAAACGCCCTCGCCCGACCTTCTGGAACGGCTTGCCAAGGCAACCCATGTGGTGGTCTCGGTTGCGCCCGGCGAAGCGGGCGACCCGACGCTCGCATGGGTCGAAGAAGCGCTGCGCCGCCCAGACAATACGATTCGCTGGATCGGCTATCTCTCGACCGTCGGCGTTTATGGCGATCACAAGGGCGCTTGGGTGGATGAAACCACACCCTGCAAGCCGGTTTCGCGCCGCAGCCTAGAACGCGTCGAGGCGGAGCAGGCCTGGACAGAATTGAGCGAGCGGCATGGAACGCCGCTGGCTATTCTGCGGCTGTCGGGCATTTACGGTCCCGGTCGCAATGCTTTCGTCAATCTGGAGCGCGGCACGGCGCGACGTCTCGTCAAGCAGGATCAGGTTTTCAACCGCATCCATGTGGAAGACATTGCGGGCGCTTTGCGCTTTCTCGCGGGCACCGATACGGGCGGTATTTTCAACATTACCGACAATGAACCATCGCCGCCGCAGGATGTCGTTGCCTATGCAGCGGAGCTGATGGGCGTCACGCCGCCGCCGGAAGTGCCGTTCGAAGAAGCGGAACTGACACCGATGGCGCGCTCCTTCTATGGTGAGAACAAGCGCGTCTCCAATAAGCGTATTGAAGCGCTGGGCTATTCCTTCGCTTATCCCGACTACAGAACCGCCTTTTCGGCCATGTGGCGCGACGAAAACTGGCGCTGATTGCATGCGCGCGCACCTTCGGGTAAAAGCGCTGATACAAATTTCAAATCGGGACAAGAACGATGGGTAACAGCAAGTCAGCAGATAAATAAGCCGCAACAGCTTTTCCAACCTGTTGCGGCATCTGTCCCGGACCAATTTCTTCCATTGCAGGCAGATTGCCGCCCGATTGTCTTCGAGCGGATGCTTTGTCATGCCATTTGATCCTCAGAAAACTCCATCCTGGAGCTTCACCTTGCCATTCGCGCTTGCGCTGATGGCTCCCTTCGACATTCTTGCCTCGCTGGCCATGGATATCTACCTGCCGGTGGTGCCCTCCATGCCCGCAATTCTGCAAACGACGCCTTCCATGGTGCAACTGACACTCAGTCTCTACATGGTGATGCTGGGCGTCGGGCAACTCATCTTCGGCCCATTGTCGGACCGCATCGGGCGCAAGCCGGTGTTGCTTGGCGGCGGGGTCGTTTTTGCGCTTTCTTCCTTCGCGCTGGCAGCGACCGATAGCGCCACGCTTTTCGTCGCCTTGCGGTTCACCCAGTCTGTCGGCGCGTCGGCAGCACTTGTCGCAACTTTTGCCACGGTGCGCGACGTCTATGCCAACCGCCCGGAAGGCGCGACGATCTACGGCCTTTTCAGTGCCATGCTGTCCTTCGTTCCGGCGATTGGCCCAATCGCTGGTGCACTGATCGCCAGCGGTTTCGGCTGGCGCGCGATCTTCATGACACTCGGTCTACTTGGCCTTATCGCAACAGGACGGGCCTACCGCCACTGGCCCGAAACGCGCCCTGAATGCACTGGGGCGAACAATGCAAATACCTTGAAAATATTGAAGGATTTCCCGTTCTGGACCTACACGCTGGGTTTCGGCACCGCGATGGGCACCTTCTTCGTTTTCTTCTCCACCGCGCCGCGCATTCTGATCGAAAGAGGCGGCTACGGAGAAACGGAATTCAGCCTGACATTTGCAAGCGTTGCCCTTGTCATGATCGCCGCCACGCGCCTCCTGTCACGTCACACGCGGAAATGGGGGTGCGCAAAAGCGTGGCGCTGGGCATGGTCGTGCTCCTTGCCAGCGCGCTGGCTTTGCTCCTGACCGAACAGCTGCTGCTGCCATCCTTCGCCAGCCTGATAGCGCCGATGTGGCTGGCGGCCATCGGCATTGTTTTGACAGCATCCATGACGGCAAACGGCGCTTTGGCGGCCTTTGACGACAGCGCGGGCATGGCTGTCGCGCTTTACTTCTGCATACAGAGCCTGATGGTCAGTCTGGCGGGAACGGTCCTCGTCATCTTGCTGCCCGGCGACACGGCATGGCCGCTGATCGCGTTCTGTACCGTCATGCCCCTTGTGGTCCTGACCATGCTTGCAAGGTTGCAACGGAGCTGATCGAAAAGCCGGTCGGTTGTCACAAACCGCCGACCGGCATTGCTGGCCAGCATTTCACACAGCATAATGCCCGCAGTTTCGCTGTTTGATTCGCAATCGCAGCGCCCTTTGGCAAACCATGGAATTGCCCCATGATCGCAAACAAACTGAAGAAATTTGTCCTCATCGCCTCGCTGGCGGCGATGATCGCGCCCGATTTCGTGCCCGTGGCCATGGCGGATGATAGGCCCGCCAAGCAGGCATTCGGTGCGGAAAAGCTGCCCGTGCTGGCGCAATCGCCACAATCGATCGGCTTTTATGCCAAGGGCTGCCTTGCGGGCGCTGTCGCGCTGCCGACAGACGGCCCGAACTGGCAGGTGATGCGCCTGTCGCGCAATCGCCGCTGGGGCCATCCGCGTATGATCGGTCTTCTGGAAAAACTCTCCCGCGATGCTGCCAAGGATGGCTGGCCGGGACTGCTTGTCGGCGATATTTCGCAGCCGCGCGGCGGCCCGATGCTGACGGGTCATGCCTCGCATCAGGTCGGCCTCGACGCCGATATCTGGCTGACGCCGATGCCTAAGAAGCGCTTCACCGATGCCGAACGCGAAAGCGTTTCCGCCGTGTCGATGCTGAAAGGGGATTCGCTTTACGTCGATCAAAAGAAATGGACCCCTGCCCGCACGGCGCTGATCAAACATGCCGCGAGCTATCCGGAAGTCGAACGCATCTTCGTGCATCCCGGCATCAAGAAGCAGCTTTGCGACACCGTGACCGGCGACAGAAGCTGGCTCGGCAAGGTTCGTCCCTATTGGGGGCACTTCTACCATTTCCATGTGCGCTTGACCTGCCAGCCTGGCTCGCCGCAATGCAAGTCGCAGCCCAAGGTGGCCGCTGGCGACGGTTGCGACAAGTCACTTGCATGGTGGTTTACCGATGAGCCGTGGAAGCCAGCCAAGCCATCGAAGGAACCGCCGAAGAAGCCCCGCCCCGTCATGGTATCCGATCTTCCAAAGGCATGTGCCGCTGTGCTGGATGGTCCGGCTCCCAATTCGGTCGCCGAAGTGACCTATGGGGTACAGTAAACAACTATCATGCCCCGACGCTTGACGGCGGGGCATTTTCTCTAAGCCCTCTTTTCACCGACCTATGGCTCAGCTATAGGTTTAAAACGATTTAGAGCCAGATGACAAGGTTATCAACTTCATGACAGAGCGCCTGCGCATCGCATTGATCGCCCACGATTTGAAGAAAGACGACATGGTCGCCTTTGCGCGCGCGCATGAAAAGGCGCTGTCGCGTTTCGATATCGTCGCCACGGGCACGACCGGCGGGCTGATCCTTGAAGCCTGCCCTTCGCTGACGATCCAGCGTGTCAAAAGCGGCCCGCTCGGTGGCGATCAGCAGATCGGTGCGATGATTGCCGAAGGTACCGTTGAAGTGCTGATCTTCTTCATCGACCCGCTGTCGCCGCTTCCGCATGATGTGGATGTCAAGGCGCTGACGCGGCTTGGCAGCGTCTACGACATTCCGATGGCGTTGAACCCGGCCACGGCGGAAAAGCTGATCAAGGCTTTGGACTGATACGAGCGAAGAAATAACAGCCTTTGGTAAGCTCCCAAGGGCCACAAGAAACGACAGGGAGAGAGAATGCAGGCCATGATCGACGCCGAACAGAGTTTTCAGTTTCCAGTCCTTGTCGGCGATATCGGCGGCACCAATGCCCGCTTTGCGATCCTTGTCGATGCTAACTCCGACCCGAAGGAATTTCCGGTTCTTCAGACGGCGGATTATGCGACCATCGATGAAGCCATTCAGACGGCTATTCTCGACCAGACGTCGCTGCAGCCGCGCTCGGTCATTCTGGCCATTGCCGGGCCCGTCGAAGGCGATGAAATCGACCTCACCAATTGCGATTGGGTTGTGCGCCCGAAGAAGCTGATCGCCGATCTCGGCTTCAAGGATGTGACCGTGCTCAACGATTTCGAGGCGCAGGCGCTGGCCGTGGTGTCGCTCGAAGGTCACCATATGGAACAGATCGGCGGCAAGCCCGACGAGGTGGTTGCAACCCGCGTCGTACTCGGACCGGGCACTGGCCTCGGTGTGGCCGGTCTGGTGCGTACCCGCAAGGCCTGGGTGCCGGTTCCGGGTGAAGGCGGCCATGTCGATGTCGGCCCGCGCAGCGAACGCGACTATCAGATTTTCCCGCATATTGAGCAGATCGACGGGCGCGTTTCCGCCGAGCAGATTTTGAGCGGACGCGGCCTGCACAATCTCTATGTGGCAATCTGCACCGCCGACGGTGTGACCCCGACGCTGGAAACGCCCGCCGACATCACCTCTGCCGGTCTCGATGGTAGCAATGCGCAAGCCAGCGAAACGCTCGACCTGTTTGCGACCTATCTTGGCCGTGTGGCGGGCGACATGGCGCTTGTCTTCATGGCGCATGGCGGCGTTTACCTGTCGGGCGGCATTCCGCAGCGCATTATTCCAGCCTTGCGGGCTGGCGGTTTCCGCACGGCTTTTGAGGATAAAGCGCCGCATCAGGCTATCATGCACGACATTCCGGTCCGCGTGATCACTTATCCGCTGGCGGCGCTGAGCGGCTTGTCGGCTTTCGCCTGCGCACCATCGCGCTTCGAAGTCTCGACGGACGGGCGGCGCTGGCGCATCGGCTAAGTTCCGCCAGCAAGAGGATCAGGGTGTCTGAATCAAAAAGCGGCAGGCCGTGGCGAAAATGGTGATTTCGAGAACCGAAGCGGAGCGTACTTTTGGGTACGTGAGCCTAGGTAAGCGCAGAAATCGCCCTTTGCAGACCGGCATGGCGACTTTTGGATCGGATACCAGGGATGGATAATTACGCGACTTAAAGCTATAGAAACGCGTCGGGGAATTGGCTTTCGGCCTTTTCACCGCCGCGTTTTTGGTTTTAATACCAACGCATTTTCAACGGCAGTCTCGGACATACCGAGCTCAGGAATGAAGCGCTTTTGCACGTGAGCCTATTCAAAAAGAAAAAGAAGAAAATCGACACGGGCGAAGCGACCCGCGTAATCCGGCGCATGATGTCGGAAAACATCGGTGAATATAAGAAGAACTATATCATCGCCATCATAGCATCGCTGATCGTCGGCGGATCGAACGCCGCGCTTGCCTATATGATGAAGCCGATGATCGACAAGATCTTCTATGAGCAGAACCTGCCGCTGATCTGGGTCATCTGTGGCACGCTTCTGGCGATCTTCATTCTGCGCGGTCTGTCTGGCTATGTGCAGGCCGTCGAGCTTGCCAAGATCGGCAATAATCTGGTCGCGCGCTATCAAAAGCGCATTTTCGACCATCTGATGAAGCTCGGTCTCGATTTCTACAACGATACCCGTTCCGGCCATCTGGCGGCGCAGATCAACCAGAATGTTTCCGGCATCCGCGACCTTCTGAACATGACGATTTCGTCGATTGCGCGCGATTTTATCTCGCTGATCGGCCTGATCGCGATGATGTTCTATATGGACCCGATGCTGTCGGTTGCGATCTTCCTCATCGGTCCGCCGCTCATTCTGGCCGTCGCCTATATTTCGCGCCGCATCCGCTCGGTCACCCGCGATCTGGTGCATCTGAATTCGCATCTTCTCGGCGCCATGCAGGAATCCGTGCAGGGCATTGCCGTCGTGAAGGCTTTCACGATGGAAGACCAGTTGCGCGCCAAGATCGGCAATCTGATCGACCTGTCGGAAGGACGCAGCAACAAGATCGCCAAGGTGTCCGAACGCACCACACCGATTTCCGAAATACTGGCTGGTATCGCCGTATCCGGCGTTCTGGCCTATAGCGGCTATCGCGCCATCCTCGAACAACAGCCGCCCGGCGCAACCTTTGCCTTCATCACCGCCATGTTGCTGGCCTATGACCCGGCCCGCCGTCTTGCCCGCCTTCAGGTCGGGCTGGAAAAGGCGCTGGTCAATGCCCGCATGATCTATGAAGTGCTGGATATCAAGCCGCACCAGCGCGATGCCGCCGATGCGGTGCCGCTGAACCCCGGCCCCGGCGAAATCCAGTTCGAGAACCTGCATTTCTCCTATAGCGAGCTTGCGCCGGTTCTGCATGGTGTCAGCTTCACCGCCAAGGCAGGGGAAACCACGGCGATCATCGGCGCATCGGGTGCGGGCAAGTCAACGCTCATCAATCTCGTGCAGCGGTTCTACGATCTCGACAAGGGAACGATCCTGTTCGACGGGCAGGATATTTCCAAGGTCACCAAGCGCTCGCTGCGCCACGCCGTGGCCTATGTCTCGCAACAGCCCTATCTGTTCGAAGGCACCATTGCCGACAATATCCGCTATGGACGCCCGGATGCGACCGATGATGAAATCGTCAAGGCGGCCAAGCTTGCCCATGCGCATGATTTCATCCTGCAACAGCCGCAGGGCTACGACACACCGATTGGTGAAAACGGCGCAACGCTTTCCGGCGGCCAGCGGCAGCGCATTTCGATTGCGCGCGCCATCGTGCGCAAGGCGCCGGTGCTGCTGCTCGATGAAGCAACATCCGCACTCGACAACGAATCGGAAAAGCGCGTCCAGCAGGCGCTGGAAACGATCATGAAGGGCCGCACCACCATCGTCATCGCCCATCGCCTGTCCACGGTCGTCAATGCCGACCGTATCGTGGTTATGGAAGCGGGGCGCGTGGTGGAAGAAGGCCGTCATGAACAGCTGATCGCCATACCGAACGGCGTCTATGCCCGCTTCTATCAATTGCAGAGCGGCAGCGCCGACAGTATGACCGAGCCGACAATCGAAGAACTGACTGCGGATGATGTGCCTGCGGGCACAGGAGGACAAAATGACCGGTGAACCGGATAGCCGAAACAGCGAAATGGGCCTCGTCGTCGTCGGCGCCGGTGGCCGCATGGGCCAAACCCTTATCCGGACGATCCAGTCGATAGACGGCGCGAAGCTTGCGGGCGCTATCGAGCGCCCCGGCTCGCCGCTGATCGGCAAGGATGCCGGTGAAGTGGCCGGTGTCGGCGCGCTTGGCGTGAAGATTACCGACGATCCGCTGCCGGTCTTTGCCCAGGCGCAAGGGGTACTCGACTTCACCAGCCCTGCCGCGAGCGTGGCCTTTGCCGGGCTCGCTGCACAGGCCCGCATCGTCCATGTCATCGGCACCACGGGATGCTCGGCAGAAGACGACGAGAAATTCCGCGCCGCCGCCCGCCATGCAACCATCGTCAAGTCGGGCAATATGAGTCTCGGCGTCAATCTGCTTTCCGTCATGGTACAGAAGGCCGCAAAGGCGCTGGGACCGGAAGATTTCGACATCGAAGTTCTCGAAATGCACCACAAGCACAAGGTGGATGCACCAAGCGGCACTGCCCTGCTTCTTGGCCAAGCGGCCGCCGAAGGCCGCGGCATCTGCCTTGAAGACAACAGCGTGCGGGCGCGTGACGGCTATACCGGCCCGCGCACGGAAGGCACCATCGGCTTCGCCACGCTGCGCGGCGGCTCGGTGATCGGCGACCATTCGGTGATTCTCGCTGGCCCCGGCGAACGCATTGTGCTGTCGCACCATGCCGAGGACCGCACCATCTTCGCACGCGGCGCCGTCAAAGCCGCACTCTGGGCTTATGGCAAAAAGCCCGGCCTCTATTCCATGCTCGACGTGCTCGGGCTGAGTGACTAGAGCGCGTTTCGATCTGATTGCATCAGATCGGCGCTCTACTATTTTGTTTGAACGCGCATCTTTTCCGAAAACCGTTTCACACTTTTCGGGATGCGCTTTGATTTACCCACCAACGGAGCCTTGCCTATGTCTCGTACTCTCGTCCTGGTTCGCCATGGCCAAAGCGAATGGAACCTGAAGAATCTTTTCACCGGCTGGCGCGATCCGGGCCTGACCGAACAGGGCCATGCCGAAGCCAAGGCCGCTGGCCAGCGCCTCAAGGCCGCAGGTCTCAAGTTCGATATCGCCTATACGTCAGTGCTGACCCGCGCGCAGACCACCTGCCAGCACATTCTGGATGAGCTGGGCCAGCCCGGCCTTGAAACGATCCGCGATCAGGCGCTGAACGAGCGCGATTATGGCGATCTGTCCGGTCTCAACAAGGACGATGCCCGCGCCAAGTGGGGCGAAGAGCAGGTTCATGTCTGGCGCCGTTCCTATGACGTGCCTCCTCCGGGCGGCGAAAGCCTGAAGGATACCGGCGCGCGCGTCTGGCCTTATTATCTGCATCAGATCCAGCCGCATGTGCTGCGCGGCGAGAGCGTTCTGGTGGCTGCACATGGCAATTCGCTGCGCGCGCTGATCATGGCGCTCGACGGCCTGACGCCGGAACAGATTCTCAAGCAGGAATTGAATACCGGCGTGCCGATCATTTACCGGCTCAATGCTGATTCGACTGTGGCCTCGAAGGAAATTCTGGAAGCCTGACATGCAGTTGGCGGCAAATTTATCGGGCGCGAAGCCGCGCCCGATAGCGTTTTCAACATGGAAAACGGACAGCTTGAAAAAAAGCTGACATTATTTCGAAAACGCGATTGACAGAGGCAAGCCGACCCCTTAGATGGGTCCTCGTCGCCCAGATGGCGGAATTGGTAGACGCACCAGCTTCAGGTGCTGGCGCTCGCAAGGGCGTGGAGGTTCGAGTCCTCTTCTGGGCACCATTTCCAAGTCTTCAGACCGCTACCAAGGTCCAGAAGCATCCCAAAAAGCCCGCGCAAGCGGGCTTTTTTGCTTTCTGGGCCCGTCGCATTCCCAAGCGTCCAAACCCCGGCCTGAGCTTCAGGAAGACAGATATGCAATTCACCGACGCCGATCGCGACACCTTTTTCGAGCTTCTGAAATGGCGGCGGGATGTTCGTCATTTTCGCAGCGATCCGATAGACGAAGCGATGATTCAAACGCTGCGGCAGGCGATGGATTATGCACCCTCTGTCGGCAATGCGCGGCCCTGGCGCGTCCTCGCCGTAGAAAGCCTTGAGAAGCGTCAGGCGGTCCACGATGCCTTCAGGCAAGCCAACCGCAAAGCGGCGGAGATTTACGATGGCGCGCGCGCCGAGGCCTATCGTGACCTGAAACTGGAGGGGCTTGCCATCGCCCCGTTGCAGCTCGCCATTTTCACGGAAACGGATCCGGCGGAAGGGCACGGCCTCGGGCGACAGTCGATGGCTTCCACGCTGGAGCAAAGCACGGCGATGGCCGTGCAAAACCTCAACCTCGCCGCCCGGTCGCTGGGCCTTGGTGTCGGCATGGTTTCGATACTCAATCCGCTGGCCATGGAAAGGCTTTTCGACGTGCCGGCAATCTGGCGTTTCAGCCTTTATCTGTGCGTCGGCTGGCCGAGCTTCACCGACGACACGCCGCTGCTGCACAAATGCGGCTGGCAGGAAAACAGCAGGACCGACTGGCGCTCCTGCTGATTCAATTTACGAACAGAAGCCCGACCCCAGCCAAGTTTCTCCGTTCGTGTAATACATGTTGAGGACTTCCCGCTCTGCAAAAACGCTGGGCGGCCCCTTGTCATTCAGCAAGGCAAACAGCGTTTCCTCGGTGAACGGAACGCTGACCCGCTCAAGGTAAAGCACCGTAGGACATCGTATAGGACGGGGCCAGAAGACGAGCTGTTCTTCGACTTCTTTCAGTGTCCTTTGTATTGCAGCTTCGGCGTCTGCCAAGTCCACATAGAACACGTCATCCCATTCCGTCATCTTGTCATCGGTGATTGCATAGAAACTGAGCATTTTCGCCACGATCGGTCTCCACCCCGGTGCACTCTCGCGGTACGCCCCCGCGCTGTGCCCTTCGATCTTTGGTGATCAGGGTGTTCGTAACCGTGTAGTGACGGCCTCACGACCTTTAGCTTCAGGGAAGCCTGGACATACGTCGCAAGCACCCTGACCATAAAGGACGAAGGTTCGGCATCTTTTGGCGACACCAGCCACACTACAGGGGCTACGATACCCCAGACCGCCGCGTAGCGGTCCACCACTAGGCGTAGAGGATTTCTGACGGCTTGTCACATGCAAAATCTGCCGAGCGACAGGCTTCTGCCGGATGATCGCAACGCACTGTGAAACAAGCGAAATCGATGGCTGGATAACCGCAGCAACCATACGATATCTCTGTTTTAGAATGAATTAATATTCAGCGGCAGCTGACAGGTTTTCGGCCACAAAATCTGAAGCCAATGGGCGCATCAAGGCAAGGACGCAGAGAACGGCGGCGCCATAAATGCATTTAAACTCACAAGTAAATATAATGCTCTACAGGCCTTTTTCCCACTTAAAAACTAAGAACTTTATATATTCTTCCTTATTGGATTCAAAATATCCAAAAACCTGATTCAACGCTTTTGCTTCAATTTGCTCGAGCCCAGTTTCTTTTCTAATTGATTCAAATAATTTAACTTTTCTGTATCTCTGAAAAGCAGTTCCAACCTCTGTATACCATTTATTACTATACATTATTGTACTAAAATTATGTTTCATTCCCTGACTATTGACATTGTTTAATATGCTATTTTTTGCACTCAGATAAGCACCACGTATGACACTATTTATGTTAATATCATTCTCCCGTTCGGTGCCCCAATTACCAACTAGTCGACCAAACCGCTCTTCACGCTCACGAGCCATGGCTTCATACGAATTACCAGCGGTCGACATATTAACACTGCTTGTTCCCGGAACATCTGCATCAAGCGCTGCAGCAGCTCCTGTCGCCGGTTCAATCGAAAAATCATTGGAACTTCGAGCGATTTTCTCCAGTAGGGTGTCACTAACGCCAGAACCAGCACGTTTGCGACCAACTGCATTAAAAGGACTAATCGGATAATTATATTTCTGAACAGCGTGCGCTCTTTCGAGGGGCGACAGGGAACTATGCTGTTGATGAAAATTTCCAAGCGCACCCGTCATGGCCTTTTCAATTTCTTGTGCGGCTTTAGTTTCCGACGCATTTTTTCCCATGAAAATTAAATATTCAGGCTCCATATGCCTAGCCTCACAAAATCTCTTTGTAAAAATTTATTCAGATCGCCATTATGCGGAATTGAAAGTAATTCACGTGAAATATTTTATCTTGTCATAAGATGAAGGGATATAATCAAACACGACAGTCAGGGTGTATCAACTGCAATAAATCACGGCTTAAACCAACAGAGTGGAAGGAAACAGCAAGAACAACGCCGAAATTCTCGACTTAGCTGAGGGAATTCAAAATTAACACTTATAAGCCGCATACTTCGGTGCACTTGATGGTTGGGACGCAGGTAACCGCGTAGCGTCCATACGTCGTTTCCGCCAACGGCCTTTTACTCTGCCCTGTGTGAGCGCTGGGCGCTCTATCGATTTGTTTTCAATCGCATTTCCGGGCACAAAACCGCTTCGCACTTTTGTTGGAAATGCTTTATATCCAAAGACTAAGCAATTCTGTTGGAGCAAGTGTCGATGCGCGCCTTTGTCCTCGCCCTCTTTCGCGCCACCAGTTCCTTCAGCGCCACGGGACTGGCGTTCGGCACGTTATTCTTTGCAGCGGCGCTGACGCCGAGCCTCATTCCCCGAACCTATGTCATTCAGGGCGCGCTGTGCGGGCTGGTCTTCGCCATCGGCTATGGCATCGGCGTGCTTTTCGGCGCGCTGTGGCGCTATCTCGAACTGCCGGAGATCAAGGGCCGCAAGCGCGCCCTCCTGAAGATCGGCGTCGGCATTGTCTGCCTTGCCGTGGCGCTGATCGCGCTTCGCTCATCCGCTGGCTGGCAAAATTCGATCCGCACGGCCATGGATATGCCGCCGGTGCCCTCCGCCTATCCCGCGACCCTGACCGCGATTGCCATCGCTGTCTTTCTGGTGCTGCTGGTCATTGCCCGCATTCTCATTCGCATTGGGCGCTATATCTCGTCGAAGATGCGCCGCATCATGCCAAGGCGCGTTGCAAATGTGATTGCGGCCTCGGTGACGGCTTTTCTGATCTGGACCGTCGCCAACGGCGTGCTGATCAATACGGCCTTCAAATCGCTCGATGCGTCCTTCAAGCGCTATGACGCCCTGATGGAGCCGGACCGCGTGCAACCCTCCTCCCCCGACAAGACAGGCAGCGCCGCCTCGCTGATCCGCTGGGAGGATCTTGGCCGTGCCGGACGCGAATATATCGCCTCTGCGCCCACCGCCGCCGAGATTTCCGCCTTTACCGGGCGCGCGGCCATGGACCCGATCCGCGTTTATGCCGGGCTCAATGTCAGTCGTACGCCAGAGGAAAGAGCCAGACAGGCGCTGGAGGAACTGAAGCGGCAGGGCGGTTTTGACCGCTCTGCGCTGGTGATCATCGTGCCGACCGGTACGGGCTGGGTCGATCCCTCCGCCATGATCGGGCTGGAATATCTGCGCGACGGCGACGTGGCCAGCATCGCCGTGCAATATTCCTATCTGAACAGCCCGCTATCGCTGCTGTTTCAGCCGGAATATGGCGCGGAGTCGGCGCGCGCGCTGTTCGAAACGGTCTATGATTACTGGAAAAGCCTGCCTGCCGACAAACGACCGAAGATTTATCTGCATGGTCTGAGCCTCGGCGCTTTCAATTCGCAAAGCTCGGTATCGCTGTTTGAAATACTGGATGCGCCCCTGAACGGCGCCCTGTGGAGCGGCCCGCCCTTCCCCAGCGCGCTGTGGCGTTCGCTGACGCGCAGCCGCAATCCCGATACGCCGGAATGGCTGCCTGTGGTGCGCGACGGCGCCTTCGTCCGCTTCATGAACCAGAATGGCGAAGCGCCCGGCAATGGCAGCGAATGGGGCGTGATGCGCACGATCTATCTGCAATATGCCAGCGATGCCATCGTGTTCTTTAACAGCAGCATGTTCTATCGCGAACCGGACTGGATGAAAGAGCCGCGCGGTCCCGATGTATCAGCCGATTTACGCTGGTATCCGATCGTGACCGCGCTGCAACTGGTGGTCGACATGGCATTTGCCGACAGCGCGCCCATGGGGCATGGACATGTCTATGCCCCGGAGCATTATCTGGAAGCCTGGCGTGACATCACCGGCGCAGAAAACTGGCAGAGCGACGATATCAACCGGCTGAAGCAATATCTGCGTCACAAGGTGGACGAAGGTAATGCCGAAGGTTTCGAGGAACGCGGGGGGTAGCCCCGAGAAATTTGATTGTAACGGCTGTTGCAGTCATCTGAAAATCGACCGTAACAGCCCGGCTTTGAAAAGAAATTGGCGGCAAACGATCCGTTTGGCCACCCTGCTAACGAACTCAAAAAAAATTATGCGGTGCCGCTATCCGAAACGGAAAGCGCCCGGTCACGCCATGCGCTGACGGCGGTACCCTGTGTCTGGTTTTCGACGACGATGTGGTGGCCTTCATAAATGCCGGAAGCAACCCACTGCTTCGCCGCTTTCTGATACACATCGATCGTGATTCCGAGTTGGTCTACCTTGGCTTGTGACAGCATGTATTCCCTCATGAATGGTGAATATGAAAAGCGAAGCTGGAATATATAATCGATTTGACGACAATCTGATGTCACTTTTTCGCTACCGGATTGTAATTCTGACAAAACACAATGTTTTGAACATCTTACGGCTGTATAAACCCATATCTGACCGACGAGGATTTATTTAGAAGAATTACCATGTTTACTTAATTCATTTATACTTGAACCTGCGTTCAATTTTCTTCTGCATTAAGCTGAAACATGACAAACTGAGTAAACTGTTCCGGGTTGAAATTATTATCGGAAGCGATGACCACCGTTTTATGTCCGCCGATTGTCGGCCCCCAACTGACCGACTCGATATTATCGATGTCGAGGCCGAAATCACCTTCGCCCAGCCGCAGCACAGCTTCCTTGGCCATCGGCGTTAGCGAAACATCCTTGAGCGTCGCCATGCCGCTCACGTCCGTCGCACCGGCAAAGCGCGCGCGGTAGAAATTAATCTCGTTGCCCACGCCATGCGCGTAAGAGCGCTCGACCGTCAACAGATCGTCGCCCCAGGCGAGAAATTCCGACATGCCGTTGTCGTTCCAATAGGGCAGTTTGGTCGCCTTGGTGAAGATCGGCCCGGTATCATAGGCATATTCCGCCTTCACCCCGCCGGACAGAATATCGAAGGCGAGTATGCGGGCGCGACTGCCTTTTTCCAGCGTTGCCTTGTCACCATCCTGAAGCAGCGCATTTTCCAGCCCGACGAGCAGCGTCTTGCCATCCGGCGAAAAGGTCAGGCTTTCAAAGGACAGGTTATTGCGAATACCGCGTGTGCCGTCGGCATTCGGGATGTAATAATCGGGCAAGGCAAACTCACGGATCAGACTGCCATCGATGCGCGATTCCCGCACGGCCGGTTTGCCGTTGCGGTCGCCCTCGCTGGTCCAGAACTGCGTGCCGGTGCCCGCATGATAGCGAATGGATTCCGGATCGACATCCTTGTTCGCAAACGGCTTGCCATCGGCATTCAACAGCGTGACGGTAGAAAGGATATCGACGCTGTGCAGTCCCTTTTCGTCGGCGACGATCCTGAGCGTATAGAACCGCGCGGAAGCCTTCTCGGAACGGTCGTCGGAAATGGCGTAATAGATATCCTGCGCCGCATCATAGTCGAGGCCGGATACGCCGCCGAACTCAACGCCTTTAATTTGCAGGCCGGTTGGCAGCACGATCTCGCCCAGCAGCACTGGCATTTTGAAATCCTGCGCGAAAGCCGCTGACGTCAGGGAAACAACGGCGCAAAATGCTGCAACAAAAAGCGGAGACTTCATCAAACGCACCTTGGTCGGGTCAGAAACAGGAAGCCTATCTGATAGCGGCAAGATTTGAAGCGTTCATGACGCTGACATTTTCCGCCTTGCAACGGAACGCATTTCCAGCAAAAGTGTGAAATGGTTTTGTGTTTGATGTGCGTAAAAACAATTAGTTAGCAATAAAATTGGTATCGCCCGTCCCGGTAAAATGGTCAAGAGGTTCGCCATGGAACAGCCCGATTACGACCGCGCATTCGGCGAGATTATCCGGTGGCTGAAGCAGGAAGGCTTGATCCTGCAAACCGATCTCGAGGGCAATACGGAGCTTTCCACCCGGGCCGAGCGCATGGGTCGCAAAAGGCGGCGCGAAGCGGCGGCAACACAAGAATAAAAAACCGGCATCATAAACGGGGGAGTTGAGATGCGGCATAAAGGCCTGCTGGAATTCGGGCGGAATCGGACGCTCTATGGTCTTTTCCTGTTTTGCGCGGTCTGCGCCATCGCAGGCAGTCTGCTGAGCTATCCTGGCGAAACTTCGTTCTGGCGCTGGCTGCATTATCTCACCAAGCCGACCGCAACGCTGCTTCTGCTGGCGGCGGTGCTCTGTTCCGGCAAGCCGCGCTCGAAATCCTATGGCCTTGCCGTGGCTTTCGGCCTTGCCTTCGCAGCGCTTGGCGATTTTTTCCTGATGCTGCCGGGTGATTATTTCATGGGTGGGCTGATCTGCTTTCTCATCACCCATTGCGCCTATATTTACGCCCTGTCGCGCCATAGCCGCTTTGCGCAGAACAAGGGCGCCTTCGTCGTCTTCGCGTTTGCGGCAGTTGCGCTGATCACCGGCCTTTGGACGGCCCTGCCGGGGACCATGAAAATCCCCGTCATCATCTATGCCGCCGCATTGGGTCTGATGGCCGCGCAGGCTTTCAGCCGCGCAAGCGGCACCGAACCAGAAACACCACAACATTACGCCGCCTGGCTCGCGGCATGGGGCGGCTTGTTCTTCATGGTCAGCGACACGCTTCTCGCCTATGACCGGTTCCGCTTCGATATTCCGCTGAGCGGGCTATGGGTGCTCGCCACCTATTATGTGGCGCAATTCCTGTTCGCCCGCTCGACCGAGGATTTCACCCATGAGCGATGATCTCGACGCGGTTTTCGCACGTCTGCGTCAGGCATGGCTGGATCATCGCCCGCCCTTTGAGCAACGCATCGATGACCTCAAGCGCCTGCGTGCTGGCCTGGCCGCACAGCTCGACGATATGGCGAAGGCGATCAGCGCCGATTTCGGAAACCGCTCTGCCCATGAAACCCTGCTTGGCGAAGCCAGCGTGGTTTTTGCCGAAATCGATGACGCGCTGCACCATCTCAAGCGCTGGATGAAGCCAAAGCGCCGCAAGGCGGGCTGGAAATTATGGCCCGCGAAAGCCGAAGTCCGCTTCGTGCCGCTGGGTGTCGTGGGCGTCATCGCGCCGTGGAACTATCCAGTCAATCTGGCGCTCGCGCCGCTGGTGGCGGCCATTGCGGCAGGCAACCATGTCCTGCTCAAACCATCTGAACACACGCCACAGACGGCAGCCTTCCTGCAAAAGCTCATCAGCACGGTCTTTCCGGACAATCGCGTTGCCGTGGTGCAAGGCGATGCAGCGCTTTCCGCCCGCTTTGCCAGCCTGCCTTTCGACCATCTGTTCTTCACCGGCTCCACCGCCGTGGGACGCAAGATCATGGCAGCGGCAGCTGCCAATCTGACGCCGGTAACGCTGGAACTTGGCGGCAAATCTCCCGCCATCATCAGCGAAAACGCCAATCTGGTGCGGGCGGCGCGCGCCATCGCAAACGGCAAGTTTTTCAATGCCGGGCAAACCTGTATCGCGCCGGATTATGTGCTGATCCACCACAGCAAGCGCGATGAATTCATTGCCTTGTTCGAAGCCGAAATGCAGGCCCGCTATGGCGGCGCATCCGCCGGTCAGGACCGCACCACCATCATCAACGATGCGCAATTGCAGCGGTTATCCGGCCTGCTGGCCGATGCGAAGGACAAAAGCGAGGGCATCGTCGAGCTGCTCGCGCCCTCCACCGAAACGCGCCTGATGACGCCGACGCTCATTCTTGAGCCGCAAGTGACCAGCGCCATCATGGCGGAAGAGATTTTCGGACCGCTGCTGCCAGTCATCAGCTATCGCTCGACCGATGACGCCATTGCCTATGTGCTGGGCCATGACCGCCCGCTGGCGCTTTATTGCTTCAGCGAGAACACTGCCGAGATCGACACCATCCTCGCCCATGTGGTCGCTGGCGGGGTCTGCATCAACGATACGCTCTATCATTTTGCCTGCAGCAACCTGCCCTTCGGCGGCGTGGGGGCCAGCGGCATGGGCCAGTATCACGGTTATGACGGCTTCCTGACCTTTTCCAAGGTCATGCCTATATTGACGAAATATGCGCCCGCCCCGAGCGATCTCATCAAGCCGCCCTATCGCGGCCTGACCGACTGGCTGGTTCGCTTCATTGCCCGCTGAACTTTCGCCCCAAACACTCAATTGTGCGTAGCGGCTCTGTTCAAATCGCATAGCAAACTATCTATATAGAAGAGTATAAATTTGAAATATTCATCTTGAACTGACGACCTTACGGGTGAAAAGGGTGCACAAGAAAAAGGAAGCAAACCGGATATCGAAGTCGATCCTGACGGCGATCCGCAACAGGCCGGGCTTCAGGCCTCTCAACGCCAATATCACTGGCGGTGATATTGTCATTGCATCCTATAATGTTCACAAATGCATCGGCATCGACAAACAGTTCAATCCGCAGCGCACCGCCGACGTGATCAGCGAAATCGACGCGGATGTTATAGCGTTGCAGGAAGCCGACAAGCGTTTCGGTGAGCGGTCCGGTCTGCTCGACCTCGGCCTTCTGGAGCGCCGCCACGGCCTCATTCCTGTCCCCATCAATGCAACGATGCCCAAGGGGCATGGCTGGCACGGCAATGTGCTTTTGTTCCGCGAAGGCATTGTGCGCAATGTGCAGCAGCTGAAACTGCCCGGCGTGGAGCCGCGCGGCGCGCTCGTCGCCGATCTGCAATTTCCCGCCGGTCCGCTGCGCGTCATTGCCGCGCATCTGGGCCTCCTGAAACGCTCCCGCGAGCAACAGGCGGAAAGCATTCTCACCGCCTTGCAGGAAGGCGACACGCTACCGACGCTGTTGATCGGCGATCTGAATGAATGGCGTATCGGCAAGCGTTCTTCGCTGGCCGCGCTGATGCCGACCTTCAACCATGTGGCGACGGCAGTGCCGAGTTTTCCGTCACGCTTCCCGGTCTTCGCGCTCGACCGCGTGATGGGCGCGCCGCATAATCTCGTGACCTCGGTGGAAGTTCACAACACGCCGCTGGCGCGTATGGCCTCCGACCATCTGCCGATCAAGGCGCATCTCGACCTGAAGACGGCGATAGAGCATTTCCAGCAAAAGTGTGAAACGGTTTTGCGTCTGGAAATGCGTGAAAATAAATAGACCTTCTGCACAATCTCTATCCGGAGATACCCGCAAGCAGGACCGGCTCATAGATAAGGCGAACCGAGCCAGATAATCCGGTCGATGAGACGCACCAGAAACGGGCGGTTGTTGAGACGTGTCAGATTGACCTGACGGCTCTCCTCGATGACCTTCCCGATCCGCTCTTCCACCTGACGCGCCACATCGCGATCCAGAATTTCCAGATCGATCTCGAAGTTGAGCCGCAATGAGCGCGGGTCGATGTTGGACGAGCCGACATAGGACCATGTGCCGTCAATCGTCATCAGCTTGGAATGGTTGAACGCGCCGCCTGCACGCCAGATGCGGCAGCCATCCTTCAAAAGCTGGTCGAACTGGGCGCGCATGGCGCGGTCCACCAGTTTGAGATTATTGACCCCCGGCACGACGATATCCACCGACACGCCCCGCCGCGCCGCCGTGACCAGCGCGCTGATCAGTTCGCGGTCGGGCAACAGATAGGGCGACATGATGAGGATATGCTGCTCGGCTATCGAGAAAGCGCCCATCATCATGCGATGGTTGGTTTCCACATTCTTGTCGGGACCGGAGCCGACCACACGCACCAGCGTACCTGTACCGGGCGGGTTTTCCGGCGGGGCAATGCGCCAGGCGTCGCCGGTCAGCAATTCACCCGTTGCAAATCGCCAGTCCTCGGAGGCGATGTGAAAAAGGTCGGCAATGGCCGGTCCTTCCAGCCGGAAATGCGTGTCGATGGCCACCGCATCGCCAGCAATCGCCCGCACAAAACCGGCACGGATATTCATGCCGCCGGTAAAGCCATATCGCCCGTCGACGACGAGGATTTTGCGGTGGGTGCGTAAATTGGCATAAGGTAGGCGCAGGCCGATGATGATGTTGCCGTTGAAGACATCCACCGTCACGCCATTTTCCTTGAGCAGGCTGACAATGCTCGGGATGGAATAACGTGCGCCAACCGCATCGATCAGCACCCGCACTTCCACGCCGCGCTTGACGGCCTCGCCCAGCGCCTCGGCAAACCGGATGCCAATGGCGTCACGGTCAAAAATATAGGTTTCCAGCAAGATGCTGCGCTCTGCCTTACCGATGGCTTCCAGCATGGCCGCATAGGCTTCGTCGCCGGTTTCCAGCATTTCAATGCGATTGCCGCTGGTGAAATCATAAAGGCTGACGGCGTCGCCCAGAATTTTCATCGCGCCGAACTGCCGCCCGAATGCGGCGCGCACGAGGTCGTTGGTCGTGTCGAAATGCGAGAGGTGATAAAGCGCAATATGCCCCAGCGCGCGCTGCTGCGTGAGCGTCGAGCGCCTGATCCGGTTGACGCCCGCAATGGCATAGACCACCGCCCCCACGATGGGCGACAGCACGATCACGCCGACCCAGCCGAGTGCAGTGCGCACCTCGTCCTTGGTCATGGTCGCATGAATGGCGGCTATTGCGCCGAGCACGATCGACAGAACAGCCAGAATATGCGGCCAGTAATGGGAAATCAGATCGAACATCGAACAGACTTTTCCAACAACAATTGAGTACCGGGAAACCGGCAGCGCCCCCGCGTCAAGTTCCAGAAATATGTAGCCGATAGAGATTAAAACAGGTGTAACGGCAAAGAGATAGAGCCCAACGGGCCAAAAAAGTGCAACTGCAGTGAATTAGTTTATGCGCAAAAACAAAGAGATATCGCCGTTTTTCCCGGTCTCGGTCGTCGGTTCAAGCGCGCAAAAGGCTGGCGCGGCGGCCTCACGCAGCCAAAGCTGGTCAAAAGCTCCGTCTGCCTTATATTGTTGCGTGGGTTACGAAAATTGGGTCACGACAATTCGAGGGACAAGAGGGTTATTCGATGGCAACGACGAACAAAGATTTCGACAATCCCGTGCTGCCGACAGAGCTGACGTCCAAGTGGGGCTGGTTCGTCGCGCTGGGCGTGGCGCTTCTCATTCTGGGCGGCATCGCCTTCGGCAATCTGGTGCTGGCCACAGTTGTTTCGGTCTACTATGTCGGCATGATGATGCTGATCGCTGGTGGGGTCGAAATCATCCATGCTTTCGGCGTGAAAACGTGGGGGCGGTTTTTCTTCTGGCTCCTGAGCGGCCTGCTTTATGCTGCGGCGGGTGTCGTCACCTTCATCAATCCCATATTGGCGGCAGGCGTCCTGACATTCCTGCTGGCGGCTGCCCTTCTCGGCTCCGGCCTTTTCCGCGTCTGGATGGGCTTCAAGTCGAAACCGGCATCGGGCTGGGGCTGGATCGTGGCCGGTGGTGTCATAACCGCGCTGCTCGGCCTCGTCATCGCCATCCAATGGCCGGTCAACAGCCTGTTCATCCTTGGCCTTTTCCTGGCCATCGATCTGATTTTCCAGGGCTGGACCTACATCGCCTTCGGCCTCGGCATCAAAAGCCGCTAATCAAGCGCAGCATTTTCCTTAAAGCGGCGTGTTCAGCGCCGCTTTTTCATTTCAGGCCCGATGAGCGGCACGGCGCTTGTTGAGATTTTGCCCAATGACTGCTAGATGCAGCGCAACATCTTCGCGGCGCGCCTTTGCGCGGCCCAACATTTCGCCATCACGAGTTTCTTCATGCCTGCTGACAATCCCGTTTCCAAGCGCCGCACATTCGCGATCATCGCGCACCCGGACGCCGGTAAGACCACGCTGACCGAAAAGCTGCTGCTGTTTGGCGGCGCCATCCAGCTTGCCGGTGAAGTGAAGGCCAAGAAGGATCGCATCCAGACCCGCTCGGACTGGATGAACATCGAACGCGACCGCGGTATCTCGGTCGTCACCTCGGTGATGACGTTCGAATACAAGGACTGCATCTTCAACCTGCTCGACACGCCGGGCCACGAAGACTTCGCAGACGACACCTACCGCACGCTGACAGCCGTCGACAGCGCCGTCATGGTCATCGACGCCGCCAAAGGTATCGAGCCGCGCACGCTGAAACTGTTCGAAGTCTGCCGCATGCGCGATATTCCGATCGTCACCTTCGTCAACAAGATGGACCGCGAAGCACGCGATCCACTCGAAATCCTGGACGAGATCGAAGAAAAGCTGGCGCTCGACACGGCGCCGATCACCTGGCCTATCGGCTCGGGCAAGAGCTTTGCAGGTACTTTCGACCTGCATAACGACACGATGCGTCGTCAGGATAATGAAGAGCAGCCAACCAAGGTCAGCGGCCCGGAGGACGCCGCCGCTTTGCTGCCTGAGAACGAACGCGAAGCCTGGCTGGAAAATATAGAACTGGCACGCGGCGTTTGCCGTCCGTTCGACCTCGCTTCCTTCCGCGAAGGCCATATGACGCCGGTTTATTTCGGCTCCGCGCTGAAGAATTACGGCGTGCGCGACCTGATCGAAGCCTTCTGCGATTTCGGCCCGGCGCCCCGCGACCAGCAGGCCGACACGCGCATGGTCGGTTCCACCGAAGACAAGATGACCGGCTTCGTGTTCAAGATTCAGGCCAATATGGACCCGAACCACCGCGACCGCATCGCCTTCCTGCGCGTTTGCTCCGGCAAGCTGTCACGCGGCATGAAGGCCAAGCTGGTGCGCACCGGCAAACAGATGAGCCTCTCTGCACCGCAATTCTTCTTCGCGCGTTCGCGCCAGATCGCCGACGAAGCCTTTGCCGGCGATGTGGTCGGCATACCAAACCACGGCACACTGCGCATCGGGGATACGCTGACCGAGGGCGAGGATATCTTGTTCCGTGGCGTACCGAACTTCGCGCCGGAAATTCTGCGCCGCGTGCGTCTGGACGATGCGATGAAGGCAAAGAAGCTGCGCGAAGCGTTGCAGCAGATGGCCGAAGAAGGTGTCGTGCAGCTGTTTGTGCCCGATGACGGTTCTCCGGCGATTGTCGGTGTCGTTGGTGCACTCCAGATCGACGTTCTGACCGAACGTTTGAAAGTGGAATATTCGCTGCCGGTTGGGTTTGAAATGTCGCGCTTCTCGGTCTGCCGGTGGATTTCCGCCGACGACCCGGCTGAATTGCAGCGCTTCATCACCTCGCATCGCGCCGATATCGCGCATGACCTCGACAATGATCCGGTTTTCCTAGCGCAGAACGGCTTCTCGCTCAATTACGAGGCCGAGCGCTGGAAGGATATCCGTTTCGCAACCATCAAGGACTATCAGGTCCGCGACAAGGCATGATGCAGTAAGTTGCTATGACCGATCCTGTTCTGGCTGCTCTCGATTTGCCTGATGCCTTGCTGCATCGGCTTACCGGTTATACCAGCCAGCAGGATGAGCTTGGCCGCTCGAGCGCCAATGTCCTGCTGCTCGATCATGATGCGCACGAACCGCTTGTTTTGAAAATCGAACCGGCAAGCACGGTCAGCGAACTGGCCGATGAGCGCGCCCGGCTTGAATGGCTTTCAGCCCAAGGGCTGCCCTGCCCCAGCGTCGTCGCTTACGAGAGGATGGCCGACCGCCATTTTCTCCTGATGACGCGCCTTGCCGGATCGAATCTCGCTTCGTCTGTCGGCACTCTTACGCCTGACCGCATCGTCTCCATTCTCGCTACAGCCTTGAAGGCGCTGCACAGCGTTGACCCTGCCGCCTGTCCATTCGACCACCGGTTGGAACATCGCATTAAAGATGCACGCAAGCGCGTTGAAGCGGGCGCGGTCGATGAAGATGATTTCGATACCGAGCGTGAAGGCCGCACCGCGGAAGACCTGTTCTCCGAACTGCACCGCCTGAAACCGTCGCAAGAAGATGTTGTAGTCACCCATGGCGACGCCTGCCTGCCCAATTTCATGGCCAGCGACGGCACATTCACCGGCTTTATCGACTGCGGCAGGCTCGGCCTTGCAGACCGTCATCAGGATCTGGGACTCGCCTGCTGGAGCATCCGCTATAATCTTGGCAACGAATGGGTGAAGCCTTTCCTCGACCTTTATAGCGCAGAAGCCATCGACGAAGCAAAGATCGCCTATTACCGCTTACTGGACGAGTTCTTCTAAGCGTCAGTGCTCCTTTTCCAACAAGCGTTGCGCAATCTTTTCCGCCAGCTTTTCGGCCACCTCGCTTTTGCTCATTTCCGGCCAGTCCTCGATGCCGGAGCGGCTTAGAATTCGTACGCGGTTATGGTCGCCGCCCATGACGCTGCTGCCATCCGAGCCATAGGACACATCGTTGGCGACGATCCAGTCCGCGCCCTTTTTCTCAAGCTTGGCTCGCGCATTGTCTGCCACGTCCTGCGTTTCCGCCGCAAAGCCGACCACGAGACCCGGGCGCTTTTCGCTATGACCGACACCGGCCAGAATGTCGGGGTTCTCGACCATGGCCAGTGTCGGCGCGCTTTCGCCGGGCTTTTTCTTGATCTTCTGCCCGGCTTCATTGGCCGTGCGCCAATCGGCGACAGCAGCCACCATGATCGCCGCGTCGGCGGGCAGATGCCGCTCCACAGCCGCCTGCATTTCACGCGCCGTCTCGACATGAATGACGTTAACGCCTTCGGGATCGGGAATGGCGACCGGACCAGACACCAGATGCACCGTTGCACCCAGCCGCGCCAAAGCGGCGGCGATGGCATGGCCCTGCTTGCCCGACGAGCGGTTGGCGATATAGCGCACCGGATCGATTGGCTCATGCGTCGGGCCGGAGGTCATGACGATGGATTTTCCAGCCAGTGGTCGTGCACGCGGTGCAAGCAGCGTTTCCACTGCCGCGACGATGGCGAGCGGCTCGCTCATACGGCCCGTTCCCGCCTCGCCGCTCTCGGCCATCTCGCCCTGCTCGGGGCCGATGAAATGCACACCGTCTTTTTCCAGTGTCAGACGATTGCGCCGGGTCGCCGGATTGTCCCACATGGCCGGGTTCATGGCAGGCGCAATCAGAACCGGAACCTTGCGCGCCAGCAGAACTGCACTGGCAAGATCGTCAGCCAGACCGTTCGCCATCTTCGCCATCAGATCGGCAGTCATCGGCGCGACGACGATCAGATCCGCATCGCGGGCGAGCCTTATATGCCCGACATCCTGCTCATCCTCTCGGGCGAACAGATCGGTAAAGACATGATCGGCGGAAACGGCACCGATGGTCAGTGGTGTCACGAATTGCTGCGCTGCCGCCGTCATCAACGGGCGAACCTGCGCACCACGCTCACGCAAGCGGCGGATCAGGTCGGGCGTCTTATAAGCGGCAATACCGCCACCAATAATCAGCAGAACGCGCTTGCCAGTGAGTGACGCGCCTGTGATCGCACCGGACTGAGGCGGCGTAACCTGCGCGGGTTCTTCCAGCGCAGTCAGAAGAAGCCGCGCTTCCTCTTCCATGGAACGCCCATTGCGCGCGGCGCGCACACGCAGCTTTTCCTTGGCGGCATCGTCGAGATTGCGAATAGTGATACTGGCCATTTGATTGCACCGGCTTATTGCAAGTGCAATCAATGAAATCATCTTATGGGTGATTTGTCACTTTAAAAGTGTATTATAGCCAAATATAGAGCTTGATCGCGATCGCAGCGAGCGCAATTGCAATCACTATTTGCGCGATGCGGCCCCAACGCGAATGCTTGGCTTCGGCGCGACCGATGGCTTCCGCCGTGGCTACATCGAAGCGCAAGCCATTGGCGGCCATATCGTCCAGCGCAACCGAAACGCGCTCCACACGCGCCACCAACTCCGGCGTTTTGCGGCTAAAATGCAGCAGGGAATAAGCGCTGTCCTTCGCGTCGAGCAACATGCCCTGCGGCCCAAGATTCTTGCGAATCCAGTCGCCGACAACCGGCTCGGCTGCTTTCCACATGTTGAAATGCGGATCGAGCGTGCGCGACACACCTTCAACCACAACCATGGTTTTCTGGAGCATCAGAAGCTCGGGCCGGGTCTCCATGTCGAAAAGCTCGGTCACTTCGAACAGCAGCGTCAAAAGCTTGGCCATCGAAATGGTTTCCGCCGGCTGGCCGTGGATCGGCTCGCCAATGGCGCGAATGGCCTGCGCAAAACTCGCCACGTCGTGCGTATGCGGGACGTAGCCTGCTTCGAAATGCACTTCCGCCACGCGCATATAATCGCGCGTGATGAAGCCATAGAGAATTTCTGCCAGGAAGCGCCGCTGCTGCTTGTTGAGCCGTCCGGTGATGCCGAAATCGACCGCGACGATGATGCCCTGCGGATCGACAAACAGATTGCCGGGATGCATGTCGGCATGGAAAAAGCCGTCGCGCAGCGTGTGGCGCAGGAAAGACTGGATCAGCGTTTCGGCAAGCTTCTTCAGATCGAAGCCCGCAGCGGCCAGCGCCGAAACATCCGACATCTTGGTGCCGTCGATCCATTCGAGCGTCAGCACATCGCGACCGGTCCGTTCCCAGTCCACCTGCGGAACGCGGAAACCTTCATCGCCTTTGATGTTTTCGGCAATTTCGGAAAGCGCTGCCGCTTCCAGTCGCAGATCCATCTCGATGCGGGTGGTCTGCTGCAATGTCTCGACCACCTGTACCGGACGCAGGCGGCGCGTGAAGGGCACATGGCGCTCCTGCATGCGCGCGACCATGTAAAAGCCTTCGAGATCGCGGGCGAAACGCTGGCGAACGCCGGGGCGGATAACCTTGACCGCAACCTTCTTCGGCTTGCCGTCGCTCATGACTTCGGCAGGATGCACCTGCGCCATCGAGGCCGCCGCTATCGGCGCGTCGAAATGCAGGTAAAGATCGTCGATCTTGCGACCGAGCGAACCTTCGATACCGGCAATCGCGTCGGCTTGCGGAAAATAATCGAGACGATCCTGCAAAAGCTCCAGATCGGCAGCCACATCGCGCCCGACAATATCCGGGCGTGTGGCCAGAAACTGGCCAAGCTTCACATAGGACGGGCCAAGCTTGTTCATCGCCCGCGACATGCGCTCGGAACGCTGCATGTGCCGCGCGCGCGGACGCGCCAGCATGCCTGCAATCTTGTGGCCGAAGGCCGGAAGACCGGACAATCCTTCGACCGGCAGCGCACTGATCACGCCTTCGCGTGTCAAAATCCATCCGGCCCGCGCCAACCGGAAAGCGGCGGAAAGATTACTCATGCGATAATGCCCGCCCCAGTGCCCCAGCCCGCATTCATGACAGGCACAATCACAGCTTCCAGCCCGAATGAAGCGCCGCAATGCCACCGGTGAAATTGCGATAGCTCACACGCTCGAAACCGGCGGTCTCGATCATGGCGGCGAAATCCTGCTGCTTGGGGAATTTGCGGATCGATTCGACCAGATAGCTGTAGGAATCAGCATCGCCGGTAATCATCTTGCCGATGCGCGGAATAGCCTGGAACGACCACTGGTCATAGACCTTGTCGAGGATCGGCAATTCGACCTCGGAAAATTCGAGGCACATGAACCGGCCACCGGGCTTCAGCACGCGATAGGCTTCCGACAGCGCCTTGTCGATATGGGGTACGTTGCGGATACCAAAGGCAATCGTATAGGCGTCGAAGCTGTTGTCCTCGAAATGCAGTTCCTCGGCATTGGCTTCAACGAATTCGAGATTGTCGGCAAGGCCCTTCTTGATCGCGCGCTCGCGACCGACACCCAGCATCGAGCCATTGATGTCGAGAATGGTCACATGCGCCTGACGGCCCGAAGCCTCGACAATGCGAAAGGCGATATCGCCGGTGCCGCCAGCCACGTCGAGCGAGGTCCAGCCCGGACGCTTCGACGGCGCCAGCCAGGCGATCATCGCATCTTTCCAGACGCGGTGCATGCCTGCCGACATGAGATCGTTCATCACGTCGTATTTGTTGGCGACCTTGTGGAAAACGTCATTGACCAGGGTTTGCTTTTCGTTTTCGTCCACCGACTTGAAGCCGAACGAGTGTTCCATGCCACCTTGTGCGCCCACGCGGTCCGCATTGCCGTTTTGCTGGCTCATAGCTCATCCTGCTTTTTGAATAGTCTGACGAAAACAATTTCGGTTATGCATATAAAGCTTGTGCCGGACGATACAAGCACAGACGTTTTCCCACTACCCCTTTTGTGATCGCAGCTTGCGTTGGCGTTGAAAAATGGCCAAAGAGACATAAAACTGTGCGTGTGCGCTTGCCACGCGTTTTCTCCGGCGCAATCTGCCGCTAAAGTTCAAAACGATAAGAAGAAAAAGTGGAAAGATCATGGGCGTTACAGTCGTCAGCCATCCGCTTGTCCAGCACAAGCTTACCATCATGCGCAAGCGCGAGACTTCCACGGCCAGCTTCCGGCGGCTTCTGAAAGAAATCTCGCTTCTGCTTTGCTACGAAGTGACGCGCGATCTCGAACTCACCACCATGGAGATCGAGACCCCGCTTATGCCGATGGAAGCGCCGATCCTCGAAGGCAAGAAGCTGGTCTTCGCTTCGATCCTGCGCGCGGGCAATGGCCTTCTGGAAGGTATGCTCGATCTGGTGCCCGCAGCCCGCGTCGCCCATATCGGCCTTTATCGCGATCACGACACGCTGCAGCCGGTCGAATATTACTTCAAAGCGCCGGAAGACATCGTCAACCGCCTCATCATCGTGGTCGATCCGATGCTCGCTACCGCCAATTCGGCCATTGCCGCCATCGACAAGCTGAAGGAACGCGGCGCGACCAATATACGCTTCCTGTGCCTGCTCGCCGCACCCGAAGGCATCGAACGCTTCACCAAGGCGCATCCAGATGTGGATGTCTACACCGCTTCCATCGATGAGCGCCTCGACGAAAAGGGCTATATCGTTCCGGGCCTCGGCGACGCGGGCGACCGCATGTACGGCACGAAATAGACTAAAACGTAACCAGACAGTAATCCGCGCCGGATACTTTGCCTTCAGAACGGGGTGAGCATGGCGCGGATTTTCTTTATTGTTCTGATGCTGACGGGATTGGCCACGGCCTTTCCGGTTCTCTTCGAGAAATTCCAGTCGGCAACGGTCGAGCAAGCCGCGACGGCAAAACCCTCCCCATCATCCCAACAGAACCCATCCGCCTATAGCGGACGCCGTGCGCAGATTGCGCCGGACAGTCGCGGGCATTTCATCACCGATATCCGCTTCAACGGCCAGAACCTGCGCGGGATGATCGATACAGGGGCAGGCTCGGTTGCGATCAATGCCAGCACCGCCCGACGCATTGGGCTTTCGCTGCGGCCCGACGATTTCCGCTACCGCGTTTCAACGGCCAATGGCGAAACATCGGCAGCGCGCGCTATGCTCAACAGCGTGGAAATCGGACGCATTCGCGTGGAAAATGTCGAAGCAATCGTGCTGCGCGACGAAGCGCTGTCCGGCATTCTGCTCGGCATGAGTTTTCTCAAGCGCCTGCGCCATTATGAAGTAGCAAATGGCGCGCTCATCCTCACGCAGTAACCTGTTTCTCTGATAGGATGCGCGCTTGAGATTCTTATCGAAACGGAACCGACCATGACTGCGGACCAACGCCTGACCGAGCTCGAAATTCGCGTCGCCGAACAGGAAAAGACCATCGACGAACTGTCGTCCGTGCTGGCCGAGCAGTGGAAGCTTATCGACCAGCTTTCCAAGAAGCTCAGCGCTCTGACCGACCGTTTTCTGGAACTGGAAGAACAGACCGCGCCTGACGTGCCGGTCACCAAACCTCCGCATTGGTAAGATCATGCTTCAGATAATCGACCTCGCCGACCGCCCCGACCTCATAGCTGCCTGCGCGACATGGAACTTTGGCGAATGGGGCGAATTCAACGGCGGAACGCTGGAACAGACCATCGCCGGCTTCCACGATCTCGTGCGAACCAACGATGGGCAGATCGCGCGCGCAGCGCTATCAGATGGAGAACTGGCCGGATTTGCGCTGCTGATCGATAATGATCTGGAGACGCATGCCCATTTGAAGCCATGGGTGGCGAGCGTTTTCGTTTCGCCCGCCTATCGCGGTCGGGGCATCGCCAAGAGCCTTGTCCGGGCCATCGAGAAGGCCGCGGCAGAGCTTGGTCACGGCGAGGCCTTTCTTTATACGAACAAGCCTGACCTCTACCGGCAGATCGGCTGGGAGGATTGCGAACAGCTCGACGGCGACTATGCCGACATGCTGATCCTGAACAAGAAAATCGCGCGATAGGATCGCGCGATTTTTTTTGAGACCGTTTTACTGTGCCAGCGGGATTGGGCAGCTCACGCCAGTGCCGCGCAGGCCACAATATCCGTTCGGATTCTTCGCCAGATATTGCTGGTGATAATCCTCGGCATAGTAGAATACCGGCGCATCTTCGATTTGCGTGGTGATCGGGCCCAAACCCCGCGCTGCCAGCGCCTTTGCATAAGCATCACGGCTTTTTTCAACCGCCATCCGATCCGCGTCATCGAAAGTGTAGATCACCGACCGATAGGTGGTGCCGATATCGTTGCCCTGTCGCATGCCCTGCGTCGGATCATGCTCTTCCCAGAATAGCGTCAGCAGCTCATCGAGGCTCACGACTTTGGGATCATAGACCACCAGCACCACTTCGGCATGGCCGGTCAATCCGGTGCAGGTTTCTTCATAGGTCGGGTTTGGCGTGATGCCGCCCGCATAGCCTGCCGCCGTCACATAGACGCCCGGCACCTGCCAAAACAGCCGTTCCGCGCCCCAGAAGCAGCCCATCCCGAACATGATCTGCTTGAGGCCGTCAGGCCATGGGCCTTTCAACGGATGGCCGGAGACGAAATGCGTCGCGGATGTAGGAATGGCTGTTGCGCGGCCCGGCAAAGCCTCATCCGTGGAGGGCATCTGTACTTTCTTGCGATAGCTGTCGAGGAAACTCATAGATTTCTACCTCCTATGGCCCTGTGGTGGGATTGACCGTCAGGCAGTGAAGCGCCCCAGGGGACGTCCGCGCCGATGACCGATCACATAGAACAACAAAGCGAGCACACCGAAGAAGAGCCATCCCGGCTGCCCGAGCAAAGGAACACAGACCGTGTTCCAGAATGTAGCTCCTATATAGTGCGTCACGAGCGTTTCTGCATCGGCCAACGTTTCCGGCGCGTTACGCGACCACATGGAAAGCAGCGGTTTGGCCACCAACTTCGACGCGCCGACCGAACGGGCGCCATCGAGAATGGCGAAGATCACCGCCAATGCCAGAAAAACAACCGCGAAACTACGCAACACAAACCGGATCACGATTCCCTGCCCCAGACATTCAGGCACATATTCAAGCGCGTCGGGCACATCCCGACGTCGTTGACCTGGCCTTTTCATACCGCCAAATCCTCACGGAAGGAAGGCTTCGCACCTCAATCCTTCGTGCTGTTAAATTATACACATAAATTTATCTTTTAAAAACAGTAAGATATCTGACCATGGAGGCTATTTACGCTGCCCCTGCCGATTTGGCGCAAAAACTTGCAAAGAGCTATTGAACATATGCGTATTCTGGCTATATTGCGCGCCGCTACCGCATGTTGGCGAATAACCAGCGCCAGACGAAATGCGGTATCTCGTTTGCAGTCAGATTTCGCCGTTAACGCGGTTTTCCCCGACAGCAAGGCAGACGGAGAGGTGGCCGAGTGGTTGAAGGCGCACGCCTGGAACGCGTGTATACGGGAAACCGTATCGAGGGTTCGAATCCCTCTCTCTCCGCCAGTATTATCCCCCCTTCTTCGCTATCACGTTCAGGTCGCCATCACCGAACCATGTATGGCGCTTGCCGCCCATTCGCGACGATGCGTAGGCGGCTTGTTTTCATGTGAAATTGGGATGCTTTTCAGCTGGAATGCTCGTGGCAAAAATGGCAGAGCGTGACATGAAACAACGTGATGGGGCTCAAACGGAGTCGGAAAACCGAATGCATTTTGTGAGACGAGCGATTTTGACAGGCCTCGCCTGCTTGTCCTTCGGCTTTTACAGTTCTGCGACGGAGAGCATTGCGCAAGCGGCGGACGGAGCTGTCGTAGCGCAAACCGAAAACGTCGACGAACGGCCAGCACCCGCAACGGACGGCTTCGGCCGGACGCAATTCATCCTGTCCGGCGACCCAATCGTACCGCCGCGCGCCTACAGCAAAGGAACCGACCTTCCTCGCGCTCAAGATTATGACGCGAATGAAAGCGGCACTATTTACGACATCCTGTTCATAGGGATCGAAAAAGACAAAATGCAGTTCGAAATTCGCGGCTATTCCGGCCACGACCTGCAGCACCCAGCGAGCGGGCAGACAATGGAATTCCCTGTCGCCCAGTCAAGTATTGAGATCCGTGATCTTACCATCAAGATCGAGGAAGTGACGCCGGGCAGCCTGACATACAAGGTACAGCCCCTGAAATAGCGCAGGCTTTCTCACTTGGGGAACCGAAATACGCGTTACATCCGCTGTCAGTCGCCCGTGCGGCTCCCGCTCGATAAGCTGGGAACCGCACGTGAGTTTGGCTTTACTGCGTCATGTTGCAGACCGGGCCAGGTCAGAACTTAATATTGAACGAGGCCTTGAACCCGTTTTGCCTGGCACCGCTGCCATACTGGCCGGTATAGCTGAGACCGAGCGTCGAGGCCCGCGTCACATCGAAATCAAGCCCTGCTTCCAGCAAAGCCGTATCCTTGGCAATCGGCGCACCTGCCACACTGAAGGCATCACCGCCCGCGAAGGCCTGCGTTGAGACCGGTATGATGTCGCCATAGGCATGGCGCCAGCCGAGCGAACCCTTCAGATTAACGGATGTTGATCCAAGCAACAGTGGAGCCTCCGCCCGCAGGCCGAGAGTCGTAAAGGTCGTGTTGGTCGTTTCGCTTTCGACATTCAATGCCGCAGCGCCACCCGTTTCTGTGAAAGCGTCCGTGCGCAATCTGATATGCGCGAGATTGGCGAACGGTTCGAAGGATGCGGCGGTCGTGTCGATCCGATATCCGACCTCGCCGAAAGCTTGGAGCGTGCGCGCATCATAATCGGCCTCCAGCGAGTTGGAGAGACCGGTAAATGCAACCGACCGCGATGCATCGAGGCTATGCCATGTCTGGATCAGCCCGGCGCGCAGTCCCAGCGGGCCCCACTGGTTGCCGCCATAGATGCCGAGATGCCAATTGTCACTCGTCGCAGCCGCATGTCGCTCCTTGAGATCGATATCCGCCCGGCTGTAACCGCCCGCGAAACCAAGGCGCCAGCCCTCTCCCAGCCCAACATCGAGACCGGAGATGAAGCCTCCTGTCGATGTAGAGACACCGGCAGCATTGGCATCTCCATCCTGCTCAACCCAGGAGCCGAAGCCTGTCGCCCAGAACCCATATTGCCCCAGGGATGCGCCATCGCTGACCGCATCAATTGCGGCAGACGCACGGGACGGTTCTTTTGTTTTCGCATAAGAAAGTGCCGGAACGTCCTTCGCTCCGACACTGGCAAATGCCGAGCGCAAGCGATTGTTTATCGCATCCGCCGCCAAATGCGATGTCTCGATCAAGCCTGTCTTAGTGGACGCATATCCATCACCGGACAGTTGGTCGAAAGCCTGCCTTGCCCCCGCAGCACCCAGAAAGGCGACAGAATTCGCAACCGGATTGCCCAGCCTCAGACTGTCGATTGCACCAGCGACAGCCCGCTGATTGTCTGTCTGCGCAACACTTGCAAGCGAAACTGCATTGCGCCCGATGGTCAGGAGAACATTATTCGCATCATAGCTGAGGCTTGGCGCGATGAAATCAGTCGATCCGGTCCAGGAAACGCTGCTGAATGTCGTGCCTGCAAGATTGCCTGCGGTCAGGATCGTGTAAGGCCGGTTCAGCTGATAGCCACCGAGCGTAGATACGGTCACCGCACCCGCCAGATTGGCGGTTCCGCCCACCTTGATCAGATCAGATCCGCCCTGCGCGTCGATTTCCGCCGCATAGACCGAAGACGATGCCAGCGTCAGGTCGCCATCGACCGACACGATGCCGACGGAATTGCCGGGCGTGATCGTGCCTGAGCTGGCCAGACCTCCGGCTATTTGCCAGTTGCCGCCAAGAGTGGATGTAGGATCGACACTGACATCGCCACTCACGGTAATCGGTATCGCAATCGTGCCGCCACGGGTTGCAGAGCCCTCCGCAAGCAGGACATTGCCGCCGATGAAATCGCCTTCATCCCCAAAATCGAAATTGCTCTGGACGCCGGAAAGGTTTCCTTCGATCACCGATTGCCCCGCGAAAACCAGACTGCTGCCGCGTTTCGCCTCGATATGCGTGATCCCCTGAATTTGGCCCTTCCAGTCTGCGCCATTCTGCAGAGTCAGAACGGTGTTTCCTGCCCCGGTTTTAGCCTGCGTGTCGATAATATCGCCCGTGCTGACGGAGCCTGCATCGAGTTCGATATCGACAATGCCGCCGGAACCCGCTCCATTGGAACGATCCACCTGCAACAAGACGCCATTATTCTCTGTCGCAACGGTTCCACTGCGGAGGCGAATTTGCGCTACATCGTCAGCGCTGGCCAGAACAACGCCAATTGTCGGTCCCTGCGCAGTTTTAAGAACCGTGCCTTCGGCGACGATCGTGCCCGAGCCTGAAATCGCCAGAGCGGACGCTGCCTCGCCCTGCGCGGTGACACTGCCGCCCGTGAGCGAAATCGAACCGCCCGCCTGCGCCAAGGCCCCGGCAGCACCAGCACCGGAAGTCACAATCTGCGTATTTGTGGCCGAAATCGAGCCGCCTACCGTTCCCTGATCATTATTGGCCAGAAGCCCATGGGCCTGATCGCCGGTCGTCTGGATGGTTGAAGCGGAAAGCCTGATCGTGGAAGCGGATTCGGCGAAGGCGCCAAAGCTCGATGCGCCAACGGTTTCGACGGCGATATTCTCGGCATCGATCAGCCCCTCATCGACGGTATGCAGGCCGACAGCGAAATTGCTGGCCTCGGTGCGGATGGTGCCGCCAGTCAGAGAGACCGTGCCGGACGTGGTTCCGTCATAAGCGTAACCCGGGTGGTTGGTGCCGAATGCGCCCGCCTGCACGGCATGGGCATTGTTGCCTAAGGTCGTGATATCAGCGCTTGACGTAATCGAGCCGCCATTGCTGGCAAGCAGACCGTAATTGCGCAGACCATGGGTCGTGATTGAACCGCCGTTGAGCGTCACGCTCGCATTGTTGTGCGACTGGACGCCTTCGGAAAAGCGGGCCGCGTTGTTGGTCACGATTGCCACATCATTGGCGATGACCGTCGCATTGTCGGCCTGGATGCCCCTTGCGTTGCTGCCCGAAGTGGTGATCGAACCACCGTTCAACGTGACGGCGCCACCCGACAGGGCTTCGACGCCGTGCGCGGTAGCGCCGCTTGTCGTAATATTGCTGTCTGTAAGCAGAACCTGGCCGCCGCCATCGACATAAGCGCCGGATGCATTGGCTCCAGCGGTCGTGATGGTGAGCGCATCGCCGGAAATCTGCCCGGCGACAGTGCCCATGTCATTATTTGCGATAAGGCCGAATGCCTTCTGGCCGGACGTGTTGATTGCCGAGTGCGATAGATTTATCGTCGACCAGCTTTCTGCGAACGCGCCAAAGCCGCTGGCGCCCGTCGTCGTGATCTGAACTGAGCCGTCAATCGTGCCGCCATCAATCGCATGCAATCCATAGGAACCGACGCCGTCAGTGGTGACAGCTACCCCGCCGAGCAGATGAATGAGCGAATGATCCATGCCATTCGCGTTGCTTCCCTTCGCACCGACCTGAATGCCATGTGCTTTCGATCCCGACGTGATGACGTTGATGTTCGACACGTTCAGCGTCGAAGCTGATCCGGCTGCGGTCGAGACAAGCACGCCCCATGCGCGCCCATTATTGGTCGTCGCCACTTCGTAGGTCGCGCCCGAGCCGTCCAGGTTGGCCGTACTGCCCCCGGCATAACGGTAGGCTGCGCCGTTTACCACAACGCTCGTCGCCGCAGCCACTGTGCTCGTCAGAATGAGAGCCACGGCTGTTGAGCCCAGCACCCGCACCAGATCTTTTGAAATGACCGACATCATTGCCCCTAAATGCGCCCCTACAGCCCCCCCGGCCCATGGCGAATAATCCAACAAATAAATTTAGCAATTCCGCAAATAAAATGCAGAATACTTACAGATCACACCGAATCCATATCTAATGTTGAAGATTCGTACAACGCAGAATACGCTTATATTTATAATAAATCGCAATTTTATGCTCATATATTTAATGAAATTGCACTCATATATTCAATATTACGATTATATAAATACTAAATTAGAAATTTATACATTTTATAATTATAATTTTCGGAAATTAACTGCGCTCCAAATAGCAAAAAACATACCTCCCCAAGCATGCGCAAAGGGAGGCCGACACATCCAGAAAATCGCAATGAAAAGAATGGCTCTTGCAGGCCGGGCAATAAGCAGCCGGTCGATGCGAGGGCTCAAAGCCTTGAGCGAAAAGCGAAGCAATAGAAGCATAACAGCCGGAGCCATAATGGCTCCGGCTGCGAAGGATCAGATCAGACCTTCTTCCTTCAGCGCCTTCTGCGCCGCTGGACGCGCCATGACGCGTTCACGCAGGGCGAGCGCCTTCGGATAGGCGCTGAGATCGACCTGCATCGCAAAGCCCCAGCCAAGGACGACCGACGCATAAACATCGGCTTGGGTCAGTTCTTCGCCCAACCAATAGCTGCGACCATCCACCAGCATGGCTTCAAACTGGCCCATGCGGCGCGTGATATTGGCAAGCACACCCGCCTTCGCTTCTTCCGTCAGGTTCGGTGCAAACAAGCCGCCGAAGGCAGAATGCAGATCGCCGCAGAAGCCGAGTGCTTCCTGCAAGCGTGCGCGTTCCATCGTACCATAGGCAGGCTTGAACGCTGCGACATCCGAATGATCGCCGATATATTGCAGGATAGCGGCGTTCTGGGTGATCACCACGCCCGGCTCGATCTCCAGCGCCGGAACCGCGCCACGCGGATTGACCACCAGAAAATCGGCGCCGCTGGCGGTGATCTTGGATTTCAGGTCCACGGCTTCAAACGTATAAGGCAGGCCGGTTTCGCTGAGAACGATATGCGGTGCGAGCGAACAGGCACCGGCTTTGTAATAGAGCTTCACTGAAAGATGTCTCCGAAGAATTGCAACGCGGGATGTCTATCAGTTCCCGCTACCCCTGCAATATTGTCGGGGGCAATTTTTCGTGTACTCAGCTGATGCCGGAAATTCTTTGCGCAGATATGTTTCGATCAGAAAAGTGACGCAATGCGCGCCGGCTTGGATGACGACATGCGGGGCACCACGACCAGCTTATTGAACTCGCCGCGCTTGAAGGCGCGCAGGAAGCGCGGATAATCCCGGAACACCACGCAGCCATTGGAATCGCCGTTGCGTCCCAGCATGAATGTATGCGCCAGAAGCCCGTCACGATTGTAGCGGTTGTTGCCGTCAGCGGGTGTCAGGCGGATCGCTTCAACGCCGTGGAAGAGCGCCTCGCGCATGCGCAGATTGTAGCTGTGCGGCGGCGTGGGGCCGCGGTTCTTCTGGTTCACATAGCTGGGGTTATCGCGCATGCGACCGATGCCGGAATGGGCTTCGAGCTTTTCCCCGCTCGGCAAATAGACGGTTGCAGCGGAAATGTCATAGATCGCCACGCGGCTGCGCGCAGCCTGATTGAGCAATGGGCTGAAAAGGCCCGGCTCAGGACTGTCCGTCAGGCCGCTTTCGGGCGCGTAGGCAAGCTGCGTCTTCGGACGCATGCGCGAGGCGCGCAGCGCAGGCTTGGCACCCGGCAAAGGCACATCATCCGGCACGAACATATCGCTATCGGTATCGTCGTCAGCCGCCATGTTCGTTTTCTGGTCAGGCGCGGATTGCGGCAACGGTATCGCCTTGCCGACCGGCAGATTGGACGTGGCACTACCCTCTGCATCAGCTTCTTCGGCCTGCGACAGAGGCAAAATACCGGACGGGTTCTGCGGTTGTATCTGGGCCAGCGCGACAAGAGCGGCAGGCGTTTGCGGCGCGCTTGCATAGCCAAGCGTGACAGCCGCTGCTGTCGCGGGTTTCGCCGCCGTGTCGCCCGTTTTATCCATGGCCGTGGCGGCTGAAGCAACTGCAACCGGCTCGGGCAGTTTGACCCGGTCGGCGCGCGGTTCGACCACCGATGCGACGTCTACGGATTTTGGTTCGATGACCGAATCCGGACCGATATCGGCAATGATCGGCTGATCGTCGGTCACTTTGTTGCGGTGCCAATCGAGATTGGAATAGGCGCCATCCGCCGTATAGGCCTTGATGAAGCTCTCGCGCATCTTGTGCGATGGCGTTCGGGTCTGATCGACAAGGGCGAGCGCCTGCGGCATGGCCCCGGGCGCGCGCCGCATGACTGGCGCGACAGGTGCAAATGCCGGGATGACCGTTTCAAGCGCGCCGAGCGTGGTCAGCATCCAACCACCGGCGAAAAGCCCTGTAACGGCAAAAGCCGTCAAGCGCGCAAAACCGCGCAAACTGAACGGAACGCTGATACGGCTGCTACGCGGAACCGCATAGCCATACACTTCTGTCACACACGCCATGATACTAACCCGACTGGAATTCGACTTCGCGGCCCCACTTTCGGGCCCTCGCCTCGCATGGCAGTTCGGCAAAAAAGCGAACAGGACATGGCAAAGCAGTGGCCGAAGCAAAGCAGTGACCGCAATGGTCGCTTCCAGCATGGCGAATTATGGTAACCAAAGTCTTTACGAACGGCGTCCGTCTGATAATTCCTCTCGCGGAGAGGAACGCCTCATCAACCCGTCAGGCGATAAGGGGGCGGCGTATCGTCCGAAATTTCGGGGAATTCCTTGCCCTCGGTCACCGTGCGATTGCGCCCGCGATGCTTGCCGCGCATCAAGGCAAGATCGGCCCGGGACACCGTTTGCCATAAGGTTTCGTTGCGACGCAGCATGGCGACACCGAAACTGCATGTCACATGACGACCACTGGGCAGCGCCGCAAAGTCATGACGGGCAACCCGGTTGCAAAGTCGCTTGGCGAAGCGTTCGCAATATTGGGCGCTGCCCGCGACCAGCAGAACGAATTCCTCGCCGCCGACACGACTGACAAGCGCGTCCTTTCCGACCAACGACTGCAGCAGATGTGCAAACTCGACCAGCACCCGGTCACCGGTCGCATGGCCCAACTGGTCGTTGATCGCCTTGAAATGATCGATATCGGCAATGATGACCGCATGGGTCGCGTCCAGCGGAGCCTGCGCCAGCGCGCGCTTTGCGCATTGTTCCATGCCACGCCGGTTGAGAAGGCCCGTCAACGGATCGGCATCGCGTTCATTGCGCAATTTGTCGATGTTATCGAGCGCGGCCACCGTCAGAATGAACAGGCCGAGCAGCACGCCGCCCATCGACGCAGCCACCGTCACCCATGACCAATAAGGCAAGGACAGCAATTGCCTGGAACTCAACACATCATCGAGCATGATGATCGTGAAGACACTGCGCAGGAAGAAATGCGCCGCCAGCAGCACCAGCACCAGACGCAGCGCAGATTCCACCCACCGGTCGCCCGGCACACGCCGGGCATACACACACAAAAGAGCGGCCAGCGTTCCAAGGCCGATATTGGCAGCAACGACCAGATAGCTGTAGATCGCGCCATACCATGCAAGGAGGCCGACGACCGCCAGCGTCGAAATGGTGATCAGCGACGCGGTTCTCGGCGGAAAGCCGCGCCCCAGCCGCACCATTACCGCCTGACAGAACAGCCAGCCAGCCGCAAATTGCAGCAAGATTGCCAAAAGGAATGTATGGCGCAGATTGGGCAGAAACGGTGAAATCTGTACGAAATGCCCCAGCGAAAATGCTGCAAAGCTCAGGCCGAACAGCAGCATATGCGTCCGCCGCCTGTCGAGCACCCATAGACTCGACATCGCGACCGCAAACAGCATGATCAGCAAAGAGGGAACAATTTTCACGAGAAGCCGAACCAAAAATCGATTGAATTATAATTCAACAAGTAGTGGTGCCCATCTGGAAGTGCAATTGCACATATGAGTCAAATTAACTTTTGTAGCACAATTAATAGTTACAGAATAAAATATTCACTTATTTAAATAAAGGAAGCGCTAATATAAAATTGCAAACAATGACCTCCACGCAAACGCTGAATTCTATTCTTAAATAGGCGCATAATGTTTATCCCCAGTTATTGCTCGCGAAAGTCAAACAGCATGCGCTTGAAGCCATTTCCGGCCATTATTACCTGTTACTAATGCGAATGAAGGCTTGGTCTGGAAAAGGCTAAATGTCATCCTGTGCCCATGCTATTCGAGCGGGTCCGGCCTCAATCTGGCCGGTGACGCTCTGTTTGGAGAATTTCGATGCGCCACCAGTTCGACCTTTTTACTCCCGCTGCGAAGGCTGGGGAAGAACGGGCGGAGCTGCGTCCTGCCCGCGCGAAACCGAAGCGCGACATCGGCAAAGCACCTGCCTTGAACGAGGCGGAAATGGTGCGTCAGCTGAACGACAGCGGGCGTTATCGCATTTTGCAACGACTCGATCCTCTGCCTGTGGTGCCTGATGCCGACAGAATGGCCTTCCCTCGCCTTGGCGTTGTCGTGGATACGGAAACGACTGGACTGAATGCCGCGCAGGAAGAAATCATCGAAATCGGCGCCGTCGCCTTCTGCTACGCCGATGACGGCTCGATTGGCGATGTCTGCGCCACCTTCGGCGCTTTGCAGGAACCATCAAAGCCGATCCCGGCAGACATTACCCGTATCACCAACATCACCGATGAGATGGTGAAGGGGCAGACGATCCCGCTGGCGGAGCTGGAAGCATTGATCGCCGATGCCGATCTGATCATCGCGCATAATGCCGGTTTCGACCGTCCGTTTCTGGAGCGGTTCTCACCGGTCTTCGCCAACAAGCCGTGGGCCTGTTCTGTCAAGGAAATCGACTGGACCGCACGCGGTTTCGAAGGCACCAAGCTTGGCTATCTGATCGGCCAGAGCGGGTATTTCCATAACGGGCACCGCGCCGAGGATGATTGTCAGGCGCTGCTTGCGGTGCTGAAGGAACAGTCCGGCGATGTGACGCCCTTTGCCGAACTGCTGCAAGCCAGCCAGAAATCGCGCCTGCGCATCTATGCCGAGAACAGCCCCTTCGAAATGAAGGACAAGCTGAAGGAGCGTCGCTATCGCTGGTCGGACGGCAGCGACGGTCGTCCGAAATCATGGTGGACCGAAATCGGCGAAGACGAACTCGAAGCCGAACTCGACTATCTGCGCACCGAGATTTACGGCTGGCGCGACGCCGAGCCGCTCATCCAGAAGCTCACCGCCGTGGACCGCTACAAGGAACGCGCGCCGCTCAGGCCCAACAGATAAGAAGGGCCGCTCAGCGTCCCCTCTCATCCTGAGGAGGTGTCCTGAGCTTGTCGAAGGACACCGTCTCGAAGGGTGAGGATGAGACGGGACAAAATTTTGGCCTTGCAGCCCCCCTCGCCCTTCGAGACGGCGCTTCGCGCCTCCTCAGGGTGAGGGATGCGGGGTTGGCGATCATCTCGCCTCTATGGATCAGCCGAGAACCGGCCAAGGCTTCTGCGCAGGCCGCATCCCCTCATACGCTTTTGCCATCCGCAACACGCCCAGATCATCGAAACGCTGGCCGAAAATCTGCAGGCCGATCGGCAGGCCCGTCGATGTATAGCCGCAATTGATCGAGATCGCCGGTTGTTCCGACATGTTCATCGCGACTGTAAAGGCAATGTGTTCGAACGGACGCTGCGGATCGTTGATCGGCGATGCCCATTCCGCCGGATACGTCGGCATTGGAGCAGTCGGCGAGATGATGAAGTCGAAATCCTTGGACGCGGCGAGCGCCGCATGGCGCATTGCGTCGATCTGCGCGAAGCCGGAATAGACCTCCTCGCCGTTCAAGCCTTCGGCGGTCTCGGTCCACTGATAGATGTAAGGCAGGATTTTCGCGCGGTTTTCCGGCGTCATCTTCTTCACATCGGCCCAGGAGCGCGCGCGCCAGAAGCGGTCGAGACCGTCGATCATGGTGCGATTGAGGAACGGCGCAACCGGCTCGATGATCGCGCCCGCATCGGCGAAAGCTTTCGCGGCTGCTTCCACCGCGGCGCGGGTTTCATCGCCGGTCGGCTCGCCGAAACCGGCATCGAGCCAGAGACCGATTTTCAACCCCTTCACATCGAGGGCGAGGTCCATCCAGTCAATGTCCTGATAGGGCAGGCTCATGGCGTCGCGACGGTCCGGACGCGACAGCACTGACATGTAAAGCGCGCTGTCGGCAACCGTGCGCGTCATCGGACCGGCCACGCGACCGAGGAATGGCGGATCAATCGGAATACGCCCGAAGGACGGCTTCAATCCAACGAGACCGCACCAGCCAGCCGGCAGGCGGATAGAGCCGCCAATATCGGTGCCGATATGCAAGGGACCATAACCAGCGGCACCGGCACTGCCTGCACCGGCGCTTGAACCGCCCGGATTGGTGCCGAGGTCCCATGGATTGCGCGCAAGCTTGTGGAAGCTCGACAGCCCCGAAGACAACATGCCGAGATCGGGCATGGTCGTCTTGGCGAGCAGCACGCCGCCAGCCTCACGGGTACGGGCCGCAGGTGGGGCATCAGCGGCGGCAGGCTTCAGCGGCAGCGCCGCGCAGCCAAGCGGAACCGCCGTTCCCTCGGTCGCAATGTTTTCCTTGATCGTCAGCGGCACACCATCAATGGGGCCTGCTGGTTCACCCTTCGCCCAGCGCGCTTCGGAAGCCCTGGCCGCCGCCCGCGCAGCATCCGGGTCATAGGCCCAAAGCGCGTTCAGCTTCGGCTCATAGGCTTCGATGCGGGTGATGACGGCTTCCGTGACTTCGACCGGCGAAAGCGACTTCGCCTGATAGGCGGACACGAGTTCAACGGCTGACAAATCGGCAAGATTCGACATTGGATATTTCCTCAAATCACTCAGGCAATTTCAGTGTGGAATCGGATCGCCGCACGCGCTTGCGGCGACCGGAAAAAGGTTTTGGCACGGCATCGACCAGCGCCCGCGTGTAGTCATGTTGCGGATTGTCGAACACCGCATTGGTCGGTCCCTGCTCGACGATATTGCCACGATAGATCACGGCAACACGGTCGGTAATTGCGCGCACCACACCGAGATCATGGCTGATGAAGAGATAGGAAAGGCCGAACTTTTCCTGCAAATCCATCATCAGATTCAACACCTGCGCCTGAATGGAAACGTCGAGCGCGGAGACCGGCTCGTCGGCCACGATCAGCGCCGGTCTGGTGATCAAAGCGCGGGCAATGGCTATGCGCTGGCGCTGCCCGCCGGAAAACTCATGCGGATATTTTTCCGCCGATGCTTTGGGCAGGCCGACCGCTTCCAGCACTTCCGCCACACGGTCGTCGCGATCTTTGGCGCTCGTGCCGCTTTCAAGCGACACAATCGGCTCGGAAATAATCCGCTTCACCGTATGGCGCGGATCGAGCGAGCCATAGGGGTCCTGAAAAATCGCCTGAAAGCCTTTGCGTGCCTCGCGCAGACCAGCGCGGTCGAGAGCGTAAATATCCTGCCCGTTGACGAGAATCTGACCCGACTGCGGACGTTCCAGCCCCATCACGGCGCGAGCCAGCGTGGATTTGCCGGAACCGCTTTCGCCAACGATGCCAAGGCTTTGTCCTGCTTCGATCTCGACATTGACGCCATGCAGAACACGCAAGGAGCCCGGCCTCGAAAAGAAAGACGCGCGCGGAAGCTGATATTCGCGCACCACATCGCGCACCTGCAAAATCATCTGGCTCATGAAACCACCTCGCCTTCACGCGAGTGCAGGCAGGCGGCACGATGCACGATGCCGTCATTCTCGGCGATGAAATCGAGACCCGGTATTGCCTTTCGGCAATCATCCTGCACAAAGGCGCAACGATCGGCGAAGGTGCAATGAGGCGGACGCGTCAGCGGATCGGGCACCACGCCGGGAATGGCGGCAAGGCGCAGGCGTTTGCCCGTCGCGTGACTGCGCACAAGGGCGGCGCCATGCGGCGAGGCTGCAAACAGCCCGCGTGCATAGGGATGCGCCATGCGTTGAAACACGGCTTGCGTGCGTCCGGTCTCGACGATGCGGCCCGCATACATGACGGCTATCCGGTCGGTCATTTCCGAAACCACACCGAGATCGTGGGTAATCAGCATCAGCGCCGTGCCGGTTTCGTCGATCAGTTCGTCCATCAGATCAAGAATCTGCGCCTGCACCGTCACGTCGAGTGCAGTGGTCGGCTCATCGGCGATCAGCAGGTCCGGCTCGCAGGCAATCGCCATGGCGATCATCACACGCTGGCGCTGCCCGCCCGAAAGCTGGTGTGGATAAAGATCGAGATTGAAGCGCGGCGCAGGCAGGCCAACGCGGTCGAGCAGTTCGCGCGCTTTACGCTCGGCATCCGCACGGCTTTCGCCCAAATGCAGACGGCGGCCTTCGGCAATCTGCGCGCCGATGGATTTGACCGGATTGAGCGCCGTCATCGGCTCCTGAAAGATCATCGCCATGCGCCGTCCGCGCATTTTGCACAGTTCCGCTTCCGGCGTGGCGGCAAGGTCCTGACCGTCGAAGCGCAACGTGCCGCGCACACGCATCCGTTCCGGCAGCAGGCCCATGGCGGCAAGCGCGGTGATCGACTTGCCGCTACCGGATTCACCAACGACACCGAGGCGTTCGCCACGGTTCAGCGTCAGCGTGATGCCGGAGACAATATCTGCGGAACGAGTGCCGAAGGGCAGCTCGACGGACATATTGTCCATTTCAAGAAGGGGTGCTGTCATCTCTGCCTCCGCACGCGCGGGTCGAGCACATCGCGCAATCCGTCACCCAGCATGTTGAGGCCCAGCACGGCAAACGTGATGGCGAGGCCGGGGAAAATGGCGAGCCAAGGCGCGTCGTAAATAAAGGTCTGTGCGTCGTTGAGCATCTTGCCCCAGCTTGGCATCGGCGGCTGGGTGCCAAGACCGACATAGGAAAGGCCCGCCTCGGCAACGATGGCGAGCGCGAACTGGATCGTCGCCTGTACGATCAGCACATGATTGATATTGGGCAGCACATGCAAAAGCGTGATCGATACATCGCCACGCCCTGCGCAACGGGCCGCCTGCACATATTCGCGTTTCCACAGCCCCAGCGACGCGCCGCGCGTGACACGGGCAAACACCGGAATGTTGAAAATGCCGATGGCGATCATCGCATTCACCGCACCGGGACCGAAGACCGCCGTGATGATGACGGCAGTAAGCAGCGCGGGAAAGGCGAAAGCCAGATCGGTCATGCGCATGACGAAACCGTCCACCATGCCGCCGCGTGCCGCCGCGAAAGCGCCCAGCGGAATGCCGATCCCGGCACCGACAAGCACGGCAATGATCGACACGGCGATGGAATTGCGCGCGCCGACCATGATCATGGAAAACACGTCGCGACCGAAATTATCCGTGCCGAACAGATGATTGAGGCTCGGCCCCTGCAACTTGTCGCGAAAATTCATCGCCGTCGGCGAATAGGGCGTCCAGAAAAAGGAGATGAGCGCCATCGCAACGAGGATAACCGTAATCAGCGTCCCGATGGTCAGGCTGCGGCTCAAAAGCACCGTTCGGAAAATGCCGGGCTTCGGCAGAATTTGCGTGTCGCTCATCGGCTGCCTCCCGTCGAAAGGCGCGGATCGATGAAGCCATAGACAAGATCGACGATGAAATTGACCGCGATCACGGAAGCGGCAAGCAGCGTCACCAGCGACTGCACGGTGACGAGATCGCGCTGCGCGATGGCCTGAAACACCAGCCTTCCAAGGCCGGGCAAATTGAAGACGTTTTCGATGATGATGGTTCCCGCCAGCAGAAAGGAAAATTGCAGGCCGATGATGGTGACGACCGGGATCAGCGCATTGGGCACCGCATGACGCCAGAGCGCGGACTTGCGCGTCAGGCCCTTGGCACGCGCGGTGCGCACGAAATCCTCACCCAGCGTTTCGATGACGGCGGATCGGGTGACACGCGCCAGAATGGCGGCAAGCGGCAGCGCCAGCGCCAGTGCTGGCAGAAACAGCGAGCGGATGCCGTTCCAGAAACCGCCTTCCCAACCCGCGAAACCCGAAGCCGGAAACCAGCCGAGCTGCAAGGCAAACAGCAGGATCAGGAGCAGGCCGAGCCAGAAATTCGGGATGGCGACGCCAACCTGCGCCACCCCCATGGAGACGACGTCGCCGGTTTTGCCGCGCTTCGATGCCGCATAGACACCAACCGGAATGGCGACCGCGACCGACAGAACCATCGACAAAAAAGCCAGCGGCAGCGTGACCATGATGCGTGGGCCGAGCAATTCGCTGATCGGCACGGAATAGGTATAGCTCGTGCCGAAATCGCCTTTGAGAAAGCCGCCGATCCATGTGAGATAGCGCCACCAGAGCGGCTGATCCAGACCGAGCTGGGCATGCAGCGCGGCCAGCGTTTCAGGCTGCGCATTGATGCCAAGGATCACCGCTGCCGGGTCGCCCGGCAGCACCTGCATCAACAGAAAGACGATGACGGAAGCCGCAAGCGTCGTCAGCAAGAGCGAAACCAACCGCCCGGATATATAAGCCAGCAAAACGACCTCCTTGAAAAGACGGATATCCGCTTTCCACATTCCAACTCACCATACGCCCTCCCCTTATATTTATGGGGTGCACGGCCATTCGTTATGTCTTCCGCCCCTTTGCCAAAGCGCCAGGGCGGAGGTTCTTATTCGGCCCAGTAAGCCTGGGTCAGATCATCAGCCGGGATCGGCATGTTCTTCCAAAGACCTTTTACGTTCTTGTTCCAGACGCCGATTTTCGGCAGCGCATAGAGGAAGACATTCGGCTCGTCGGCGGCCAGCTTTTCCTGCAACTTCTTGACGAGTTCCAGCTGTTCCTCGTCGCTGCCAGCCTCGGCATAAGACTTGTAGAGCGCCTTATAATCCGGGTTATTGTAGTTGAAGTAGTACTTGTCGCGGGCATAGATATCGAGATCGCGCGCTTCGGTATGGGCGATGATCGTCGCGTCGAAATCCGACCGCTTGAACACCTGATCCAGCCACTGCGCAAACTCGATCGGCACGAGATTGACCTGAATGCCGACCTCGGCCAGCATCGCCGCAATGATCTCGCCGCCACGACGCGCATAGGCCGGTGGTGGCAGCGTGATGGTAATCGACGTGCCCTCTGGTACGCCAGCTTCTTCCAGCAGTTGCTTCGCCTTGGCCGGATCATAAGGATAGGTCTGCGAGAGATCGACATAGCCCGGATCGACCGGCGAATAATGCGAACCGATCGGCGTGCCGAAACCGGAATAGGTGCCTTCGATCAGCGCCTTGCTGTCGATGGCATAGGCCAGCGCCTGACGCACCTTCACATTGTCGAACGGCGCCTTGGCATTATTCAACGACAGGATGACCTTGCCCGCCGTATCGCCCACTTCAACCTGCAACTTGTCGTCGCTCTTGAAGCGGCTGATCAGCTCCGGCGCCTGGAACATCGGGAATACGTCGATGTCACCGGCAAGAATGGCTGCTGCCGCTGCCGACGGATCGCTCACAAAGCGGAACGTGACGGCGGAAAGCTTTGCAGGCTCACCCCAGTAATCCGCATTGCGTTCCAACTCGACGCGGTCGCCCTGCACCCAGCGCTTGAACTTGAACGGACCCGTGCCGACCGGCTTGGTCTTGTTGTCGCCAGCCGAATTCGGCGCGACCATCACCGCGTCGCCCCAGCCCATATTGAACAGGAAGTTCGACGTTGGGCGCTTCAACGTGACAACAGCGGTCGCAGGATCAGGACATTGCGTGCTTTCAATCGGCGCAAACAGGCCCTTCTGCGCATTGGTGGAATCCGGAGCGACGGCGCGCTCATAGGAGAATTTTACCACCGAGCAGTCGAACGGCGTGCCGTCATGGAACTTCACGCCCTGACGCAGCTTGAACGTATAGGTTTTCTTGTCGTCGGAGACGGTCCAGCTTTCAGCCAGAAGCGGCTTCACCGTGCCATCCTCGACAATGCGCACCAGACCCTCATAAAGGTTGGCATAGGTAACCTGCCGGATACCGGCGGCGGCATTGGCGGTCGGGTCCAGACCCGGCGGCTCCAGCACTTCGCCGACCACCAGCGTATCTTTTGCAAACGCACCGTTGATCGATGCCAGCATCGCAGCCGTTATAAGCCCGGCTTTAAACAGTTTACCCATGGTTCCCCTACAACCTTTCTGGATTTAAATCGAGCGCCCGCCATCCACGTCGAGCGCAACCCCGGTAATCATAGAGGCAGCGGGCGAGCAAAGGAAAGCCGCCGCTTCAGCCAGATCGTCGGGTTTCAACAGGCGGCCCATCGGGATGGAATCGCGGAATTTCTTGCGGATTTCTTCCGTGTCCTCACCCATGAACGTGGTGAGCAGCGGCGTTTCACCGGCAACCGGGTTCAGCGCCACGACGCGGATTTTCGACGGTGCGAGTTCAATGGCGAGCGCCTTCGTGACCGAAACGACCCAGCCCTTGGTGGCATTGTACCAGGCAAGATTCGGGCGCGGGCGACCAGCACCCGTCGAAGCGACGTTCAAAATGACGCCTTCGCCATTGCCCTTGAAATGCGGGATGAGCTTGCGCGTCATCAGATAGACGCCGCGCACATTGACGCCGAGAATGCGGTCGAACTCGTCCGGCTCTACCAGTTCGGCATTTTGCGGCTTGTGGCCAATACCGGCATTATTGATGAGAATATCGACCTTGCCGAATTTCGAAAACGCGGCTTCCACCGCTGCATCAACATCGGCTTCCTTGGAAATATCGGCAGCCACGGCCAGCGCCGCATCGCCGATTTCGCCTGCGACGCGCTCAGCGCCTGCCTTGTCGCGGTCGACGATGACGACCTTTGCGCCGCCTGAAGCAAAGCGCTTCGCCATGCCTTCGCCAAACCCCGAACCTGCTCCTGTAATGAGCGCGACCTTACCTTCAAGCGACACTATGCTTCTCCTTAACCGTGATACACGGAAATCGTCTTCAGCGAGGCAAACCCGTAGAGCGCCTCAAAACCTTTTTCGCGGCCATGGCCGGATTTCTTCACGCCGCCGAACGGCAGTTCGATACCGCCGCCAGCGCCGTAATTGTTAATGAACACCTGCCCCGAATGGATCGCATGGGCGAGGCGGAACTGGCGTCCGCCATCCTTGGTCCAGATGCCGCAAACGAGACCGTAGGACGTGCCATTGGCAATGGCGATGGCTTCCTCTTCGGTATCGAACGGCAGGATAACCTGCACCGGACCAAAGATTTCCTCCTGCGCCAGTCGATGATCGGCAGGCACGTCGCGGATCAGCGTCGGCAACACATAGGCCCCGCCTTCCGGCGCGTCTTCGGTCAGCACGCCTTGCGCGGCAATGGACAGTCCGCTTTCCTTGGCGAGATCCAGATAGCTTTCGACAATCGCCTTCTGGCGCTGCGACACCACCGGACCGACGGACGGATCAGCACTTGCAGGGCCAACCTTCAATGCGCGGTAGCGTTCGCTCATGCGCGCGACAACATCTTCGTAAATGCTGCGTTCGACCAGAATGCGCGACGAAGCCGAGCAGGTCTGACCGGCATTTTGAATGCCGGCATTGACCAGAAACGGCAAAGCGCGGTCGAGATCGGCATCAGCGAAAACGATCTGCGGCGATTTTCCGCCAAGTTCCAGCGTCACCGGCACAGTGTTCTTCGCTGCTGCGGCCTGTACCGCTTCACCGGTGCGCACCGATCCCGTGAACGAGATGTGGTTGACATCGGGATGTTCGGAGAGTGCTGCACCCGCTTCCGCGCCAAGCCCGGTCACCACATTGAGCGCGCCCTTCGGCAGACCGGCCTTTTCGGCAATGCGCGCAAATTCGAGAATGGTCAGGCAGGCTTCTTCGGCAGGCTTGACCACGGCGGCATTGCCCATGGCCAATGCTGCGCCAAGGCTGCGCCCCAGAATCTGCATCGGATAGTTCCACGGAATAATATGGCCCGTGACGCCGTGCGGCTCATAGATCGACAGAACCGTGAAGCCGTTCTGATAGGGCAGCGTATCGCCATGCACCTTGTCAGCGGATGCACCGTAGAATTCGAGATAACGCGCCAGCGCCACCACGTCGGCGCGGGCTTGGCCGACCGGCTTGCCAACATCCTTCGATTCCAGATCCGTCAGGAGGTCGATATTCTTCAGCACTTCTTCCGAAATGCGATGCAGTACACGACCGCGCTCGGTCGCGGTCAGCTTGCCCCAGTCGCCGGAAAGCGCCTTGCGGGCTGCTGCTACAGCCTGATCGATATCGGCCTTGGCGCCGCGCGCAATCAGCGCCAGATCGCTGCCATCGGAAGGGTTCTTGACCGTGATATGCTCGCCGCCAGCCGCATCCTGCCACTGACCCGCGATAAAATTGCCGTAACGGAGCAAGCCCGCTCCTCCCGTCTGGTTCTCATGCTTCATCTTCATTCTCCCGAAGAGGCTGTTCCGCCTCCAATCTTGCAGTGGTGGCGCGGATATGCGCCCGCGCCAGCCGCTCAGCCTGCTCGCCATCGCGCGCGGCAATGGCCTCAACAATCGCGCCATGTTCGCGGATTGCATCGCGTGCACGATCTACCGATAGCGAAAAGGATGGCGCGAAAACCTGCGATGTCATGCGCAACAACGGCACGAAGGCGATCAGCGAGGCATTACCTGCCGTGTTCATCACCGCCATATGAAAATCGACATTGGACTGGGTATAGGCTTTGGCATCCCACGGATCGACCACCGCCGACTGACCCGCGACATGGGTGCGCAGCCTGGCGATATCCGCATCGCTCGCCCGTTCAGCGGCAAAACGCGCAGCCACACCGTCGAGTACTTCGCGCACGGCATAAGCATCAATCAGGCGGGTGAGATCGGCGGAGGCGACACGCACCCCCTGCCCGGCAGATGGATGACCAGCCCGTCGCGCTCCAGAACACGCAAGGCTTCCCGCAAGGGCGTGCGGCTGATGCCGAATTCGGTGGCTATATGCTCCTGCCGGAGGATCGCGCCCGGCGCATAAACGCCCGCATAGATCTGCTCCCGAAGCGCCTCTGCCACTTCGTCCAGCAAACGGGTCTGACTACGCCATTCATAAGCCGCCAATCGAAAAGCCTCCCAACTTTTCGCAAACTATATCCTGGATACAAAATCGGTCAATCCGAATTTCAACGACTTTTCTGAAAAGATTGCAGGCTGTTGACGACTGAAAATTTCTGGAAGGTATGCTGACCGGATAAATTGCGTCGGGTTGGCACGCCCGGTCGTTTTCTTCAAACGGTCATCATCAGTTTTCGACGGTTTCGGCCAGTATCCCTGCCAGTTGCCGGATTTGTTCGGGGCCGTGATCCATGTGCCGGATGACGATTTCCATCGGTTCGACCGCAGGCAGGCCCGCAAGCTCCGGCACGGCGCGGTGGGCGGGCAGCATAACGCGCATCGGCAACAGGCTGACGCCAAGCCCCTCCGCCACAGCACTTTGAATGCTCACCAGACTGGAGCTGGTGAACACCACATGCCATGGCCTGCCGATCCGGTCGAGCGCCTCCATCATGTCGCTGCGATAAAGCCCGTTCGGCGGAAAGGCGACTAGCGGCAGCGGCTCAAGCCGCGACATTGAAGACACCGGAAAGTCCGCACTCTCCAGCCAGGTCAAAGGTTCGGGCCAGCGCATTTTGCCTGCCGTCTCGCCGCGCTTCTGCTTGACCATGACGAGATCGAAATCACCCGTTTCAAAACCTTTCTGCAAGTCGCGGCTGAGACCGCTCGTCACTTCCAGCTTGATGTTCGGATGTTCGCGCATGAACGCCGCCAGGGCAGGCGTGACCAGTCGCGATGCGAAATCTTCCGGCAGTCCCAGACGAAACACCGTCGCAAGCGCGCTGCCGGTCATGGCGGCAGCGGCTTCATCATGCAGGTGCAGCATGCGCCGCGCATAACCGAGCAACTTTTCCCCGGCATCGGTGGGTCGCACATCGCGACGTGCGCGCTCCAGCAGCGCCTGCCCCGCCGCCTCTTCCAGCCGCAATATCTTCTGGCTGATGGTCGATTGCGTCGAATGCAATTGCTGCGCCGCAACCGTGAAGCTGCGGCTATCGACGACAACCACAAAGGCCCGCATCAGATCGAGATTGAAGTTAATATTCATAAATCCACTGGATATCAGTTCAACATTTAATTTTCAAATATAACCACCACGCTGTATGAAAACCGTCAACCAAGGGAGCCGTAAATGCGCCGAACATTATTCAGCTTGAGTGCCTTGGCATTGATTGCAGGAGCCATTGTCATGAGCGAACCCACCTTGCCCGGCCATCAGGCCATCGCACAAACCGAAACCGGTCTTATCGAAGCAGCCAGAGCCGGCAACCTCGCCGCCGTAAAGGCCGCCATCAAGGCTGGAGCCGATCTTGAAGTGCGCGGCAAGAATGGCGAAACGGCCCTCCTCGCCGCCACCCATGCCAATCACATCGATGTCGCACGCGCTTTGATCGAGGCGGGCGCGAATGTGAATGCCAAGGACGCAATCAATGACAGCCCCTATCTATATGCGGGTGCGCGCGGCCATCTGGAAATCCTGAAACTGACACTGGCGCACGGTGCCGACCTGACAAGCACCAACCGCTATGGCGGAACGGCGCTCATCCCAGCAGCCGAACGTGGCCATGTCGAGACGGTTCGCACGCTGATTGCGGCGGGCGTGAAAGTCGATCACGTCAACAATCTCCATTGGACCGCCTTGCTGGAGGCTATCATTCTGGCCGATGGCGGCGAGCGCCATGTCGAAATCGTCAAGCAGTTGATCGATGCCGGTGCCGATGTAAACATCGCCGACAAGGACGGCGTGACGCCATTGCAGCATGCGCGCCAGCGCGGCTATGCACCGATGGTCGCCCTTCTCGAAAAGGCAGGTGCGAAATGAACACCGACCGGATCTTTCTCGATCAGGCCATAGCGCTGGCATTCGACAATGTCGATCAGGGCGGACGCCCGTTCGGCGCCGTGGTGGTCAAGGACGGCGACGTCATTGCCACCGGCGTCAACCGCATGCAGGCCGATTGCGACCCAACGGCCCATGCCGAATTGCTGGCGCTGCGCGCGGCGGGCAAGGCCCTGCAATCGCCACGTCTCGACGGCTGCGCCGTCTATGCCAGTGGCCAGCCCTGCCCCATGTGCTATGCCGCCATGCGCATGGCAGGCGTGGACAAGATCCTGTTCGCCAATTCCAACGAACAGGCCGAATCCTATGGCCTTTCCACCGCCAAAATCGCTGCTGAACTGGCCAAGCCCGTCAGCGCGCAGACCGGTATCCGCTTTGAACATTGCCCGTCGGAAGAAGGCGAACGCCTGCTGCGCGCATGGCAGGACCGGACAGACACCCAGTAAAGTCTCATCATGCAGAACAACCCTGCCAGCACCGGCGGTAATCGGACCGCACCCATTGCCCTTGTCGCGCTCGTCGCGCTGATCGGTTTCAACCTGCGACCTTTCCTGACGGGCCCCGGGCCGGTTCTGTCGGATATCGCCGCCGATACAGGCATGGGGTTTGGTGCGCTTTCACTCCTGACTTTTCTGCCGATGCTGCTGATGGGGCTTGGCGCATTTGTCACGCCGCGCATCCAGTCGCTTTTCGGTAAGCGCCGAAGCATGTTCGCAGCACTCGCAATCCTCGCAGCCGGATCGGCGCTGCGCGGCATCGTGCCGGACGGCCTGTCGCTGATATTCACAGCCATTCTCTGCGGCGCTGGCGTTGCCATGATACAGGCGCTGATGCCCGGTCTCATCAAGGCCAGATTTCCATCGTCCATCGCCACGATCACCGGGCTTTACTCTGCAACCATCATGGGCGGGGGTGCACTGGGTGCGCGATTGGCGCCATGGTTTGCCGGTGCCGCCCACAATTGGCGCTATGCGCTCTCTTTGTTGGCGATACCTGCCGTGCTCGCCTTGATCGCTGCCGTGCCGATCCTGAAAGAGGCCCCAAGCACAACGAAAGCAGCAGGCCAGAAGTCGGGCATTACAGCTACGCTTTTACGGCGTCCGCGCACATGGGCGCTGATGGCCGCATTCGGCCTCGTCAATGCCGGTTATTCCTCAATGGTCGCATGGCTTGCACCTTATTATCAGACACTCGGGCTTGAAGCCTCGGCGACGGGCAGCCTTGTCGCGACCATGGCGATTGCGCAGGCTCTGAGCGCCCTCGCCCTGCCCATGCTTGCACGACGCAGCACCGACCGCCGCCCATGGCTGCTTTTCAGCCTTTTGATGCAGGTTGTGGGATTTGCCGGGCTTGCCTTTGCGCCGGACATCTCGCCGGTCTTGTGGTCGGCGATCTGTGGTGCCGGCCTCGGCGGCAGCTTCGCGCTTGCGATGATCACCTCGCTGGACCATTTGCCGAAACCGGAGGAAGCAGGCGCTCTGGCCGCCATGATGCAAGGCGGCGGTTTTCTGATTGCAGCACTTGGACCCGTCGCAACCGCGCTTCTTCATAGTATCACCGGCGGCTTTGCTTCCGGCTGGATCCTGCACCTTGTTCTGGTCGCGGCGATCTGCCCGCTCTATCTGAGCTTCAATCCCCGCCATTATGCGCGGGTGATGAACCTGCCGGTTTCGCCAGCGAATGGCACACAATAGCGTTACCCAATCAATTTATCGGGCAAAAACGATGTTCGGCTGGCATTTTTGGGTTAGAGAGCTTGCTCACCTTCCCTTTCGGGTTAAGGTTGGCGCCATCCCTCAGACTGGTCAATGACATGAAGCACGAAACCGTCATCAAGCAAGGCACGTCCGTCGCACCGGACGGATTGCCCAAGCCGAGAATCTATTGGGCATGGGCAACCTTGATGGTCGGTTTGACGCTTGCCGTCATCGACGGCACCATTGCCAATGTCGCGCTGCCGACAATCGCCGCCGATTTTTCCGCCGGACCCGCAGCCTCGATCTGGATCGTTAACGGCTATCAGCTCGCTATCGTCATCAGCCTGTTGCCGCTGGCAGCGCTTGGCGAAATCTACGGCTATCGCCGCATCTATCTGGCGGGTGTGACGCTGTTCACCGTCGCATCGGTGGCTTGCGTCTTCGCGCGCTCGCTGGAAACGCTGACCCTCGCGCGCATCGTGCAAGGATTGGGCGCGGCGGGGCTGATGAGCGTCAATACCGCGCTGTTGCGTTATACCGTTCCGCAGGCCAAATTCGGTACGGCCATCGGCCTCAACGCCCTCTTTGTGGCGGTTTCTTCGACCATCGGGCCAACGCTCGCAGGCGTCATCCTGTCCTCGCTGACCTGGCCGTGGCTCTTCGTCATCAATATTCCGCTCGGCATCGCAGCGGTCGCGATGGGCTTACGAACCCTGCCGGAAAATGAGCGCTCGGCGCGCAAGTTCGATGTCGTCAGCGCCATCCTCAGCGCCCTGACCATCGGCCTTCTGATCACGACCATCGACAGTGCTGGCAACGAGGTCAGTCAAACTGTCGTCGTGCTGCAGGCCGTGGCCTGTCTCGTGGCGGGCATTTTGCTGACACGCCGCTCGCTGCGTACCACAGACCCGCTGCTGCCGCTCGATCTGTTGCGCATTCCGGTGTTCACGCTCTCGATCTGCACGTCGATCATGTCGTTCCTCGCGCAGATGATGGCCTTCATCTCGCTGCCGTTCCTGTTTCAGACCGTGTTCGGCTTCAAGCCGATTGAGGTGGGCTTTCTGATGATGCCATGGCCGATTGCGCTGGCATTGGTCGCGCCTTTATCCGGCAAGCTTTCCGACAAATATTCCCCGGCGATACTCGGGCTGCTCGGCCTCATCACTTTTGCTGCCGGGCTGGCGCTGGTCGGCATGTTGCCCGCCCATCCGACGATTGGTGATATTTGCTGGCGCATGGCCATTTGCGGCATCGGCTTCGGTCTGTTCCAAGCGCCGAACAACCGCATGATGATCACCTCGACGCCGCGTGCGCGCTCCGGCGCTGCAAGCGGCATGCTCGGCACCGCTCGTCTGCTCGGCCAGTCTCTGGGCGCTGCCTTCGTGGCGTTCCTGCTGGCGCAATGGGGCGTGGAAGGCTCGCCCTATATCCTGTTCATCGCTTCGGGCTTTGCGCTGTTTGCATCGGTAATCAGCTTTTCGCGCCTCGGCGCTCACCGTTTGGGAGCATGATTTCGTTCATCCACAGCGATGAAAAATTTTCCATCGAAAGGCTCGATTTGCCTGTTGCAATCTGCAAAGCGTTGGTTCATATACCGCCTGCCTGACGGAAACGACTTCCTTCGGAAGCGCTTTCAGGTCGAAACTGGCGCGAGCGGGTGTAGCTCAGGGGTAGAGCACAACCTTGCCAAGGTTGGGGTCGAGGGTTCGAATCCCTTCGCCCGCTCCAGTTTCCAGCAAGGCACACGCAAAATCCCGGCTTCGTTCGGGATTTTTGCTTTTTAGGCCCTCCCCGTCTTCGAGGCGCATTCCGAACCGGAAGCAAACTTATAGAAAATAGGAATGAAGCCCAAACAGGGCTTGGCAGCGGCGCAGCGAACCATTAACACGTTGCAGGTCCCAAAACCGGGCGACCCCTTTTGCCGCAAGCTTTTCTCCGGGGCAGAACGACGCCCCAACACTGAGCCACGAATGACAGACATGCCGACAGAGCGACCCGATATCGACGCGCAAGCCGCCGTCGCGGGAGCCTATAGGCCTTCCTCACGCAAACGCTCCGGTGGCTTTCTGCGCGGCAACTCGCTTCTCGGGCTGATCGTGCGGCGCGTATTGCTCGGTATCGTGTTGCTCTGGGCGATTTCAGTGGTCATTTTCGCGGGCACGCAGATCCTGCCCGGCGACGTGGCAACCGCCATGCTCGGCCAGCAGGCAACCCCGCAGGCCGTCGAAAACATCCGCAAGGAACTCGGCCTTGAGCGACCGGCGATCCAGCGTTACTCCGAATGGCTGGTCAATGCCGTGCAAGGCGATCTCGGTCGCAGCTATTCCAACCGGCAGGACATTGCCAAAAGCATCGCGCCGCGCCTGTCGAACACGCTCTATCTTGCTGCCATGTCGGCGCTGTTCGCGATACCGCTGGCGCTGCTGCTCGGCTTGATTTCCGTTCTCTATGCCGGCACGGTGATCGACCGGGGCATTGCCGTGGCAACGCTTGCCACCATATCGCTGCCGGAATTCTTCGTAGCCTATATTCTGATCGCCTATCTGGCGATCTCGCTCGGCCTGCTGCCATCAAGCGCGCTCGTCACGTCGTCGATGAGCGGCTGGCAGCGTCTGACGGCTGTTGCCCTGCCCTGCATGACGCTGGTGATCGCCGTGACCGGCCATATGGTGCGGATGACGCGCGCCTCGCTTTTGTCCGTCATGTCGTCGCCCTATATCGAGACTGCGCAGCTGAAAGGCCTGCCGCGCTGGCGCATTCTTTTGAAACACGCTTTACCCAATGCGCTGTCGCCGGTCATCAATGTCATTGCGCTGAACCTAGCCTATCTGGTGGTTGGCGTCGTGGTGGTCGAGGTCATCTTCGTTTATCCTGGAATGGGGCAATATATGGTCGATCACGTTGCCAAGCGTGACGTGCCGGTGGTGCAGGCCTGTGGCCTGATCTTTGCCGCCGTCTATATCGGCCTCAACATCATCGCCGATGTTATTGTGATCCTGACCAATCCACGGCTGAGGCACCCGCGATGAAAAAGCGCAAACAGTCTTCGCCGCTGTTGGCGATCATCGGTTTCGGCGGCATCGCCTTCTTCCTGTTCGTCGGCATTTTCGCAGATTTTCTGGCACCGCATCCAATTTCGGAAGTGGTGGGCGCTGTCTGGCAAGGCCCCTCGCCGCAAGCTCTTCTCGGCACCGACAATATTGGTCGCGACCTTCTGTCCCGCGTTATCTGGGGCACGCGGCTAACGCTGTCGATTGCCGCCGCCTCAACCATCGTGGCCTTTGCAATCGGCGTGCCGCTCGGCTTTCTTGCTGCGCTCTCCAAAGGCTGGCCGGACCAGCTTTTGTCACGCACCAACGATCTGCTGATGGCGATCCCGACCCTGATCTTCGCACTGGTGGTACTCGCCGTTCTGCCGAAAAGCGTGTTCGTGCTCATCGCCGTCATGGCCGTGCTGGAAGCGACCCGCGTTTTCCGCGTCAGCCGTGCCATCGCTTTGGATGTGGTCGTGCTGGACTATGTGGAAATCGCGCGGTTGCGCGGCGAGAGCAAAGGCTGGATCATCTTCAACGAAATTCTGCCCAATGCATTGTCGCCACTGCTGGCCGAATTCGGGTTGCGCTTCGTGTTTGCAATCCTGTTCCTGTCCACCCTTTCCTTCCTCGGCCTTGGCGTACAGCCGCCGGTGGCCGACTGGGGCAGTCTGGTAAAAGACAACAAGGACGGGTTGATGTTCGGCGTCTTCGCCGCACTCATTCCCGGCGGCACCATTGCGGCGCTGGCGATCAGCGTCAATTTCGTCGTCGATTGGGTCTTGCAGCGCACATCGAGCCTGAAGCGAGGTGCGCAGGATAATGGCTGAACCTCTGCTCAAAATCACCGCTCTGGAAATCCGCTCCGACGACGGCCTTGTCGTCGATAAGGTCGACCTGACCCTTGCCAAAGGCCGGGTGCTTGGTCTCATCGGCGAATCCGGCGCGGGAAAATCCACCATCGGTCTTGCAGCCCTTGGGCATGCACGCGGCGGCTTGCAGATTACTGGCGGGACCGTGACGCTCGACGGCAGCAACATCCTGTCGCTGTCGCGCAAGGACATGCAGGCCATGCGCGGCAGCCGTGTCGCCTATGTGGCGCAATCGGCAGCCGCTGCCTTCAACCCCGCCCATCGCCTGATCGATCAGGTGATCGAAGCCACGGTCTGGCACGGGCTGATGAAGCGTGCGGAAGCCAGAAAGCGCGCTATAGAACTCTTTGCCATGCTTGGCCTGCCCGACCCGGAGCATTTCGGCGAGCGCTATCCGCATCAGGTATCAGGCGGCCAGTTGCAGCGCGCCATGACCGCCATGGCGCTTTGCCCGAAGCCCGATCTGGTGGTTTTCGACGAACCAACCACGGCGCTCGACGTCACCACCCAGATCGAAGTTCTCATCGCCATCAAGAAGGCGATCGAGAGTACCGGCACGGCAGCGCTTTATATCTCGCACGACCTTGCGGTCGTTGCGCAGATCGCCGACGACATCATGGTGCTGCGCCATGGCCGCATGGTCGAACAAGGTCCCGTCCGCCAGATATTCGACGCGCCGCGCGAAGATTATACGCGCCAGCTGGTTGCCGTGCGCCAGAAGGAAGTGGAAGGCAAGCCACTGGCCGCCGAACCGCTCCTGACCGTCAGCAAGATCAGCGCTGCCTATGACCCGGCCAATCCGGTTCTGAGCGATATCTCGCTGGAGCTGGAAAAGGGCCGTACGCTCGCCATTGTCGGCGAGTCCGGTTCCGGCAAATCGACGCTGGCGCGTGTGGTGTGCGGGCTTCTGCCGCCAATCGCCGGTGAGATTCACTTCGATGGCGCAATCCTGTCGCCGCGCCTTGAAGGCCGGTCGAAGGAAACGCTGCGCAATATCCAGATGATCAGCCAGTTGCCCGATCTGGCGCTCAATCCCCGCCGCACCATTGCCGACATCGTCGGACGCCCGTTGCAGTTCTATTTCGGCATGGGGCGCGCAGACCGGCGCAAGGCCGTGGCCGAACTGATGGATCGCATCGAGCTGCCGCAGGCCGTTCTGGAGCGCTATCCGGCTGAACTTTCCGGCGGCCAGAAGCAACGCGTCTGCATTGCGCGTGCACTTGCCGCACGACCAAAGCTGTTGCTCTGTGACGAACCGACCTCGGCGCTCGATCCGCTAGTGGCTGAAGGGATACTCGATCTCTTGCGCAGGATGCAAAACGAGACCGGCACATCCTATCTCTTTGTGACACACGATCTGGCCATCGTGCGCGCCATTGCCGACAGCATTGCAGTCATGCATCGCGGACAGGTGGTGCGCTATGGCCCGAAGGCCAGTGTGCTAACGCCGCCCTTCGATGACTATACCGGCAAGCTCTTGGCTTCCGTTCCGCAAATGGAACCCGGCTGGCTCGACGGCATCATTGCCGGACGAGAGCTGCACGGCACAGAATAATCTCTGAAAGGACACGACATTATGAGCAAGAAGGCAATCATTCTCGACGGCGGCATGGGCCGCGAGCTGGAGCGCGTCGGCGCGCCGTTCCGCCAGCCGGAGTGGTCGGCGCTTGCCTTGATCGAAGGCCCGCAATTCGTGCGTGAAGTGCATGACGGTTATATTGCCGCCGGTGCCGACGTCATCACCACCAACAGCTACGCCGTGGTGCCGTTCCATATCGGCGAAGAGCGCTTTGCCGCCGAGGGTCTCAAACTTGCAGCCCTTTCCGGCACGATTGCCCGCGAAGCCGCCGATGCCTCCGACCGCGACGTGAAGGTGGCAGGTTCGCTGCCGCCGGTTTTCGGCTCCTACCAGCCGGACCTGTTCGACCCGGCGCGTGCGGGCGAACTGCTCGGCGTTCTGGTTGACGGTCTTGCGCCATCAGTCGATCTCTGGCTGGCTGAGACCCAGAGCAGCCTCGCGGAAGTGAAAGCCGCTCATGAAGCCACGCGCGGCACCGGTAAGCCGCTCTGGGTGTCCTATACGCTGCGCGATGATGTTGCGCCGGAAGATATGGGCGAGGCCCAGCTTCGTTCAGGCGAAACCGTCGCTGAAGGTGCGCGTCTTGCCGCCGAGCTCGGCGCAGAAGCGCTGCTGTTCAATTGCGCCATGCCCGAAGTGATGGACGCCGCCATTCTGGCAGCAAAGAACGTCTTCGATGAACTCGGCAAGGACATTCCGGTTGGGGTTTATGCCAATGCATTTCCATCCCAGCAGGGCGACGAAGAAGCCAATGCGACGGTGACGGAAGTACGCACCGATCTCGATCCGGATGCCTATGGCAGCTGGGCGAAGCGCTGGGTGAAGAACGGCGCAGGCATTATCGGCGGTTGCTGCGGTATCGGCACCAATCACATCCATGCTTTGTCGAGCAAATATCTCTGCGCGTGATCTCGCGCTTCATCTCAAAAGAAAAAGGCGGCCAAAATGGCCGCCTTTTTTTGCATCAGGAAAGAATACGGATCGCCGCCAGCGAAAGCGCAACGACACCATTTTTAATGGAGCGTTCGTCGGGCTGATAATCGGAATTGTGCAGCTTGTCGTTACGGCCTTCCTGCGATGCACCGATGCCCAGCTGGAACGACGGCACCTTCTCAGCCACCAGGGCGAAGTCTTCCGAACCGAGGCTGCCGCCGCGCTTGAAATAGACATCGCCATAATGTTCGCGAATGGCCGCGCCCGTCGTTTCGATCAAATAAGGATCGGACACCATTGACGGCACGCCACGCACATAATTGATTTCGCAGCGCACCCGCATCGAGGCTTCAAGCCCTGCGCAGATGCGCCGCACTGCGGCCTCGACCACATTGCGCGTCGCGGCATCCTGACAACGAACCGTGCCCATCAGCGTCACCGCATCCGGGATGATATTATGCGTGTGTCCGCCATGGATCGAGCCGATGGTCAGCACAGCGGTGTGCATCGGGTCGACTTCCCGCGACACCACGGTCTGCAACTGATTGATCAGCTGCGCCGTCGCGACAATCGGATCGACCGCCTGATGCGGACGCGCCGCATGGCCGGAAGCCGCATGAACGGTGATGTCGAACTCGTCCGAAGAACCGTTGGCCACGCCTTCTACAAAAGTGAAGGTGCCGGTTGGTTCTTCAGGCTGGTTATGAAAACCGAGCGCATAGTCAACACCGTCCAGAATACCGTCAGCAATCATGGCGCGGGCGCCGCTTTCCAGCGTTTCTTCGGCTGGCTGGAACATCAACTTCACATTACCACTGAGACGCGGCGCGATTTCGCCCGAGTACGCTGCCTATGCCGATCAGTGTCGCCGTATGGAGATCATGACCGCAGGCATGCATCTTGCCCTGATGCGTGCTGGCAAAAGGCAGGCCAGTTTGCTCCTCGATGGGCAGCGCATCCATGTCGGCGCGGATAACCAGCGTCGGTCCAGGACGCCCACCTTTGATCAACCCGACAACACCTGTACGTCCCACGCCCGTCTGATGCTCAATGCCCAGACGCTCCAGCTCGCGCGCTACGACACCAGCCGTCCGCTCCACATCGAAACCGGTTTCCGGATGGGCGTGGATATCGCGACGAATCTCAATCAGATTCGGCTCCGCCTTGTCCGAGAGTTGCTGAATGAGCGAGGAAAGATCGTTGAGGCCGTGGCCGGTGGTATGCGTGGTCATAGTGCTTGTCCAATTAGGGCATAACCGGTCCCCATCGGAAGGAGAACTATAAGATTATGCATCTTGAGGTGTGATACCTATCACCGGCTTATCGCGGTTCGTACCGGTCTAACAAGGTAAAACTTCACATCCTCGACCGCTGCTGCCCTCCCCTTCCTTTATTCACCCTTAGAACGCGGAAAGCCCCGCATTGTTTATGCGGGGCTTTTGTGATGATTTGGTTGCGGGGGCAGGATTTGAACCTGCGGCCTTCAGGTTATGAGCCTGACGAGCTACCGGGCTGCTCCACCCCGCGTTATTAAGTGCAGACCTCAATGGCCCGGGAGCGAAGTCAGGCGTAGCCTGATGAGGTGAGGCCGTTAAAAAATCGATTGAGTATCGATTTTAGGCCGAACGGGCTGCTCCGAGCCTGTCTCACTTATTTGTTGTAGTCGGTATTTTTGGCGAATGTCGCTTAATTTCGGTGTTTTGTATGATTTGAGAAGATGTTTTGATTTGTGTGCTTTGCAGACCTGGCAGCGACCTACTCTCCCGCATCTTAAGATGAAGTACCATTGGCGCTGGAGCGTTTCACGGCCGAGTTCGGAATGGGATCGGGTGCAGCCGCTCCGCCATAACCACCAGGTCGGCGAAGAACACAAATTGAGAAGCTGGTTGTCTTTCGTGCTGATGGCATCAACGCTCTTATAGAGCACTGATAAACAATAAGCACGCGACTGCGTGCCGCCGGTTTTCCGGCGCCCTATCCGGAGCGAAGCGGCTTTAGCCGCGACAGCGTGAGGACAGAAGTTAAAGCTGGTATTCGTCAAGCGAAGCTTGATGGATACAGATAATGGGAGTGATCAAGTCGATCGAGCTATTAGTACCGGTAAGCTGCATGCGTTGCCGCACTTCCACACCCGGCCTATCAACGTGGTGGTCTTCCACGGCTCTGATAGGGAATACTCGTTTTTAGGTGGGTTTCCCGCTTAGATGCCTTCAGCGGTTATCCCGTCCGTATATAGCTACCCTGCTATGCCGTTGGCACGACAACAGGTCCACCAGAGATACGTCCATCCCGGTCCTCTCGTACTAGGGACAGATCCTATCAATATTCCTACACCCACGGCAGATAGGGACCGAACTGTCTCACGACGTTCTGAACCCAACTCACGTACCGCTTTAAATGGCGAACAGCCATACCCTTGGGACCTGCTCCAGCCCCAGGATGCGATGAGTCGACATCGAGGTGCCAAACAACCCCGTCGATATGGACTCTTGGGGGTCATCAGCCTGTTATCCCCGGCGTACCTTTTATCCGTTGAGCGATGGCCCTTCCACGCGGGACCACCGGATCACTATGACCGACTTTCGTCTCTGCTCGACTTGTCAGTCTTGCAGTCAGGCAGGCTTATGCCATTGCACTCGACGAACGATTTCCGACCGTTCTGAGCCTACCATCGCGCGCCTCCGTTACTCTTTAGGAGGCGACCGCCCCAGTCAAACTACCCACCATACACGGTCCTGGACCCGGATAACGGGCCGCAGTTAGACATCCATATAGGCAAGGGTGGTATTTCAAGGATGACTCCACAATGGCTGGCGCCACTGCTTCAAAGTCTACCACCTATCCTACACATGCCGACACGAATGCCAGTGTAAAGCTATAGTAAAGGTGCACGGGGTCTTTCCGTCTAACCGCAGGAACCCCGCATCTTCACGGGGAATTCAATTTCACTGAGTCTGCGTTGGAGACAGCGGGGAAGTCGTTACGCCATTCGTGCAGGTCGGAACTTACCCGACAAGGAATTTCGCTACCTTAGGACCGTTATAGTTACGGCCGCCGTTTACTGGGGCTTCAATTCAATGCTTGCACATCTCCTCTTAACCTTCCAGCACCGGGCAGGCGTCAGACCCTATACGTCGTCTTGCGACTTCGCAGAGCCCTGTGTTTTTGGTAAACAGTCGCTACCCCCTGGTCTGTGCCACCCCCACAAAGTTGCCTTCATGGAGGTCACGCTTCTTCCGAAGTTACGCGTGCATTTTGCCGAGTTCCTTCAACGCAGTTCTCTCAAGCGCCTTGGTATTCTCTACCAGTCCACCAGTGTCGGTTTAGGGTACGGTCTATATGCAGGAGCTATTTCCTGGAACCGCTTCGCTGCAAGATCAATCCAATAAGACCTTACAACACACGCGATCCGTCACTACCTGCAGGCCCACGAATATTAACGTGGTTCCCATCGACTACGCCTTTCGGCCTCGCCTTAGGGGCCGGCTAACCCTGCTCAGATTAACTTTAAGCAGGAACCCTTGGACTTTCGGCGAGGGAGTCTCTCACTCCCTTTATCGTTACTCATGTCAGCATTCTCACTTCCGATACCTCCAGGATGTCTCACGACTGTCCCTTCACAGGCTTACGGAACGCTCCGCTACCACGCACATACGTGCATCCACAGCTTCGGTGTATGGCTTTAGCCCCGGTACATTTTCGGCGCAAAGACCCTTATTTAGACCAGTGAGCTGTTACGCTTTCTTTAAATGATGGCTGCTTCTAAGCCAACATCCTGGTTGTTTTGGGATCCTCACATCCTTTCCCACTTAGCCATAACTTAGGGACCTTAGATGGTGGTCAGGGTTGTTGCCCTCTTCACGACGGACGTTAGCACCCGCCGTGTGTCTGCCCAGTAGTACTCCCCGGTATTCGGAGTTTGATTAGGATCAGTAAGACGGTGAGTCCCCATAGCCCATTCAGTGCTCTACCCCCGGGGGTATTCGCTGGACGCTCTACCTAAATAGATTTCGCGGAGAACCAGCTATCTCCAAGTTTGATTGGCCTTTCACCCCTAGCCACAAGTCATCCCGATCTATTGCAACAGATATGGGTTCGGTCCTCCAGTACGTGTTACCGTACCTTCAACCTGCTCATGGCTAGATCACTTGGTTTCGGGTCTAATCCGACGAACTGAACGCCCTGTTCAGACTCGCTTTCGCTGCGCCTACACCTACCGGCTTAAGCTTGCTCGTCAGACTAAGTCGCTGACCCATTATACAAAAGGTACGCTGTCACCCAGGACGAACCTTGGGCTCCAACTGTTTGTAGGCATTCGGTTTCAGGTACTATTTCACTCCCCTCGTCGGGGTGCTTTTCACCTTTCCCTCACGGTACTGGTTCGCTATCGGTCATGCACGAGTACTTAGGCTTGGATCGTGGTCGACCCATGTTCAGACAGGATTTCACGTGTCCCGCCCTACTCAAGGACTTAATTTCGTGTTGCGTGTACGGGGCTATCACCCACTTTAGCCAACTTTTCCAAGTTGTTCCACTTTACTCAATTAAGCCACTGGCCTGGTCCGCGTTCGCTCGCCACTACTAGCGGAGTCTCGTTTGATGTCCTTTCCTCTGGGTACTTAGATGTTTCAGTTCCCCAGGTTCGCTTCTAACACCCTATGTATTCAGGTGTAGATACCTTATTACGATAACTAGAAAGTTGAATTGTTCTTGCCAAAGCGCCAACAATTCAAATTTTCTAGCTATCTAAGGTGGGTTGCCCCATTCGGAAATCGTCGGATCAAAGGGTATTCGCACCTCCCCCGACGCTTATCGCAGCGTATCACGTCCTTCATCGCCTGTGCA
>NZ_CP125969.1:2100000-2315000 GCF_030067775.1 Ochrobactrum sp. SSR | reverse complement strand
ATGGCCGTTGCGCAGGAGGAAACTTTCGGCCCGCTCGCGCCGCTCTTTGCCTTCGACACGGAAGAGGAAGTGCTGGCCATGGCCAACGACACGATCTTCGGTCTCGCCGCTTACTTCTATACGGAGAACTTCAGCCGTGCGATCCGCGTCAGCGAAGGGCTCGAATACGGCATGGTCGGCCACAATACCGGTCTGATCTCCAATGAAGTCGCGCCGTTCGGCGGCGTCAAGCAGTCCGGCCTCGGTCGCGAAGGCTCCAAATACGGCATCGAGGAATATCTCGAAACCAAATATATCTGCAGCGCCTATAAGCGCTGATTGATATAAGCCAATGAAGAGACGGTGCGGATTGTTCGCGCCGTCTTTTTTATTTATAGACGGTGCAACCGCAACGACGGCTATCCGCCGCACATTATCCGGACAATCCATGCTGCGCCGCCTTTACGACTGGACTATTTCGCTTGCCGCAAGAAAATCAGCCGAATGGTGGCTGGCGATCATTGCTTTCGTGGAGAGTTCGGTTTTCCTTGTCCCGGCAGACGTTCTGTTTCTGCCGATGGCGCTGGCCCGTCCGGAACGCGCCTGGCGCTACGCCTTCATCGCAACCGTTGCATCGGTGCTGGGCGGCATCGCGGGCTGGTATCTCGGCTATCATGCCTATGAACAGATCGCCAAGCCGGTGCTGGAAATGTATGGCAAGCTGGACACGTTCGAGCAATTGCGCGGCACAACCAGCGCCGACACCATTTTGCTGATGCTGATCACATCGGGCCTCGCCCATCTCCCGCCGATCAAGGTTGTGACAATCCTGTCGGGAGCGGCTGGCGTCAATATCTGGCTGTTCATCGCATCGGCCATTGTTGCGCGCGGCGCGCGCTTCTATTTCCTGGCCTGGCTGCTGCGCCGTTATGGCGAGCCGATCCGCCATTTTATCGAAAAGCGCCTTGGCCTGATCGCCAGCGCCGTGGCGGTCTTGCTGATCGCCCTGTTTTTTGCTGTGAAATATCTTCACGCCTGAGCCGGCTGCCTCACGCCGGTCAAAATAAATTGCTTGGAAACAAGTCTCTATCTTAGTTTAGCTGCACATAAAGAGCCGCGTCAGGAATTTTCATATGGCATTTGCACTCAATAACCCGGTTGGCAAAACACAGGCATGGACCGCAGGCATCATGACCTTCGGACTGGCCGCAACTGTCGGCACCGCGCTCGGTTTCGAGCATATTGCCGGTTTCATGCCGTGCAAACTCTGCCTTGAACAGCGCACGCCTTATTATATCGGCGTTCCGGTTCTGGCTGCGGCCTGGCTTTCCTACGGCTTGAAATGGCCGCCGATTCTGACACGCGGCCTCATCCTGATCGGCGCGCTTTTGATGACCTATGGTCTGGCGCTGGCGGTCTATCATACGGGTGTTGAGCTGAAGTATTGGCCGGGCCCGGCCGATTGCAGCGCGGCGACGATGAAAGTCACGCTGGACGCGGGCAACCTTCTGGGCGATCTCAATACGCGCCCGCCCGCATGCGACAGCGCACCCGGCTTTTTCCTTGGTCTGTCCTTTGCCGGATGGAATATCGTCGCAAGCCTGTTCTTTGCAGCCATCGGCTACTACGGCGCTTTTGCGAAGAGTGGCAAGTAAGGGAAGATTCTGAGGGGCTTAGGTCTTCTTTTTTCGCATGATGTTGTCGCAGGATTGCTACGCAGTTTTGCGCAACATGCGTCAAGGCTCCAGTTCGACATCCCAATACAGAAAATCCAGCCAGCTATCATGCAGATGGTTGGGCGGGAAAAGACGACCGTTATTGTGCAGATCCTGCACGGTCGGCATGACCGGCTTCTGGCGCGGCCACATATGCGCAGCCGCAGGCATGAGACCGCCCTTGCGCAGATTGCATGGTGAACAGGCGGCGACCACATTTTCCCACGTCGTCTCGCCGCCATGGCAACGCGGGGTGACGTGATCGAAGGTCAGATCATGCGGCGAGCCGCAATACTGGCACTCGAAACGATCACGCAGGAAAAGATTGAAGCGCGTAAACGCCGGATAGCGCGGCGGCTTCACATAATCCTTCAGGCAGATCACGCTCGGAACACGCATGGAGAAAGACGGCGAGGAAACGATCTGGTCGTATTCCGCGACGATATTCACGCGTTCGAGAAAGACCGCCTTGATCGCATCCTGCCATGACCAGAGCGACAAGGGGTAATAGCTGAGCGGACGATAATCCGCGTTGAGGACCAGAGCGGGCAAGCCACTCGTCGAGACGGTCCGGGGTGAGACTGCAATGGTCAAGGACGCACCTCCTTCAGAGCAACTCCGAGAAAGGGCGAAACGACGACTTTCCCAGCGGAATTGCGCTCTTCATCGGAGCGCCGCGCGTCCATTGTGGGCGCAACAACGACGCTCCAACCTCGTGAGGACGGGACTGCAATCAGCAGAAAATCAAGCTTCTGCAGATCGAAATACCGTCATCAGCTGATGGCGATAATGTAAGCCTGACGTGACAGGATTGTGAAGCGGAAACGCATTTGTGCCACCGGAAACACGCAACATTTACAGATGCATCTACAAAAGTGGGGCCGCCTCGCGGCCCTTGATTGCCGCGTAATAGGCCCAGAATAATCGCGCCGCCACGCCGCGCCACGGCGCCCAGTCTTCCGCAAGCTTGCGCAGCGCCACAGCATCCGGGCGCGTTTCATGGGCAAAGGCATGACCGACGGCAGCTTGCAGCGCCACGTCACCCGCCGGAAACACGTCCGGGTGACCGGCGGCAAACAGCAGATAGACTTCCGCCGTCCACGGCCCGATGCCCTTGATAGCGGTGAGCGCAGCTATCGCCTCCTCCGCAGGCAGATCGCAAAGCCCGTGCAGATCGATCCCGTCATCCACCAGCGCCTGCGATACAGCCAGAAGCGTCCTCTGCTTGGGCCGAGACAGCCCGGCAAAGCGCCACGCCTCTTCGCCGCCAGCAATATAGGCCTGCGGCGTCAGCGGATCGATCACCTGTTTCAACCGCCCCCAGATGGCCGCAGCGCTTGCAGTTGAAACCTGCTGTGCCACGATGATGGAAGCCAGACTTTCGAACCCTGGCGGTGAGCGACGCAGCGGAACCGCATGGGCGCGGCTGCGAATATCGGCCAGGCGCATATCGGCCAAAACCAGCGCTTCAAGGCCAGCCTCTATATCCTCCAATGTATCGATGCGCTGCATGCTGTGGCCTTTCATTTCAATCGCCGACAAAGTACCAATGTGCTCAGATGACAATCAACTGACATGATCATGACCAGACCCGTCTTTCGCTTTGCCCCCAGCCCCAATGGCCAATTGCACCTCGGCCATGCCTATTCAGCTCTTCTCAACGCACGCATGGCGAACGAAAGCGACGGTCGTTTTCTATTACGCATGGAAGACATCGACACGGCGCGCTGCACGCCTGCGCTGGAACAGGGCATTTACGACGACCTGCACTGGCTCGGCCTGTCATGGGAAAAGCCCGTACGCCGCCAGTCGGAGCATTTTGGCGAGTATCGCAATGCGCTGACAAAGCTTGCCGACAAGGGACTTGTCTATCCGGCCTTTCTCAGCCGTGGCGAAGTGCGCGAGCGGATTGGCGAAGCCCACGCCAGGGGCAAGGTCTGGCCGTCGGACCCGGACGGCACGCCGCTTTATCCAAAGGGCGAACGCAACCTCAATGAAGCGCACCGGCTGGAACGGATCGTATCCGGCGTCCCCTATGCCTGGCGTCTCGACATGGAAAAGGCGCTGGCCACCGTGGGTGAAACGTTGTTCTGGGAAGAAAACGGCGCCGGACCGGATGGCGAGACCGGGCGCATTGCCGCCGATCCCGCCCGATGGGGTGATGTGATCATCGCACGCAAGGACACGCCGACCAGCTATCATCTTTCTGTGGTGGTGGACGACGCCCTGCAAGGCGTCACCCATGTCGTGCGTGGCCGCGATCTCTTCCACGCGACCGCTGTGCACCGCCTCCTGCAAAAGCTTCTCGGTCTGCCGGAGCCGCATTATCACCATCATGACCTCGTGCTGGGCGACGATGGGCTGAAACTGTCGAAAAGCCGCAAGGATACCGCTCTTGCATCGTTGCGTGAACAGGGATGGACGCCGGACCAAATAAGACACACCTTAAAATTGTGATTTATTTTCTCCCCAGCGTCACAGATGATGTGCCGCCGCGTCGATTGACGAAAGCGCGCCAAAGCGGTTCAAAGGCAGCATGGTAGCTGACGCCTGAAAAGCGCTGGCGGTAGTTGTATTTATTCTGAAGGAGGCCAAGCCATGAGCAATTACGTCGAAATTGAAGGTTTGCGTGTTGCCCCTGAACTCGTGGAGTTTCTGGCCAAGGAGGCCGCGCCCGGCACCGGCGTAGACCCGGACAAGTTCTGGAAAGGTTTTGCCGCAATCGTTCGCGATCTTGCCCCGAAGAACCGCGCGCTTTTGAAAAAGCGTGACGACATGCAGGCGAAGATCGACAGCTGGTACAAGGAAAACCGCGACAAAGGCTATAGCCAGGCGGAATACCAGCAGTTCCTGAAGGACATCGGCTATCTCCTGCCGGAAGGCGGGGAGTTCACCGTTTCGACCGCCAATGTCGATCCGGAAATCACCCATATTGCCGGTCCGCAGCTTGTCGTCCCGGTCATGAACGCCCGCTACGCCCTCAACGCTGCCAATGCGCGTTGGGGTTCGCTTTATGATGCGCTTTACGGCACCGACGCGATTTCCGATGCCGATGGCGCGGAAAAGGGCAAGGGCTACAATCCGAAGCGCGGCGAGAAAGTCATCGCCTGGGCGAAGAATTTCCTCGATGAAAGCGCGCCGCTCGCCTCCGGCAAATGGGCCGACGTCGCTGGCCTTGCCGTCAAGGATGGCAAGCTCGACATCAAGCTGACGAACGGTTCCGCAACGGTTCTGAAAGATGCCAGCCAGTTCAAGGGCTATAATGGCGACGCCGCCAACCCGACCAATGTGCTGCTGGCCAAGAACAACATGCATGTCGATATCGTCGTCAATGCCGACCATCCGATCGGCAAGACCGATCCGGCGCATATTGCAGACATGGTTCTGGAATCGGCCATCAGCACGATTCAGGATTGCGAAGATTCGATTGCCGCCGTCGATGCCGAGGACAAGGTTGCGGTCTATCGCAACTGGCTCGGCCTGATGAACGGCAAGCTGGAAGACACGTTCGAAAAGAACGGCAAGCAGATGACGCGCCGTCTCAATGGCGACCGCAGCTATCGCGCCGCCGATGGCTCCGACCTGACGCTCAAGGGCCGCTCGCTGATGCTGGTTCGCAATGTCGGGCACCTGATGACCAATCCGGCCATTCTCGACACTGACGGCAATGAAGTGCCGGAAGGCATCATGGATGCCGCCTTTACCAGCCTGATCGCCTTGCACGATATCGGCCCGAATGGCCGTCACATGAACTCACGCGAAGGCTCGGTCTATATCGTCAAGCCGAAGATGCATGGCCCGGAAGAAGTGGCTTTCGCCAATGAAATCTTCACCCGGACGGAAGAACTGCTCGGCATGCAGCCCAACACGCTCAAAATGGGCGTAATGGACGAGGAACGCCGCACGACGATCAACCTCAAGGAATCCATTCGCGCCGCCAAGGATCGCGTCGTGTTCATCAATACCGGCTTCCTCGACCGCACCGGCGACGAGATTCATACCTCGATGGAAGCTGGCCCGATGATCCGCAAGGGCGACATGAAGCAGGCCGCCTGGATCGGTGCCTATGAGCAGTGGAATGTCGATATCGGTCTCGAATGCGGCCTTTCCGGCCACGCGCAGATCGGCAAGGGCATGTGGGCCATGCCCGACCTGATGGCGGCAATGCTGGAGCAGAAGATCGCTCATCCGAAGGCTGGCGCGAACACCGCATGGGTGCCGTCACCGACCGCTGCCACGCTGCATGCCACCCACTATCACCAAGTGGACGTTGCGGCCGTTCAGGCAAAGCTCAAGAACCGCCCGCGCGCCAAGCTCGACGACATTCTGTCGGTGCCGGTCGCCAGCCGTCCGAATTGGACGCCGGAAGATATCCAAAAGGAAATCGACAACAACGCGCAAGGGATTCTCGGCTATGTCGTGCGCTGGGTCGATCAGGGCGTCGGCTGCTCGAAGGTGCCGGACATCAACAATGTCGGCCTGATGGAAGACCGTGCGACACTGCGCATTTCCGCCCAGCACATTGCGAACTGGCTCTACCATGGCGTTGTCACGGAAGCGCAGGTCATGGAAACCATGAAGCGCATGGCCGCTGTCGTCGACAAACAGAATGAAGGCGATGCGCTGTATCGCCCGATGGCTGCCAATTTCGACAAGTCCATCGCCTTCCAGGCCGCCTGCGATCTCGTCTTCAAAGGCCGCGAACAGCCGAACGGCTATACCGAGCCGGTCCTGCATCGCCGCCGCTTGGAACTGAAGGCGCAAGGCTGATTCCAATATTCTTGAAAACATACCTTTCACATTCTGAAACTGTGAAAGGTATGTTCCGCGAGAGGACGCCTAATACCACAAATCGACAAGCACTGATTCTGAATCAGATTTATAATTCAAGAAAAATAAGACATATGGATCATCTTCTTTTGAGCTTGTGAAAATTGAAATTACAGTATTTAGCTTGATCTGCATTGCTAAATCATCATTGGAAATTAATAAATTAAATACGCCTCCATATTTTCCGAACGCAACGTACCTAACCTTATCATCTATTTCAGACGCGACACCGTAATACTCAAGTGAAGAAATTTGTATTTTATAATTAGATCTTGGAATAAAGTCATGGCCTTTATAGACATCTATACTTTCACGTAAACTCATATTAATTTCCTTATATTATCATCGATAAAAATATCATTAAAAATTTTAAAATTATATCAAAAATATTTTAAATTAAACTGACATTGATATCAGTCGCAGCGTAGTGCATTCGAAAGCGAAAACAGCAGCTCTCTTTCCGCACTATGGCTACCTTAAATATCGCTCGTTAACGCCAAAATCGCTTGACTCCATTATAATAGATATTATTTCTAACATAGTGGAAAACGCTATCGAACAGCTCGACAACGCCATTGGTGAGAACCTGCGCCGCCTGCGTCTGGCGCAAGGCATGACGCTGGATGCGTTGGGCGATGTTTCCGGTGTCAGCCGCGCCATGATCTCGCGGATCGAGCGCGGCGAGACAAGTCCGACGGCCCAGCTTCTGGCGCGCATTTGCGCCGCCCTTGGCACGTCGCTATCAGCATTTTTTGGCGATGCGGAAGCTCCGCCCTCGCCCTACCTCCCCCATGATCGCCAGCCGGTCTGGCGAGATCCGGACACCGGCTATGTGCGCCGGTCGGTCTCCCCGCCCGGCACCGGTTCGAATGTCGATCTGATCGAGGTCGAGTTTCCGGCGGGCGGCAAGGTCACTTTCGCACCCCAGACCGCCAATGCCGGTATCACCCAGCATATGTGGCTCTTTGCCGGTGCCATGGAAATGACCGTCGGCGACACGCATTATAGCCTCAAGCCCGGCGACTGCCTTTATATGCCGATCATGGCGGGCATCACTTTTCACAATCCCGGTTCGACCCCTGCACGCTATGCCATTGTGCTCGAACGCCGCAGCAACCTCTGAAAGACCGTCCGATGATCCACGTTCTCAATGCAGAAGAAGCGAAACGAGCCATTCCGGCGCTCGCCGAAATTCTTGCCGACTGCGTCATGGGTGGCGCATCGGTCGGGTTCATGGCACCCTGTGAGCCGCAGGATTTTACGCCTTACTGGACCCGCATCGCCCGCGAGACGGAGAACGACGAGACGCTGCTTATCGTCGCTGAGCATGACGGCGCGATCGTCGGCACGGTGCAGCTTGGTCTCTCCCAAATGCCCAATCAGCCGCATCGCGCCGATCTGAAAAAGCTGCTGATCCACCGCAAGGCGCGCGGCCTCGGCCTTGCCCGCAAGCTGATGGCCGCGGCGGAAGCCCAAGCCCGCATGCATGGCAAAACGCTGATCTGTCTCGACACCGCCACCGGTAGCCCCGCCGAAGCGATCTATACGCATCTGAATTGGCAGCCTGTCGGCGTGATCCCGAATTACGCGCTCTTTCCCGATGGCAGCCCCTGCGCCACCACCCTCTTTTACAAAGGCATCTGAAATGACCCTCTCCATCCGCCATGCGACGGAAGCAGATCTTCCCGCGCTGCTCGCCATCTATAATGATGCGGTCGACAACACGCTTGCCATCTGGAATGAAACGCTCGTCGATCTGGGAAACCGGCGCCAATGGCTGGAAGGCCGCAATCGCGACGGCTTCCCGGTGCTGGTGGCCGAGCGCGAAGGCCAGGTTGTCGGCTATGCGAGCTATGGTCCTTTCCGGCCCTTCGAAGGCTTCCGCCATTCCTCCGAACTGTCGGTCTATGTGGCAAGCGATGCGCGCGGCGGCGGCATCGGTCGCGCCTTGCTGGCCGAACTGGTGGAAGAAGCGCGCCGCCGCAAGGTGCATGTGCTGGTGGCTGGTATCGAGGCGGGCAATGCCGCGTCCATCGCGCTGCATAAATCGCAGGGCTTTGAAGATTGTGGCACCTTGAAACAAGTCGGCCAGAAATTCGGACGCTGGCTCGATCTGACCTTCATGCAGAAGATTCTCTGATCTATTCAATAGTGCCCAATAGAAAACGCAGCGGGTTATTGCCCTGCTGCGTTCTTTTTGTTTATACACGTGTATTCGCAAGGACCCGGTGAAAGCCCGGGTGGCTCTTCTGGCCGCCTATCCGCCAGACAACGCAACAACATCTCCCATTTTTACAATCGGCCATGTTGAATCGGACGGCTCTCAACGCCCGTCTTCTATTTGCGGAAAATTCAATGACACGTCTTGCTGCCTACCGCCGCGAGTGGTTCTCCAATATTCGCGGCGATATTCTCTCCGGCATCGTCGTAGCACTTGCCCTTATTCCCGAAGCCATCGGCTTTTCGGTCATCGCCGGGGTCGATCCCAAAGTGGGCCTTTTTGCTTCCTTCGCCATTGCCTGCGTCTCCGCCTTTACCGGCGGTCGCCCCGGCATGATTTCCGCCGCCACGGCTGCAACCGCCGTGGTGATGGTCTCGCTCGTCAAGGAACACGGGCTGCAATATCTGTTTGCCGCCACAATCCTGATGGGCATAATACAAATCCTTGCCGGTTTCCTGAAGCTCGGACGCCTGATGCGCTTTGTATCGCGCTCGGTCATCACCGGCTTCGTCAATGCGCTGGCGATCCTCATTTTCATGGCACAACTACCAGAGCTGATCCATGTGCCAGTCCAGACCTATTGGATGATCGCGGGCGGCCTCGCCATCATCTATCTGTTCCCGCGACTGACCAAGGCGATCCCCTCGCCGCTGGTCGCCATTGCGGTTCTCACCGCACTGGCCTGGTGGAGCGGGATGGATCTTCGCACCGTGGGCGATCTCGGCGAATTGCCATCCGCATTGCCGGTCTTCGCATTGCCGCAAGTGCCGGTAACGCTCGAAACCTTGCAGATCATCCTGCCTTATTCAATCACGCTCGCGGCGGTCGGGCTGCTCGAATCGCTGATGACCGCCCAGATTGTTGACGACATGACCGACACGCCCAGCAACAAAAGCCAGGAATGTATCGGTCAGGGCACGAGCAATATCGCCTCGGCGCTGATCGGCGGCATGGGCGGCTGCGCCATGATCGGACAATCGGTGATCAATGTGTCGTCCGGCGGACGCGGCAGGCTTTCGACCTTCGTGGCGGGCGCCTTCCTGCTGTTCCTGATTCTGGTGCTCGACGATCTTGTGCGCATCATTCCGATGGCGGCACTAGTGGCGGTGATGATCATGGTATCCATCGGCACATTCTCGTGGCGGTCTATCCTCGATCTGCGTCGTAACCCGCCATCCTCGTCCTTCGTCATGCTGGCAACGGTGGTCACCGTCGTCTCAACGCATGATCTGGCCAAAGGCGTTCTGGTCGGCGTTCTGCTTTCCGGCGTGTTCTTTGCGGGCAAGGTCGCCAAGATGTTCCGCGTCTCCGAGGCCGAAAACAGCGACGGTAGCGAACGCATCTATACTGTTCAGGGCCAGATTTTCTTCGCTTCGGCGCAGAATTTTATCGCCGCGTTTGATTTCGCCAAGCCGGCGAAAAAGATCACCATCAATGTCAGCCACGCGCATCTGTGGGACATCACCGCAGTCGGCGCACTCGACAAGGTGGTGATGAAATATCGTACCGGCGGCACCGAGGTGTCGGTGATCGGTTTCAACGAAGCCAGCGCCGACATGATCGACCGCTTCGCCGTTCACGACAAGAACTTGAGCACTGCCAAACTGGCGGCGCATTAAACACGAAAAGAAAAGGGCCGCTGATGCGGCCCTTTTTGTTAGCTCCTGTGTGGAACAGCGTTTGCAACCGACAGATCATCAAGGCCGATAGCACCTTCCACCCGGTCGCTGCGCGCCATGAGGTAGAAACCGAGCCCGGAGGTCAGCACCGCGATAAACACCAGATACCAGGCGTGGGCCATCGGGTTGACCGCCAGCATCGTCGTCACGATCACCGGCGTCAAGCCACCGAACACCGCATAGGAAATGTTATAGGAGAAAGACAGGCCGGAGAACCGCACCGGGGCCGGGAATGCGCGCACCATGACATAGGGCACCGCGCCAACCATACCGACGGAAAGTCCCATCACCGCATAAAGCGCAAACAGCACCGGCAGCGACGTACCGGCAAAGCTGTAGAAAACGAAGGTGGCAATGCCGAAGAAAACACCGGCCACCGCGAAGAAACGTCCGCTGCCGATACGGTCAACGATAGAACCGGCAGTCACAGTTCCGAACATCAGGAAAAGCGTGCCGAAGCTGGTCGCGGCAAGCGACTGCAAAGGCGTATAACCATAGAGCTTTTGCAGGAAAGTCGCCGTCATCAACGTGGTCACAACGATACCGGCTGACAAGATCCAGGTCAGAAGCACGGAGATGATGACACCGTGCATATGCTCGCGCAGAACGGTCTTCAGCGGCAGCTTGTCTTTCAGCAAATGGCTGTTCTTCATCGCGGTGAAGATCGGGGTTTCTGCCAGCCAGCGCCGCAGATAAACCGCGAGCAGACCAAAAATACCGCCGATGAAGAACGGAATGCGCCATGCATAGGCGGAGAGTTCTTCCGGGGTGAAAATCCAGTTGATGGCCGTGGCGATCAACGAACCAATCATGATGCCGAGCGTCAAGCCGGAACAGAGAAAGCCGCAGGCCATGCCGACCCGATTGGCAGGCACATGTTCCGCCACAAAGGTCCACGCGCCGGGAACCTCGCCGCCAATGGCCGCGCCCTGCAACATGCGAAACACGATGAGCAGGATCGGCGCGCCGACACCCAGCGTCGCATAAGTGGGCAGGCAGGCCATGGCCAATGTCGAGATCGACATCAGGAACACCGAGAAAGCGAAAACCCGCTTGCGCCCAAACTTGTCGCCGAAATGCGCCAGCACGATGCCGCCGACCGGGCGCACCAGATAACCGGCTGCGAAAATGCCGAAAGTCTGGATCATGACCAGCCAGTCCGGCATATCCGGCGGAAAGAACAGATGCCCGATGACGCTGGCAAAGAACACGAAGATGATGAAATCATAAAACTCCAGCGCGCCGCCAAGGGCCGAAAGGCCAAGGGTGCGGAAATCCTGTCCATTCAGCGGACGGGGGCTAATGCCTTGCGCGTGCGTGTTCATCGATGCCATCGATCCTGTTCTTTACTGGCTTTTTCGTCAGGTCATTGCTTTGCAAAACCCCGCTTTACCGGGGCCGAAATGTAATGCGCCAAACAAGCCCGCACCGCAAGACTTGACTTTCAGCTGACTCATTATAACTTTAGAATAATTCTAAACTGATGGATTTGATTATGCTGAGTCGATTTTTCCGCAACGGTCGTCGCCCGTTCGATTCGCTTTCCGAACAGGAAATCCTTGCGCTTGCCATCTCGTCTGAAGAGGACGATGCGCGCATCTATCTCGCCTATGCCGATGGCTTGCGCGAAGAATTCCCGCAGTCGGCGAAGATTTTCGAGCAGATGGCGGCGGAGGAACACGGGCACCGCGATGCGCTGATCGAGCGGCACCGCGCGCGTTTCGGCGACCATATTCCGCTCATTCGTCGCGAACATGTCAGCGGCTATTATGACCGCAAGCCCGACTGGCTGGTGCGTCCGCTGGGCATCGACAAGGTGCGCGACGCGGCCTCCGAGATGGAAGATCAGGCCTATCGCTTCTATGTCGAGGCCGCAAAGCGCGTCACAGATGCGGCCACGCGCAAGCTTTTGGGCGATCTGGCGCTTCAGGAAAAGCAGCACGAGGTTAAAGCCGAATCGCTGGAACATGAGCTGACGCCCAAAACCGTACAGGACGAGGAGCGTGCGCTGGAGCGCAAGCAGTTCATCCTCACCTATGTGCAGCCCGGCCTTGCGGGTCTGATGGACGGCTCGGTCTCCACCCTTGCGCCGATCTTTGCTGCCGCTTTTGCTACGCAGGACACCTGGCAGACTTTTCTCGTTGGCCTGTCCGCCTCGGTCGGCGCGGGTATCTCGATGGGTTTCACGGAAGCCATTCATGATGACGGTAAACTGTCTGGCCGTGGTTCGCCGATCAAACGCGGCCTGTCCTGCGGTATCATGACGGCGCTGGGCGGCCTCGGCCACGCTTTGCCCTATCTGATCACCGATTTCTGGACGGCTACGTCTCTGGCGGTGGTCATCGTGTTCTTTGAACTCTGGGCGATTGCCTTCATCCAGAACCGCTTCATGGAAACGCCTTTCTTCCGCTCGGTCCTGCAAGTGGTGCTGGGCGGCGCATTGGTTCTGGCGGCGGGTATTCTGATCGGCAACGCCTAAACTGTTGCCACACCCTGAGGAGACGCCATCGTCCCCTCAAAACCGTCGATGGCGATGCGCCCCTGCCGGGAGACGGTGACAAAGCTGTTTGCCGGCACGGCCATCCAGTTGGCGGCTTCGCCATCCAGCGGCTCCGACACCACACAGATGCCGGACGATGCGCCAAGCGTCGCGGTATAAAGCGTCGGCGCAAAGGCGTCGGTGGCATAGCGGATTGCATAAAGCTGGTTGCCATCGGAAAAGGCGGCTGTCAGCCGCAGAAACGGAGGCACATTGGCCTTTCCGGCTTCATCCACGATCGTCGCCACCATGCGCTTCATGGCCTGAACCGGATCGCTGTCGAGGCCGAATTCCAGCATCAGCAGAAAGATCAGTTCGGAATCGGTTGCGCCGTGCTTCTGCGCATAGACATGATCGCTCAGATGCGCTTCCAGCCTGCGGCGCAGCCGGTCGAAACTGCCGATCTGCCCGTTATGCATGAAGCTCCAGCGCCCGGAAACAAAGGGATGGCAGTTGGAACGGCTGGTTAGCCCGCCCGTCGAGGCGCGCACATGCGCAAGAAAAAGGCGCGACCTGATTTGTCGCGCCAGACTACCAAGATTCTGATCGGACCAGGCTGGCAGAATATCCCGATAAAGGCCCGGTTCGGTGCGATGCCCATACCAGGCGACGCCGAAACCATCGCCATTGGTGCGTGTTTTGGCTTCATGCGCATCGTGGCTTTGCGCCACGAGCGAATGGCAGGGAGACGAAATAATGTCTTCCAGATAGGTCTCAGGTCCGAGATAGGCGGCCCAACGGCACATGTGCGATCCGATATAAACGTGTCGCCCGAAAGCGGAAACCGCGTAACTCAGCGACCTCTGTTATGCGTCCGCTCATAAAGCTGACGGACGATGGTGCTTGCAGTCTTTTCGAACAAAAATGGCAAAAATGCATGGATCAAAGCAGCAAAGGCTGCCCCGAACAGTTTGAATGAAAACCGCGATGCAAATGCCATATGCTCGAAATAGGTCTCGTCGACCGATGCGGGATGGTCGGTGAAAATGCGGGTAATACGCGTCGTCATTGCAAGTGCTCCCGTTTGATTGAGAAATTCATTCTCTTATGCCCTGCGCTTAAGCGCCTTTCTGGAAAATCATTTTAGCAAGAAAGAGGAAGATGAAATCTCAAAATATCCTTGAAATCTGTAAAAAATTGGGACAATCATCCCACCATGATAGCATCTATGGACGAGATAGACCGCAAAATATTGGGAGAACTGCAAATTGACGGCACATTGTCCGTTGATTCTCTGTCGGAGCGCGTGAACCTGTCGCGCAATGCGTGCTGGCGGCGGGTCAAGCGCATGGAAGAGGAAGGCATCATCAAGGCGCGCGTCGCGCTGGTGGACGCCGAGCTGGCGGGTTGCGGCCTGTCCGTGTTCATTCTGGTGCGCACATCCAGCCATGATCCGGAATGGCTGGCCAAATTCCGCAACGCCACGGCGCGTTTCCCGGAAATCGTCGGTGTCTACCGCATGACCGGCGATCTCGATTACGTGCTGAAAGCGCGGGTCACCGATGTGAAGGCTTATGACCGGCTCTATCAGCAACTGATCGCCAGCGTTCCGCTGTCGGATGTTTCGGCTTCCTTTGTGATGGAAGAAATCAAGGAAACCACCGTCGTCCCGCTCGACCTGCGCTGACGGCAGCGTCAGATCGGCTATACACGAAAAAAGCATGATCCTGTGCCGTACTATCATTGCAAAACGCCAAATAGGCGGTACACCTTTGATCTGTTTTCACGTATGAGCGTCGCCAATTTGAATTCCCGCAGGAAAGGCTCCCTCATGACCGCAGCATCCGCTCAAGCACCAACGCTCGGCATTATTCGCCTCGAACATGCGAAAGGCCTTGAACTTCCCGCCTATGAGACCTCCGGTTCTGCAGGTATGGACCTGCGCGCAGCCGTTGCCGAAGACCGCCAGATCGTGCTGTTGCCCGGACGCCGGACGCTGGTGCCGACGGGTCTGATCTTCGAAATCCCGGAAGGGTTTGAAGTGCAGATTCGTCCGCGCTCCGGCCTCGCCTTCAAAAACGGCATTACCTGCCTCAACACACCGGGAACCATCGATTCCGATTATCGCGGCGAGGTGAAGGTGCTGCTGGTCAATCTGGGTGACGATGATTTCCGCATTGAACGCGGCATGCGCATCGCACAGGCAGTCTTTGCACCCGTGGTACAGCCGAAGATCGAGGAACGCACTGAGGTGACCGAAACCACGCGCGGCGCGGGCGGCTTCGGCTCGACCGGCACGGCCTGAACAAGCGAAATAGCTTGAATGAGAAGCCGGGCGAAATGCCCGGTTTTTTGGTTTGGGCGTTACTGTGTCAGCGCCGCCTGTTGGCAGATCACGCCGGTCACTTGCACATCGGCTTGGCCTAGTTTGACACCGAGCAAATCCAGAAGAGCAAAGAGCAGATTGTCAAGCAGTGCTGAGATAGGCGTGAGAAGAGCACCGAGAAGACTGAAAACGCCGCTTAAATCCAGAGAAATCAAACCCAAATCTACGTTCACTTCCATCTTCGAAAGCAGGGCGGATGTGAGTCCCCCAGGAGCTTGGTCGACGAGGCAGTTTGGATTTTTTTATTCTGTATGTCGCTATAACTGAAGTTGAGAATTCTTTGGACATCATCTCCCAACGGAATTTCTGCCTTCGCATATACATCGGGTCCAATACCCAAAACCTTTATTTGCGCAATCTTCTTGCTGGTGACCACCGGCTTCTTGTTGAGATTTTTAAAGTCGGGATCGCTTAGATTTCCAAGGTAAACCCCAGCAATTCCGGTCGTCACACCAATGCCGACTTTCGCACTTTGCGGCCCCGCCGGGCAGCTTACGCTTTTCAGTTCCCCTTCCGCCGAAGCAACATCGACATAGATGGGTAATTTCAAATCTCCGAGCGTAATGAGCCCGAGAACCGAGCTGTTTAACAGCCCCACATAGAGCGATATTCTGATTTGAGCGGTGCGAACGAGCGAACCGAGAGCGCCAACCCTGAAATATGGAGTCGATTGGGCTGGTTCGCCGATAGCGACACTGACCGTAACGGTTGCAAGCCCGCCAAGGTCGAGCCCTGTTCCAACGTCGATCTGGTGCTTGCCACCCAAGATTGCGGATGCGGTCACAAGCTGCAAGACATTGGCGGTGATGTTGTAATTGCCAGCAGACCCTATACTGGCATTCGCCAGAGAACCAAGCCCAAGCAGTTTTCCGACTGGCAGTTTGGTGGAAAGTGCTGCAGCATTTTTTCCAAGAACATTGAGCGCCGCCTTGGCTGTTGCGTTGTTGGTCACGACATCCGCCATCACCTTTGCCAGAACGCCGACTGACACATCCGTGTTCAACAGCTGGTCGTAAGTCCCGGCGGTCAGCCCAACCTGCGGCGCCAGTTTGTCGAGAAAGCCAAGCAGATTGATATCGGTGGCGGCAAGCGCGTTATAATCCAACAGCTTGAGATTGAGGGTTGTACCCAACAAACCGCCGAGAAGTCCGTTCAACGCGCTTTCATTCGTGTTCAGACTGGCCAATCGGGAGCCGATGGAAAAGGCCGCTTCCGCATGGGAGGCGGCCATGCCGCTCGCGCTGACCGCAGGGCGATCCATCAGCGCCTGACCGAAATAGAGATTGCCAGGTTTTGCGAGCGTCACCCGCACGGCATCGGGACTTGTTCCACCTGCCACGAAGCGCGAGCCGACAGCAATCGATTTATCGGCGGTATATTTGCCGGTCTCCACCCAGACACGCGTGAGATTATCCGTCTTGCCTTTCACGACGGACGGATCGTAAGCGCCCGTCATCATGACCGGATCAAGCCCGTTGGCCTGCAATTGCTTTTTCACCGCGTCGCTAGCAGTGCCTATTGCGCTTGCGCCACTGATAGCCGCCAGATCGGCCATGTTCTGCAATTGCCGTCGCTCCAGATAGAGCGAGCTTGAATCGATGGTGAGTGCAGCGATTGCCAGAAAGAGCGGCGCGACAAGGGCCGCCATCGTGGCCAGATTGCCTTCGCGCGCCTTGAGAAACCGTAAGCCCCCCGCCCGCATGTCATGTCCCTCCGAGCCGGATTGTCGAGGCACGCGTGATCGTCTTGCCCGGCAAAGGCAATCCCGTGAACAGATTCCAGATCGGCAGATTGGCCGCGTTATAGCTGATCGTGACTGTGAACTGGCTTGGATCCGACGCGGCATTGTCGATTGCGGTCTCGATCTGCGCCGGGTTGATCAGCGTGTATTTGGCCGCGTTTTTCTGGATATAGGTCGTGGCAAGCGTCTGCCGCTCCGCCGCATCGATGCCCGCAAGGGCCGTGCGCGTCGCATCCGCAGCCAGCTGCTGCACGGCATTGGCCGCCCCAAGATAAATGCCAAAGGCGATCACGCCCATCAGCAGCAGCAGAAAAACCGGCGCCAGTATCGCAAACTCTACTGCCGCAGTTCCCACTTTATTACGTGGAAAAAGAACAGCAGATCTTAAACTCTCCTGAAACCATGCTTTTCTCTTCAACGATGGGGAATTAATCGTTTTAACTGTGTTCCCGCAGTCCATATGCCCTCCCGTCCAAGAGCAGATAAACTTTTATGTATATACATCACGAATGAACATGCTTCATGCACGCGCATTCAACTGTTTGACAGAAGAAATGCGTTCGATTTTTATTTTTATTACTTTTCATATTAACGCCGTCGATGCCATATCAACATAAAATAATTTAATAAAAGCTAAATAGATAGAAACAGCAAAACCTTATTGAACTCGCAGTAAATTATAACCACAAGTTGCACAAAATAACGGCAGTTACGCAGCTTCCCTTGTTTACCCGCGCAAGTCTACGGCGAAAGCGACCACCCGCCAACCAGTCCCCGAAGCGTCGACAATGGCTGGTTGCATGACAGATAATTAAGATGAAATCTTGAGTGCGAAAGTTTAGATAACCCGAAGCACCACTTTATTGGGAGAAGTACGGGCACGCTTCGGTTATCGGGCGTGCAGGCTTGCGGCCAGAACGGGTGCTTTTCACGGACAAGGCATGGTTTTCCCGCGAGAGCGGGGATTCAAGAATTCAGGGGATTTAACGTTGGGCACATCTTCCGCTTCATCCGGTTCGGGCCAGAAGGCGACATTGTCGCAAAAGCGCGCCTTCGGCAAACGCCGTCGCTGGTGGCTGTGGCTGCCCGCTGCGGTCATTGCTGTCGGCGCTGGCTGGTATTTCTTCGATGCGCGCGCAGCCGGAAATGAAAAAAGCAGCTATCTCGCTGAAACGGTTGTGCGTGGCGATATTGAAAACGCGATCACCGCGGTGGGTACAGTCAGCGCCCTGCGCAGCATCAATGTCGGTGCGCAGGTCTCGGGACAGCTCAAAAGCGTGCAGGTGGAAGTTGGCGACCAGGTCACGGAAGGCCAGTTTATCGCCGAGATCGATCCCTCTCCCTTCGAGAAGAGGGTTGAGATCGCCAGCGCGCAGCTCGACAATTTGAAAGCCCAGCTTCTCAGCAAGGAAGCGCAACTGACGCTCAAGAAGCTCAACGCAACGCGGCAGAAGTCCCTGCTTGCCACGCGCGGCGTTTCTCAATCGACAGTCGATCAGGCCGAAGCCGATCTCGCCATGGCCGATGCAGATGTGAAGGCGCTTGGCGCGCAAATCCGCCAGCAGCAGTCGCAATTGGCGAGCGACACGGTCGATCTCGGCTATACCAAGATCAACAGCCCCATGGCGGGCACCGTCGTCGATCAATCCGCCAAGGAAGGCGAGACGCTGAACGCATCGCAAACCGCGCCGACCGTCGTGACGGTCGCCGACCTCAAGGTCATGACGGTCGAAGCGCAGGTTTCCGAAGCGGATATCGCCAAACTGAAGCCCGGCATGGAGGTTTATTTCACCCTGCTCGGCCAGCCGGAAAAACGTTTCACGGGCACGCTGCGCCAGATCAAGCCGACACCTGCCACCGAAAATAACGTCGTGCTTTATTATGCGCTGTTCGATGTGCCGAACCCGACCGGCGAGCTCATGATCAATATGAGCGCGCAGGTCTATTTCGTGATCGATTCGGCCAAGGATGTGCTGCTCGTTCCAACCTCTGCGCTGAGCTTCAAACGCCGCGATCCTTCCGGTGAGGCGGGAGGTCAGCAAGCCGAACGCCCGCAAGGACAGCGCAACGGCACCCGCAATGGCGGCAGCCCGCGTGAGGGCCAGCATCGCGGAAAACCACAGATCATCGTCAGGGTCGTTGACGCAAATGGCGCTATCGCCGAGCGCACGGTCGAAGTCGGCGTGCGCAACCGCGTGCAGGCCGAAATCAAAAGCGGACTGGAGGAAGGCGACAAGGTCGTCGTCACCAGCGCTTCGGGAACTTCGTCCGCTGGAAATGCCAATGCACGTGGCGGTCGTCGCCCCGGCGGCATGCCCTTCTTCTGAGGACGTCCCCCATGCAAGACGCGCCCCTCATCCGGCTTGAAGAGATCAGCAAGACGTATCACAATGGCGACCTCGCCGTTGAGGTTCTGCATGGCATCAGCCTCGACATCCGTGCGGGCGAGTTCGTCGCCATCATGGGTGCTTCGGGTTCAGGCAAATCCACCCTCATGAATATTCTGGGCTGCCTCGACAGCCCGACTGGCGGGCAATATCGGCTCGATGGTGAGGATGTTTCCACCCTCGATGCCGATGCGCTGGCCGCCCTGCGCCGCCGCACATTCGGCTTCGTCTTTCAGAACTACAATCTGATCTCGACATCGACCGCGCAGGAAAATGTCGAGGTTCCGGCGATCTATGCAGGCATGCCCGCTGCCGAGCGTCACGAGCGGGCAGCCGAACTGTTGAACTCGCTGAAGCTCGGAGACCGTATCGACCATCGTCCCAACCAGCTGTCGGGCGGTCAGCAGCAGCGCGTTTCCATCGCGCGCGCTTTGATGAATGGCGGACGCATCATTCTCGCGGACGAGCCAACGGGCGCGCTCGACAGCCAGAGCGGCGAGGATGTGATGGAACTGCTGCGCAACATGCATCAGCAGGGCCACACCATCATCGTCATCACCCACGCCCGCGAAGTGGCGGAGCGCGCAGACCGGCTGATCGAGATCAAGGATGGCGAAATCCTGTCCGATACGACCAAGCGGGGCATTCCAGACCGGCAGGCGCCGCAGCGCTTGCAGCGGGCGGGCGATGGACATGCCGCGCGCATTGCCGATATTTCGGAAGCCGTAAAAATGGCCATGCGCGCCTTGCGGGCCAATATTTTCCGCACGGTACTGACGCTTCTCGGCATAATCATCGGCGTCAGTTCGGTGGTGACGATGCTCGCCATCGGCACCGGCGCGCAAAATTCGATCCTCGACCGCATCAACGCCATGGGCACCGACCTGGTGCTGGTGCGCCCGTCCATGACGGGTTTTCGCGGCTCGGGCAGTATCGCAACGCTTGTGCCAGCCGATGCGGACGCGATCCTCGAACTGCCGAACATCAAATCCGCCGTGCCGGAAGTGACAGGCACAGTCACGCTCAGGCGCGGCAATGTCGATTACCAGTCACAGGCCAACGGCACGGTTCCGGCTTTTTCGGAGGCCAAATCCTGGAAGCTCGCGACGGGCGATTTCATCACGCAGAACGATATAACCTCCTATGCGCCGGTTGCCGTGCTCGGAGCCACCGTGGTCAAGACGCTGTTTCCGGATGGCAGCAATCCGATCGGCCAATATATTCTGATCCAGAAAATCCCGTTTCAGGTCATCGGAACGCTTGCGCCGAAAGGGGCTGGCTTCGGCGGTACGGATCAGGATGATGTGGTCATCGTTCCGCTTTCGACCGGCAATCTGCGCCTGTTCGGCCAGAAATATGTGCGCACCATCACCGTGCAGGTGATGGATGCGGACCTCATCAACACGACACAGGAGCAGATTCAGGGCCTGCTCGACGAGCGCCACAAGCAGCGTGACACGATGATCACCAATATGTCGTCGATTCGCGACGATGCGGCGGCCATGGGCAGCACCATGACGCTGTTTCTCGGTTCAGTTGCCGCCATCTCGCTTCTGGTCGGCGGTATCGGAGTCATGAATATCATGCTGGTCAGCGTGACGGAGCGCACACGCGAAATCGGCGTGCGCATGGCCACCGGCGCAAGGCGGCGGGATATCCTCCTGCAATTCATCACGGAAGCGCTCACTGTCTCGGCCATTGGCGGCGCTTTCGGCGTGGTCATCGGCCTTGGGGCCGCCGCCATCGCCGGTTGGGCCGGACTTTCGGTCGGTTACAGCATCGGACCGGTTCTGCTGGCTTTCGCCTGCGCCTTCGCAACAGGGCTAGTCTTCGGCTTTCTGCCTGCCCGCAAGGCGTCGCGCCTACTTCCAGCCGTCGCGCTGTCGTCCGAATAGGACACAGCAAAAAGCCGGTCTGGTTCCTCCAGACCGGCTTTTTTTCGAATACACGCTCGAGAACTTACTTGAACATCAACGGCACGCTGATCGATTTGCGCGGCTCGGCGAGCGCTGGCGGCGGAGCGGGTACGGGTGACGCACGACGCACCGCTTCAAGTGCAAGCTGATCAACCGCAGGGTCACCCGACGACCCGGCCACACGGGCCGACAAGACAGTACCGGTAGGATCGACAACGAATGTCACCGTCACAAGACCCCGGGCGTTGCGCATTTTGCGCTGCAAGTACCGGGTATTGCGATTCAGGTGAGAAAAAAGCTTCGCTTTCCATTTGTCCGAATTGACACCGGCCGACGCGTTATTCTGACCACGGCGGTTTGCAGCCGCCTTCGGGCCGTTATCGGCATCCATGCGCGGCGCACTGGCCTGACGGGTCTCAGGTGCCTTTTCCGCCTTCTTGGGCTTCGGCTTCTCAACCTTTTGCGGCTTGGGCTTTTCAGGCTTCGGCTTTTCAACCTTCTTGGGTTCTGGCTTCGGCTCGGGCTTTGGTTCCGGCTTTTCAACCGGCATGGGTACGGCCACTTCCGGCTTTTCAGCCTCGACCACATCCGGAATAATCTCTTCCGGCTTCTCCTGAACTTCCGGCTCAGGTTGCGGCTCGGGTTCCGGTGGTGTTACCTGCTCGGGCTCTGGCGGCGTTGGCTCTTCAGGTTGCGGTTCCGGCTGAACGACCGGCTCAGGCTCGACTTCCTGCGGCGCTTCCGCCGTTTCCGGCTGTGCCTCATCAGCAACCTGCTCTTCCATCGGAGCCATCGGCTCCGGCGCAAGCTCGACTACCATAGCCGCAACCTCAGCGCCATACGGCTGCTCTTCTTCCCGCATCTGGTGGATTGCATAAGCACCAGCCGCATGCACAGTCAGCACAAGAATTCCCGCGCCGATCCAGCGTCCCGCATCATGCCAGAAGGAATGATGATGGGCGTCGGCAGAAGCCACCTTCACGGGAGGATGATCGGGCGGAAGTGCGTTCATTGTGCCGCTCCGGGCGCAGCAGGCGCCGGTGCTGGGGACGCAGAAGCAGCGGGAGCAGCCGCGCCAACGGTTTCGAGGCCGACCAGCGCGATCTTGAGATAGCCCGCTTCACGCAGCGAATTCATGATGCGCATCAGCTCTTCATAAGGGACGGTTTTGTCGGCGCGCAGGAAAACGCGCGTTTCCTTGTTCTTCTCCGAAAGACCATCCAGTGCCGCCCCCAGACGCTCGCGCGCCACGACATCATTGCCAACGCTGACGCTCAGATCTTCCTTCAGCGTCACATAAAGCGGCTTGTCGGGACGCGGCGCGGCGGCAGCGGTCGATGCTGGCAGATCAACCTTCACGTCCACGGTCGCAAGCGGCGCTGCCACCATGAAGATAATGAGCAGAACCAGCATCACGTCGATGAAGGGCGTTACGTTGATCTCGTGATTGAGTTCGAGATCGTCACCACCGCCTTCGCGAACTTTACTCGCCATGATGCCTACTCCGCTGCGTGCAGCGTGCCTTCACGCACGCCAGCTGCCCTGAAATCCAGATCGCGGCTGACCAGACGTTCAACGCCTGCCGATGCATCGGCCAGAAGCGAACGGTAGCCGGTGATCGCACGGGCAAAGACGTTATAGATCACAACCGCCGGAATAGCGGCGACAAGCCCGATGGCCGTGGCGAGCAGCGCTTCGGCGATACCCGGAGCTACCACGGCCAGATTGGTCGTCTGCGCTTCGCTGATGTTGATGAAGGAATTCATGATGCCCCAGACGGTGCCGAACAGACCGACAAATGGTCCAATCGAGCCGATGGTGGCGAGAATGCCGGTGCCCTTGGACAGGCGACGGCCAGCCTTGGCTTCAATGCGGGACAGGCGCGACGAAACGCGTTCCTTCAGGCCCTCGCCGCCAGCCCGCGCCAGTGCGGGGCTGGAGAGACGAACCTCGTCTTCTGCGGCGCGCACCATGATGGCGCCCGGACCCTTGACGCCGTCAAGCGCGCGGACGGCTTCGGAAAGCGTGGCGGAATGACCGATGGTCTTCAGCGCCTTGTTAGCCCGGCGGCGAGCGCCAGCCAATTCGAGCGACTTGGCGACCCAGATGGTCCATGTTGCGAGCGAGGCAAGACCGAGACCGATCATCACCGCCTTCACGATCCAGTCGGCAGCCATGAACATGCCCCAGGGCGACAGATCATGCGGAAGGCTGGCATCGCGCTCTTCAGCGGCAGGCTGGCCAGCGATTACGGGCTGTGGCTCGGCTTGCGGGGCCGAAGGGGCAGGCGCTGCCGGCGCAGGCTGGGTGGCTGGTTGAGTGGCTGCGGGCGCAGTTGAAGGATTGGGCTGTGTCGCCTCTTGAGCCAATGCCGGACCAACGCCCAGCAAGACAATGCCCATCGCCGCAGCCATGAAGCCTTTCCGACAGAAACCAGTCATCTTGATCGCCTTTTGATTGTTCAACTCGGGCGCCAAGGACGACCCATCACGCACGCCGCAGCGCTGCTTGTTGAACCCTTTTTAACCCCCAATAATATGATGATGCAAGTCATGTTTTGTTGTAACTGCCTTTTTCTGCCAGCTTTTGTGGGAGGTGGGGCCTGTCAAACCCCTTATAAATAGCTGTTGCATAATGCGGACAAATCAGACCTGATAACCATGTCGGATGTGTTCGTCTCCCTGATCAACAATATTGGAGCGTGCGGTCCGGCAGGAGGAGCATGCACATGATGCACAAAGACATTCAGGCACTCGAACATGCGGCAAGAACCGCCATGGCGGGCAATGATGATCCGCTGCCAGCTCCGCAGCGCGCGCTGAAACCGGCCCATGTCGGCCTTGCCTTCCTGATGATTGCAGGCGCAGCCTATCTGTTCCTCGTCTGACATGGTCTGACCACGCCTTGTTCTGACCAGCACCTGCGACGGCTCTGCCCGTTTACCATGACGCACGAGAAGTGACGCGCAGCGTTGCTGCAATTGGCTAATGCGTGCAACCATTGGTGACGAAAAGCGTTGTTACAACGATAATCCGTTATGACAGGAGGCCAGATATGGCGCGTGCATCCGCGAAGACGAACAAGATCGAAGAAAAGATCGAGGAAGCGTTGACCGATTCGACCACGGAAGACTTGCAGGCGCAGGTCGAGCAGTTGAAGGAGGACATCGCAGCCATCGCCGCGACGCTCGCCAATCTCGGCAACCAGACCGTCCGCGACGCCAAGCGCACCGCGAAGGAAACCTATCAGAGCGCCTATCTGCAAGGCGGCGATGTTGTTGATGAATTGTGCGGAAAGGCGCAGGACCTCGAAGCGCAGTTGACGGCAACCGTTCGTGAACGTCCGATTACATCGCTCGCTACCGCGCTTGGCATCGGCTATCTGCTCGCCCTTCTTTCCCGCCGCTGAGGCGTCCCATGCTTAAAGCTCTGGTCCCTATCCTGTCCGCTCTGGCTGGCGAAGAAGTGAGATTCACCGTCAGCCAAACGCGACGCGCAGCGATTTACGGCGTGGCGATTGGCATTTTCGGCATCATCACGGTCACGTTTCTCTGTGTCGCGGCCTTTCTGGCTTTGGCGCAGACCTATGGCGGTCCGCTTGCGGCACTGATTCTTGCCGCCATTTCGCTGATACTTGCGCTGCTCGTTCTCGCTGTGCTGAAGATACAGGCCGCAGCAGAGGCGAAAAAGCGCAAAGAGCGGATCGCAGCCGACAAATCGGCAATGATGGCGACAGCCGCTCTTGCGACGATCCCATCAATCCTCAAGCGGCCGATACTGGCAGCCGCCCTGCCGCTTGCAGGCATTGCTCTGGTTTCGCTCCTCTCAGACAAGAAGAAGCGACCGCCCAAAGCCTGACAAAAGCCCTATAAAAATAAAAACACCGGAACCTGTTCCGGTGTTTTTTCATGGGTCATCGGGAGGCGCTTCGCTTTACTGCGCAGCCGCGTCGGTGCTATCGACCAGCGATGCAAGGCGCACAGAAACGCGTGTGCCAGCGCGATCCACGGCTTCACCATAGACCGGCTTTTCGCCGAACTGCATGCAAAGCTGTTCCACCACCAGCGTGCCAAGTCCGTTCTTGTCGCCCGGCTTCGCGCCTTCCGTCCCCCAACCGACGCCATCATCTTCCACCGCCAGAACGGGCACACCATCGGCATCCGCCTGAAAACTGACGGAAATCTGTCCGCCTGGTCGCCCCTTGAAAGCATGTTTGATGGCGTTGGTCACAAGTTCGCCGACAATGATGCCAATGGTCGTCACATCCCGGGCTTTCAGGTCGAGTTGCTCGAAATTCGTCACGATCTCGATCTGGCGGTCCTGACCGATGGCATTGCGGATATCGTTGATAACCGTGGTCAGAAACTCGTCGACGCGGGCGGTTTCCATGTCTTCGCCCAGCCGCAAACGCCGATGGGCTGTCGAAACCGTCTGCACCCGGTCGCGCGCCGCCGAAAGGGCAGCACGCGCATCCTCGCTACGCGCCTGTCGCATCTGCAAACCCAGCAGGGAGGAGACGGTCGCCAGAGAATTACCGATACGGTGATTGGTGTCCTGTAGCAGAAGCTCGACGCGATAACGCTCACGCTCCGCAATGCGGCGCTCCTCCTCCAGCTCGGCTGTGCGTTCGCGCACCCGCTGTTCAAGAAACTCGTTTTCAGAGCGCAGCGCCGACTGCCCTTCGAACATGGTGCGCGCATAACGCTGCACGCGGCTGAAAAGCAGTAAGCCCAGCATCGCCGCCGAAGCCAGCGCCACGATGGAGGTGGCCGTCATCCAGTAGCGCATCCGGTTGATGCGCTCGTTCCGTTCGGCAAGCTGCTTTTCTTCCACATCGATAAAGTCCGACACGGTGGTGGACAGCTGGTCCATCAACGCCTTGCCTTCGTCGCTGCGCACCCGCTGCATCGCTGCTGCGACATTGCCCGACGATGCAAGCTCCACCGTTTGGCGCACATCCGCTTCTTCTCGCTCGATCAGAGCGCGAATCTGCTTTACCCGCGTATCCTGCAACGGATTGGGGACCGACAGGGCCTCCAGATCGGTCAATGTCTGCTCAACAGAGAGGATCGAATTGCGATAGAGATCGAGATGCGCCTCGTCGAGCGTCAGAAGATAGCCGCGACGGCTCATCTCGATATTGTTGGCAAGCCGGGCAACCTTGTCCACCTGCTGGCGCAAGGCATAATTGCGGGAAATATCGACAATCTGATGCGTAACGCTCGAGGACAGAAACAGCGTCATCACGGCAGAAAGAAGCACAAGTCCGAGCGAGACGATAACCGCAATCGGTTTCGGTGAAGACTGAAGCAGTTTCTGCAACAAGACTGATGGCAAAACGCGCCCCAATACAAATTGAACACCCACTTCTGATAGCAAATATCAGTGGCGGCTAACCTTCAAGTCTCTGGGGCAAAAAACTGTCATGACCAGCGAAAATAAATGCCGCCGGGCGACGGCACCGGATCATTTAAGCCAAAATGGCACACAAACTGCTTAAGCTTGTGGTGAATGCCGCCGGATCAAAGAATCCGGCGGCATGAAGCCTCATGCAAAACTTCTCAAGGTGACGCGGGACGAATCGGCATCGGGGCCGTAATCGCCCTCGCCTTCGATCTTCAGGATTTCCTGAAGCCGGGTCCGCGCACGGCTGACACGGCTCTTGATCGTACCGACCGCACAGCCGCAAATCTCTGCCGCTTCTTCATAAGCAAAGCCGGAAGCGCCGATCAAAATGATCGCTTCGCGCTGATCGTCGGGCAATTGCTCGAGCGCCGAGCGAAAATCCTGCAGATCCAGCATACCATATTGCGAAGGATGCACGGCGAGCTGTTCGCTGAACAGGCCATCCGTATCCTGCACCTCACGCCCACGCTTGCGCATCTGAGTGTAGAATTCATTGCGCAGGATGGTGAAAAGCCAGGCCTTCATATTGGTGCCCATCTCGAAGGTTTCCTGCTTGGCCCAGGCCTTCATGATGGTGTCCTGTACCAAATCGTCTGCCTTGTCATGCTGGCCGATAAGTGACACGGCAAATGCGCGTAAGCTTGGCAGCGACGCCAGCAGCTCTCGCTTGAACTGCGCGCCTTGCGGGCCCTCCTGAGGGGCATTTCCATCAACCGACGGAACGGGTGCTCTGTCCACGCATACTCTCCTGTTCAGCCTGATCGAGTTTTTCGAGAAGATCGAGAAAACGGTCCGGGATCGTCTCATCTTGAATCGAGGCGTATAACGCCTTGAGTTTCAATCCGACTTCACAATTGGGTCCTAATATGTCCTTCGGGACGCGCCGCGACGCCGCGACGCCATTCGTATGAAGGTTATCTTTATCTGTCATATTGTATCGTTCTAGGCGATGAGCCCTGTCCTGTTTGTTACAAAGCTTCTGTTGGACGGGGAATGCACCAGCCCCAAAAAAGTTCCAGAAATTATGCCGTCAGTTCGGAACTTTTTTCAAGTCGCATCGTTTCCATCCGTAATGCCGCGCCCGATTGCGGATGATCGCGCTTGGCCAAAAGCTGGTTCGAGCCGATTGTTCAAACCGGATTCATGCGAATGTAAAACAAAGCGGCAGATGAGGAGTTCCATTACCATGACGTTATCGACGCGTATCGCGCCGCATCTTCCCTATCTTCGCCGTTTTTCGCGTGCCCTCACCGGTTCTCAGACATCCGGCGATGCTTACGTGGCGGCCGTGCTAGAAGCTCTGATCGCCGATCTGAGCATTTTCCCGGATACATCGTCGGACCGCATCGGCGTCTATCGCCTGTTCTGCGACCTCTACAAGACCGCATCGATCCGGGTGCCGGAACAATCTTCGGAGATCGGCTGGGAACAGCGGGCAAACCGCAATCTGGCGCATATTGCGCCGCTGCCCCGTCAGGCCTTCTTGCTGGTGGCCGTCGAAGGCTTCAGCGACAAGGAAGCCGCCGAGGTTCTCAATGTCGACGATGGCGAACTGGGGCGTCTCCTTTCCGCCGCATCGACGGAAATCTCGCGTCAGGTCGCAACCCGCCTGATGATCATCGAAGACGAACCGCTGATCGCCATGGATATCGAGCAGATGGTCGAAAGCCTCGGACATGAGGTCGTCGGCATCGCCCGCACCAAGGATGAGGCCCTCGCACTCTATGAAAAAGAGAAGCCGCGGATGGTTCTGGCTGATATCCAGCTTGCCGATGGCAGCTCGGGCATCGACGCCGTGAATGAAATCCTGAAAGACGACACAATCCCTGTCATCTTCATCACGGCCTTTCCAGAACGCCTGCTGACCGGCGAACGCCCCGAGCCGACCTTCCTCGTGACCAAGCCGTTCAATCCCGACATGGTGAAAGCCCTGATCAGTCAGGCGCTGTTTTTCGAAGAGGCTTCTCAAGTCGCGGCCTGAGTTCGGCCCGCTACAGCCAAGTTTGGCGGTTGTAATCGCCTCCGGGAAAGGGAAACCCTCTTCCCGGAGCGGCGTGCATTCCCGCTTTGCAACCTGAGAAAGCCCCGCTCTCAACCCTGAATAACTCATTTTTAAGCGCTGGCAGGAACCGAATGCATAGCAAAGTAGTTTATTCCTCATATACAAAAGAGGAGATCGGATATGCTTTACTACGCGCTCGTATTTCTCGTCGTGGCTCTTGTCGCCGGTGCGCTGGGCTTTGGCGGCATTGCCGGAGCATCGGCGGGTATCGCCCAAATTCTGTTCTTCGTGTTCCTAGCCTTGCTGGTCATTTCGCTGATAGCCTCGGCGATCCGCAAGGCCTGATAGAGCGGAGAAAAACCCAGTTCAGAACTGGTCTGTTTTTGGCCGTAAACCGGCCCTACCGATATGAACAACAACATACCGTCGCGCGAGATTGCGCGGCGGTTTGCTTTCTGGAGAAAAATAGGGTCCACCGTCCCGACCTTCAGTCAGCGCACGCCATCCGGCCCAATCGACCGTTATCGAGACTATAATGAGCGCATCAGACCTGCCATTACGCGAAGCCGAACCGGATGCAGCCCGTCTGCGCGCGCTCCTTCGGGCAGTCCGTAACAGCAATGTCTGCGTGCTCTATCAGCGTCCCGATCTGACCTATGCCTGGGGGGGAAAATCTACCCGTCTACTGGCAAAATAACTGGAAAGCCGGCGGCACCGACGAGGATTTCATCGTTTCCACATCGCTCGCCAAGCTGAAATCGGCCAAAGAGACGGCGCTTCAAACCATGACGGCGCAGAATGTCGAACTTTCCATCATGGACGGCAACAAGCTCCATTGGGTCGAACTGCATATCGATTGCGACCGCGATACCAGCGGCAATCTCCTCGGACTGGTGACGACAGCACTGGAAATCAGCGAGCTGAAACGCCGCGAGCAGGTATTAAAAACGCTTTTGCGCGAAGTCAGTCACCGGTCGAAGAACATGCTGGCCATCGTGCAGAGCATCGCCAGCCAGACAGCGCGCTTCACCGACACGATCGATGATTTTCTCCTGAAATTCCGCGGACGTATCCAGTCGCTGTCCTATTCACAGGATCTGGTGACTGATTCCAACTGGCGCGGCGCGCTTTTCCGCGACCTTGTCCATTCTCAGGTGGAAAAATATATCGACGTCACCGATGAGCGACTCAGTCTCGAAGGAGACAACCCCTATCTATTCCCGGGCGCCGCCTTGCATGTCGGTTTGGCGCTGCATGAGCTGGTGGTCAATGCGACCTCATTCGGTGGCCTTTCGATCCCTTATGGCCGTGTGGCGATTTCGGCAGAAGTCGTCCGCACCGAAAACGAAGGCGAAAAGCTGGTCTTCCGCTGGGAAGAAACCAATCCGGCCATGCCGGAGGTCTATCAGCACGATCCCCGTTTCGGCAGCGCTGTGCTTCAGCGCATAGTCCCCGCCTCGGTCAACGGCCAGGCGCAATACCGCATCGATGGCACCGGCGCTGTCTATTCGCTGACCATACCGGACGAACAGTTCGATTCCTGATTTCCAGACAACACTCCGGCCCAAATAAAAGCCGTCATGGACGAACCATGACGGCTTATTAAAAAAGAGCGAAACGCCTGCTGGCACAACGGTTAACCGTCTGCGCGGCGTTCACGCCGTCCACCCTTGTTGGGGGAGTTGGGGCGAACTGTGAAGACCGTGTTGGGGGGCGGGGTCACGGGCTTCATGGACCAAAAACGCAGGCCCTGGAATTTGGTTCCGTCAGGATTTTATTTTTTTGCAATAAAGTTCGAGACGGTGATGAACGATCTCATAGCCGAGCGAGCGGGCGATTTCTTCCTGCAATTTTTCGATCTTGTCGGAGCGGAATTCAACGACCTCGCCGGAATCCATATCGATGATATGGTCGTGATGGGCGCCGCTTGCCTGTTCGAACCGCGACGGGCCGCCCGCAAAGGCATGACGATGGATGGCACCGCGCTCTTCCAAAAGCTTCATGGTGCGGTAAACGGTCGAAAGCGAAATGCTGCTGTCGATCTCGACCGCCCTGCGAAAAATCTCCAAAGCATCCGGATGATCTTCCGTTTCAGTCAGAATATTCAGGATGATGCGGCGCGGGCGCGTGATGCGCACCCCGGCCTGTCGCAATTCCTTGTTCGTAATCGGGCTTTTTGTAACGTTCGCTCATAAGCTGATTATGCACCCTCCCGCCGCCAGTTGCAAATTTTCGCAACTGGAATGAGGCAATCTCCCCAGCGATTTAAATGAGGCTCTCAAGCGCCATATTTATTGCCAAAGGTTTTTGGCGGAAAACCTATTGCGATTGCAATTTGCATTGTTAAGAATATAATTTCAAAATTATAATATTAAAATAAAAACTTGTAGGTTGATTTAAAGATGAAAGCAACTCTTCAATTCTCATTAAGCGTAGCTGTGCTTATAGGCACCTTGATTTCCAACGCTACTGCTCAGGAACTAGGCGTCGTTTGCCCAGGCAGTTCATTACCAGGACATTGTATATCGCATACCAAAATGTGTTTGGTCGTTGGTGAAAGGGGTGTTGAGCTTCAACCCAACAAGGGGTGCCCGGAATAATTAAAAGCATCTGTTCTATTCCCCTCTGCTCTTTTACCCCGCCACAGGCGGGGTTTTTCGTCTATTCAAAAGCGCTTTAGCCAATATCTCCACTGGTTCTCTCTGTAAAAACCACTAACTGAATCAACATCTCGACGTTCAATTTAAATAGGGCGGACGGTTCGGGGGGCCGAATGGGTGTTGGGGGGGCTTCCATGGACTGGTTCAATGTTGGGCTGACGGCGTTTTTCGTGATGGTTACCAGCCGTCCTATTGCTGGTTGTCGAAGAACTGCGCGGCAAGGGATAACCACGGTTTATGAGCCATCGAAAAAATGTGCTGGAAATCAATGGTACGCCCAAGGGGAATCGAACCCCTGTTTGCGCCGTGAGAGGGCGCCGTCCTGACCGCTAGACGATGGGCGCATAGGGTCTATTGCTGGCTGATATAATCGCCCTTACAGAAAAGCGCAATCCGGGAATATAAAAAAGGCGGCTCCAGCCGCCCTTTTTGCATTGATAGACAGCCCGATCTTACTCGACGCTGCCGAGTTTGATGCGCCCGACCACGCGGGATTCGCGATAATCATAGATGATGAGTTCGGTACCGCCATCGGGCAGCAGCGTTTCGAGAGAAAGCTGATTGCCGGACAGGCTTTGCGACAGAAGGCGGGTGCCGGGCACGAGGTTGATCTGCGACTCGATCAGCTTCGGCGGTTCCGGTTTTACAGGCTGCGCTGCGGTCTGGCCCGGAATATCCGAACGGGCTTCCTGCGTGGCAGGGGTTTCGGGCGCGCGATTGATCTTGTAGACAACAGCGGCGAGCACGGCCATAAGACCGATCAGCATAACGCCGATGGAAACGGCCAGAAGCCGGATCATCTTGCGGCGCACACGTTCCATTGCCGGATCAAGCACAGGCTCGGACGGTTGTTCGTCCTGATAATAGCCCTGCTGATAGTCCTGATATCCTGAATCCTGCTGATTCTGGTATCGCGGATAGTGTGGATCCTGCATTAAATGACTCCGGTTCATGCACCCGTGGCGCGTGATAACGAAGGGAAGAGACAATTGAAAGAACTAATTGCCGACACTGATGCTGCGGGCAAAAGATTGGACCAGTGGCTGGCCGCAGCATTAGGGCCGGAACTCTCCCGCAGTCGCGTTCAGTCCCTGATTGCCGACGGTCATGTGACCATCGACGGCGAACCTGCTCGTGAAACCAAGCAGAAGCTACGCGAAGGCATGAAGATTGCCATCGTGCTGCCCGAGCCTGAACCTGCCGAACCGCAAGGCGAGAACATTCCCCTCGATATTCTTTACGAGGACGATGATCTCATCGTGATCAACAAGCCTGCTGGCCTTGTCGTTCACCCTGGCAACGGCAACTGGACGGGAACGCTTGTCAATGCCCTTATATATCATTGTGGCGATAGCTTGTCCGGCATAGGCGGAATCCGCCGTCCGGGCATTGTTCATCGTCTCGACAAGGATACGAGCGGCGTCATGGTGGTGGCCAAGAACGACCGTTCGCACCGGCATTTGAGCGAACAATTTGCAGATCATGGCCGCACTGGCGATCTGGAGCGCGCTTATCTCGCCCTCGTCTGGGGCATGACCGAGCGCCCGCAAGGCGTCATCGATGCGCATCTCGGGCGCTCGCATCGCGACCGCACGAAGCAGGCCGTGTTGAATGAGGAGCGCGAAGATGCGCGCCACGCTGTCACCCATTATGCGACGGTGGAAAAATTCGGCCCCCGCGAGGATGCCACAGCTTTGGCGTCTCTGGTGGAATGCCGTCTTGAAACCGGTCGCACACACCAGATCCGCGTGCATATGGCCCATATCGGTCATCCGCTGGTCGGCGACATGGATTATGGCAGCGCCTATAAAACCAAAGCGAACAAGCTGCCGGAACCGCTGAAGGAAGCTGTAAACGGCTTTCACAGACAGGCGCTCCACGCCTGGCTTCTGGCCTTCACGCATCCCGCAACCGATGACTTGATGCGTTTTGAAGCGCCCGTGCCCGAAGATATGGAGCACCTACTGGAAAATTTCCGCGCGCACTCCATATAATACTGTCAGGTCTTCCGGTTCTCCCCTGCCTCGCGTCGCATGTAAACATAGCTTTTGAAGCGCATGGGTAGGACCGAACCATTGTCGTTCCGGGTGCAGTTACTTCGAAAACTGCGCCTGGATCATCGGGAACAGTCCGATCCGCTGTGCTTTACAAACGCTTTCTGCAACTTTTCACGCAGATCAGCGTTCACATTGCAGTGACAGATTGTTTCATGAGTTAAAGGATCGTGTTTTCGCCAAAATCATGCCTATATATGGAGGCTCGCGTGAGGGAAGTGCAGGAGGCAGCCCCCCGCGACAGGTTCGCCAAATGGGAACCTGAAATTATAAAGGAGGGTGCTCTATGGCCCAAATGAATCTCCCGAGCATTACGTCCGGTGACGGTGGCCTTACCCGTTATCTGGAAGAAATCCGCCGTTTTCCGATGCTTGAGCCGCAGGAAGAATATATGCTGGCCAAGCGTTATCATGAACATACGGATCCGAAAGCCGCTCACAAGCTGGTGACGAGCCATCTGCGTCTCGTGGCGAAGATTGCCATGGGCTATCGCGGTTATGGCCTGCCGATCGGCGAAGTCATTTCCGAAGGCAATGTCGGCCTGATGCAGGCCGTCAAGCGTTTCGAGCCGGAACGCGGGTTCCGTCTTGCGACCTATGCCATGTGGTGGATCAAGGCTTCGATCCAGGAATATATCCTGCGTTCGTGGAGCCTTGTGAAGATGGGCACGACCGCCAACCAGAAGCGTCTGTTCTTCAATCTGCGCAAGATGAAGAGCAAGATTCAGGCGCTCGACGATGGCGATCTCCGTCCGGATCAGGTCAAGCAGATCGCGACCAAGTTGAATGTCAGTGAGGACGAAGTGGTTTCCATGAACCGCCGTCTGTCGGGTGACGCCTCGCTCAATGCGCCGCTGCGTGCAAGCGAAGGTGAATCCGGCGAATGGCAGGACTGGCTGGTCGATGACAGCAACAGCCAGGAACAGGTTCTGATCGAACAGGACGAGCTGGAAAACCGCCGCTCGATGCTTGAACAGGCCATGGACACGCTGAATGATCGCGAGCGTCGTATCTTCGAAGCCCGCCGTCTTTCCGACGATCCGATGACGCTGGAAGACCTGTCCAGCGAGTTCGGTATCAGCCGCGAGCGCGTGCGCCAGATCGAAGTGCGCGCCTTTGAAAAGGTGCAGGCTGCCGTCAAGGCTGCCGCATTCAAGCAGCAAAAGGCGCTGAACCACGTCGAGGAAGCGCACGCGTAAGGGCTTAAACCTTAAGCACTTTTTTCTGCCGCAGGATGCGTGAAGCGCCCTGCGGCAGATTTGTTTATGGGCACGGCTATTCTGCCGCCTCCCCGGTTTCCAGCTCAAAACCCTCATCGATCCAGCCGGTTATCCCGCCAGCCATGAGCTTGACCGGCCTGCCGAGATCGGCGAGCCGCAAGGCGCCACGCGCCGCACCATTGCAATGCGGCCCCGCGCAATATGTGACAAACACTGTCTCTTCCGGCCATTTTGCCATTTTCGAGCCGATGATCTTGCCGTGCGGCAGATTGATCGCGCCCGGCACATGCCCTTTTGCAAACTGGCTTGGGCTGCGCACATCGAGAAGCACAAAATCGGCCCCCTTCGAAAGCGCATCATGCACATCCCAGCAATCCGTCTCGAAAGCGAATTGCGCTGCAAAATGGTCGCGCGCCAAAGCACTTGGCGCGGCTTCAATGGCTGTCACGGCGGATTTGGCCGGGGTCTTCAACGCAATGGTCATGGCGATCTCCTGTTGTGATGTTCGCCATTCTTTTCGCCTGAACATCATCGCGCTTGCAATTGGCGAGATTGACAATATACGTAAAGATCATGACAAAACAGACGCCCCAAACCGCCGGCCCGCTGGTCGTCGCCCTTCTTTACGATGGACTCTGCACGTTCGAATTCGGCATCGTGGCAGAAATCTTCGGTCTGCCCCGCCCGGAAATGGGGCCGGACTGGTATCGCTTTGCCAGCTGCCCGATTGAGGATGGCCCATTGCGCGCGCATGGCGGTTTCGTCATCACCCCGGACCATGGGCCGGAACTGATCGATGAGGCTGACATCATCATCGTGCCGGGCTGGAAAGGCGCCGATATTCCCGTGCCCGAAGCGATCTGCCAAAGACTGCGGCGCGCGCACCGGCGCGGCGCACGGCTGGCTTCGATCTGTTCCGGCGCATTTGTTCTGGCAGCGACAGGTCTGCTTGATGGAGGTGAGGCCACGACCCATTGGCGCTATGCGGAGGCCCTGCGCGCCAGACACCCTGACATTGCGGTCGATGACGCATCGCTCTATCGGGAGCATGATCGTATTTTGACCTCTGCGGGTAGTGCTGCGGGAATAGACTTGCTGATCGAAATCGTGCGGCAGGACTTTGGTCCGGTGGCGGCCAATTCCGTCGCCCGCCGTCTGGTCATGCCAGCGCACCGCACCGGCGGACAGGCGCAGTTTCTCGAAAGGCCGGTCGCCAAACGCGAAGGCGCCGAAATCAGCCCCCTCCTCGATCGGATCAGAAGCAATCTCGGCTCTGAATGGACCATCGAACGAATGGCCAGCGAGAGCCGCATGAGCGCCCGCACTTTTCTGCGGCGTTTTGCGGAAGCGACCGCGACCACGCCCGGCGAATGGCTGGTTGCCGAACGGGTGACGACCGCCAAGCAACTGCTCTGCCAGACCCCGGCCAGTGTGGACGATATCGCCGCTTCCGTGGGCTTTGGCAGCGCCTACACGCTGCGCCACCATTTCCGACAGAAGATCGGCATCAGCCCGGCGGAATATCGCAGACGCTTTCTCGCGGAACCGTCATCCAACCGCAATAAAAGCTTCAAATAACTGCAATGGTAGGCCTTTAGGCACAAAGCGTGTTTCACCGATGCCTAAAGGACATCCCATGAAAAAGCTCCTGCTCGCCGCAGCTCTTGCGCTGACCGCTGCTACTGCCGCATCTGCTTCCGACTATGTTTCCTATCTCGACTATCCGCAGAAGGAACAGGATGGGAAGGAATTCTTCACGGCCATCGAAATTCCACAGGGCAGCTTCACCAAATACGAAATAGACGACAAGACCGGTCATATCGTCGTTGACCGCTACCAGTCGATGCCGGTCATCTATCCGGCCAATTATGGCTCGATCACCAGCACGCTGGCCGGCGACGGCGATCCGCTCGATGCGCTTGTCTACACGCGCGAGCCGATCGTACCGGGCGCCATCATCAAGGTTCGCCCGATCGGCGTGTTGAAGATGATCGATGGCGGCGAAAAGGACGACAAGATCGTCGCCGTTCCGGCTTCCGATATCGATCCGACCTACGACAACATCAAGGAAGTCGCCGACCTGCCGAAGATTGAGCAGCAGCGTCTGGAAGCCTTCTTCCGCGTCTACAAGCAGCTGCCGGAAGGCCGCAAGGTCGTGGAACTGGGTGGCTTTGATACCGCTGAAACAGCACAGAATGAAGTTGCCGCAGCCATCAGGGCTTTCACGGAAAAGAACAAGAAATAACGCAGAGATTTCTGCAAACAAAAGAGCCGCTCGCGCGGCCTTTTTTCATTGCAATAACGGTGCTTTAGTTAGCGCCCAGAACGTCGGTGAAGGCTTTCTCGCCCGGAACGCCCTTTTCAAGGCTGATCAGCGCACGGCGACCGTTACGATAGGAAACCGGAATATCGATCCATTGCAGACGGCGCATCAGCGACAGGTTGGTATCCTGTGCCGTGCGGGCATCGTTGAGCCAGATGATGAAGAAATTATCCGCAATCTTGGACGGAACCGCGATCAGCGGGTTACCCGCTGCCTGCTCTGTATCCTTGAAGGTGATGCGCTGAACATTGTCGATCACGCCGCCGGTGAAGCCATCGGGAACGGTGAACACCATCTCGATCAAATGGCTGGCGGGGATGGACTGATCCGTATTCTTGCGGATCGTCATTTTCAGCTGAAGATTGCTCGTCGGCATCGTCACCGTGCCACGGACCGCCGGTTCTTCCGGCTGACCGTCACCCGGACTTTCCTGAATGACCGACCAGACGACATTGCCCTTTTCCACAGAACCGGATTCGGTGCCGCCACGCTCTTCATAAAGCAGCGCCTGCTGACCGACGGCCACAGCCTGCTGCGAGGCCGGTGGCTGCTCGCCCGGTGTCGCCTGCGAGCCAGACGGCGTTGATGCTGCCGTGGATTTGCCTTCGCCGAGACCCGGCGCGCCGCCAGCGGGACCTTCATCGGTTTCGCTGCCATCCGGCATCAAACGCTGGGTGAGCTTCTGCTCGCCAGCCGGTGGTTGAGCCTGATGTTCCGGCGGTAGCGTGGTTTGTTGATCTGCCGTGTGGTTCTCGGCGGGAGGCGGCGTCGTCGTGCCCGCGTCGCCGCTGGCAGGCGTGGACGGCGCATCGTTGCGACCGAGGCTCGATGCGAGTTCCTGAATCTTGTCTTTGTTGGTCCAGACGCCGTAACCCGCGCCGCCCAGAACGAGCAGAGCGACGAGACCGGCAATCAGCCCCTTATAGGAGCGCTTTTCCTTGACGGCGCTGCGCTCGATATATTCGCTGCGGCGCGCCTGCGCCTTTTCCTTGGCGCGGTCGATCTTCCAGTCGCCGCTGCGATCCGCGCTGAACGACGCATCTTCGTCCGGTTCCGACACATGGTCGTGACGCTCCGCAGCTGGTGCGGCAGAAAAAGCGGCGTCGTCATCGTCGTCATGGTGAGCGCGTGTGGCGCTTACGCCCTGATCCGCTTCCTGCAGAAAATCTTCGAGCGCATCATTGACCGGATCGGGTGCCGCCGCAGCCGCCGGCGGCGCATAAAAGGCTTCGACTTCGGCAATCGCATCTTCAAGAATATTGCGCTGGCGTACCGCCACAGCCTGCGAGGCATTTGCCGTCACAAGCTTCTGCTCGATCGTCGCGCGCGCCTTCGCGTAAACGCGCTGGCGTAATTCAGGCGATTTGTCCGCCTGCGCATCGATCGTCTTTTTCAGTACAGCTACAAAATCCGCCATTCCGTCTTACCCGGTTTATCGCCCGTTCAGATACCACAAGCACTGGATGCAATTAAATGTCCCAATAATCACAATAATCAAGGGAAAGCAAAGTGTCTGGCAGTAATTAAGCGAAGCTTTTCAAAACGATGAGGCGAAATAGCGGCAGATTTGACGAAGCTTCGGGCATTTTCTGGCCAATCTGAACCACCGGACACCACTGCAATGCTCAAAAACTGAAAACCCGAAGCAGTTTATGCAAAACTGCTTCGGGTTGATCAATACGCCACCTTGAAATGATCAATCCTGGAAAGGATCGGTGACGAGGATGGTGTCCTCGCGTTCCGGGCTGGTGGACAGCATGGCCACCGGAGCGCCGATCAGTTCTTCGATATGGCGAACATATTTGACGGCCTGCGCCGGAAGATCGTTCCAGGAACGGGCGCCTGCGGTCGTTTCCGACCAGCCCGGCAGCGTTTCATAGATCGGCTTGACGCGAGCCTGCGCGCCCATCGAGGACGGCAGATAGTCGATGCGCTTGCCGTCGAGTTCGTAGGCAACGCAGATCTTGATTTCGTCCAGACCGTCAAGAACGTCGAGCTTGGTCAGCGCGATGCCGGTAATGCCGGAAGTGCGAACCGTCTGACGCACGATCACGGCATCGAACCAACCGCAGCGGCGCTTGCGGCCTGTCACCACGCCGAATTCATGGCCCTTGGTGCCAAGGAATTCGCCGATTTCGTCGTGGAGTTCCGTCGGGAACGGACCTTCGCCAACGCGGGTCGTGTAAGCCTTGGTGATGCCCAGCACATAGCCGATAGCCGTCGGGCCAAGGCCCGAACCGGCAGCAGCCTGACCGGCAACGGTGTTCGACGAGGTCACGAACGGATAGGTGCCGTGGTCGTTGTCGAGCAGAGCGCCCTGCGCACCTTCGAACAGGATACGGTCACCAGCCTTGCGACGCTCGTCGAGCACACGCCACACCTGATCGATATAAGGCAGGATTTCATCGGCAACCGAGGTCAGTTCCTTGAGGATCGTCTCAACGGCGATTTCCTCAAGGCCCATACCGCGACGCAGCAGATTGTGGTGCGACAGCAGGCGCTCGACCTTGGGCTCCAGCGTTTCCGGTTCGGCCAGATCGATGACACGGATGGCGCGACGGCCGACCTTGTCTTCGTAGGCAGGGCCGATACCGCGCTTGGTGGTGCCGATCTTGAGACCCGAATTGGAGCCTTCGCGCATGGCGTCGAGGTCGCGGTGGATCGACAGAATGAGCGGCGCGTTTTCGGCAATGCGCAGAACGTCGGGAGAAATCTCGATGCCCTGTGCGCGCAGCTTCGCGACTTCAGAGACGAAATGGTGCGGATCGACGACGACGCCGTTGCCGATGACGCTGAGCTTGCCGCGCACCAGCCCCGATGGCAGCAGCGAAAGCTTGTAGCTGACGCCATCGATAACAAGCGTATGACCGGCATTGTGACCGCCCTGATAGCGCACGATGACATCGGCGCGTTCGGACAGCCAGTCCACGATCTTACCCTTGCCCTCGTCGCCCCATTGCGACCCGACGACAACCACATTTGCCATTTAAGAAAACTCCTCGGTCGGCATGAAGCATTTCCAGCAAAAGTGTGAAGCGGTTTTGCGTTCGGAAATGCGTAAAACTAACTATTGGCCTTTAACAACCCAAGGATCGCAAGCTTCCCCGAAAGGTTCACGGGGTGCTGATCCCTCGTCTCTATACAGACTGAATCCCGCTTGCGCGACTCTTTCGTGCAAAAAAAATCACGATTTTTGCGAGCACGGTGGACAGAAGAGGCGCTTAGGTCGCTTGAGATTCCGTTTATGACGAGGCGAAAATGGTGGGATTGGAGAACCGGAGCGGAATGTACTTTTGGGTACATGAGCACCGGAAGCGAAAAATCACGCCATTTGCAGACCGTCAGAAGCGGAATATCTGCGAGCTAGCCTGCGCGAACCATATAGACGGCATCATCAGAGTAGCTTTTCAGCTTTTCTTCCAGTGCTGGCAGGTCGCGGGAGACGAAGCCCTTCTTTTCCCAGAAACCTTCGGAGTTATTCACGGCCACCAATGACATGGTGAAAAAGCCGTCTGTTTCGGCCTGGGCGGCCATCAGTTCCAGCACGCGCGTGGCGGCACCGGCGGAGCGGGCGGCGGGCAAAAGCGCAATATCGTGGATATAGTAGGTGCTGGTGTCTTCCGGCAGTTCGCCGAGAACCGAATTCAGCGCGGGCACCGTATCGAGTTTCCAGGGATGGCTGATGCCATAACCCAGAATGTCATTGTCACGGGCATAGACGAAACAACCCGCCGGATAGAGCTTGAAGCGGTCCCGGAAGACCGCTTCATCCTCGAAAAAAGTCGAGATGGACCACATTGGCTACCACAGTCACGCGCTCGATATCCTGCTCGTGCATGCGCCGCCATTCCGGCTGTGCCATCTCTTCAGTCATGTTTTCAAACTTCTCCGACGTTGAACTCAAGCGGTGTTGCCGCTCTGATTGCCTCCTGAGCTATCAGTTCGTCAAGTGCTGCCTGCGGAATCTGTTCATCCACATAGAGCATGGCAATGGCGTCGCCACCGGGATGATCGCGTCCAAGCGAGAAATTTGCGATATTGATATTGTGCTTGCCGCAGATCGTGCCGAGCAGGCCGATCATGCCCGGAACGTCCTTGTTGGTGACGTAGAGCATGTGCGGACCGACCTCGGCATCGAGGTTGATTCCCTTGATCTGGATAAAGCGCGGCTTGCCATCCGAGAAGCAGGTTCCGGCGATGGAGCGCTCGCGCAGCGTCGTGCGGACGGTCAGCTTGATATAGCCGTCGAAAATGCCGGACTTGTCGCGCTTCACTTCCGAAACGATGATGCCGCGCTCCTTCACCATGATCGGCGCCGAAACCATGTTGACATCGGCGACCTGCGGGCGAATGAGACCGGCCAGAGCCGCACTCAGCAAAGCGCGGGTGTTCATGGCGGAGGTGGAACCGTCGAACAGCACTTCCACTTCCTCGATCGGTTCATCCGTCACCTGACCGACAAAAGCACCGAGAACTTCCGCCAGCTTGACGAAAGGCCGTAGGCGCGGCGCTTCTTCCGCCGTGATCGACGGCATGTTGATGGCGTTGGAAACCGCACCCTTGGTGAGATAGTCCGACATTTGTTCGGCCACCTGAAGCGCGACATTTTCCTGCGCTTCCGAGGTCGAAGCCCCCAGATGCGGCGTGCAGACGACATTCGGCAGGGTGAAAAGCTCATTCTCCGTCGCGGGCTCGGTTTCGTAAACATCGATACCGGCACCGGCCACGTGACCGGACTTCAATGCGGCAATGAGGTCCTTTTCAACGATCAGACCACCGCGCGCGCAATTGATGATACGGACGCCCGGCTTGGTTTTGGCAAGGCTTTCCGCATTGATGAGATTGCGGGTCTTGTCGGTGAGTGGCGTGTGCAGCGTGATGAAATCGGCGCGGGCAAGCAGCTCGTCCAGTTCCACTTTCTCAACGCCCAGTTCCTGCGCACGGGCTTCGGACAGGAACGGATCGAAAGCCACCACATGCATCTTGAGGCCAATGCCGCGCGTGGCGACAATCGAACCGATATTGCCGCAACCGACGACACCGAGCGTCTTGCCGGTGATTTCCACGCCCATGAAGCGGTTCTTTTCCCACTTGCCGGCGCGGGTGGAAGTGTCGGCTTCCGGCAACTGACGCGCCACGGCGAACATCAGCGCAATGGCATGTTCCGCTGTGGTGATCGAATTGCCGAAAGGCGTATTCATCACGATGATACCGCGACGCGAAGCAGCCGGGATATCAACATTGTCCACGCCGATACCGGCGCGACCGACAACCTTGAGATTTTTAGCAGCGGCGATCAGCTTTTCCGTGACCTTAGTGGCCGAACGAATTGCCAGACCATCATACTGGCCGATAACTTCGAGGAGCTTTTCCTTATCCTTGCCGAGATCGGGCAAGTAATCGACTTCAACACCGCGATCCTTGAAAATCTGGACGGCAGTGGGCGAAAGCTTATCGGATACGAGAACGCGAGGTGCCATTGGGGCCTCCTTCAAACAATTCCTGACCAAGCATTTCAAACCGTGAGCTTGCAGATAGGCACCGCATTGGGCTCATGCGAAATGCTGCAAATATTTTGGGAATGCGGGCCGTGGCCCAACGAATGGCCACGGCTTAACAGGAACGCGCCTCAGGCAGCAGCCTTGAGTGCAGCTTTCTGCGCTTCAAAAGCCCAGTCGAGCCAATGGGTCAGTGCTTCCAGATCTGACGTCTCAACCGTCGCACCGGCCCAGATACGCAGGCCCGAAGGCGCATCGCGATAAGCGCCGATGTCATAGGCGACGCCTTCCTTTTCCAGCGCCGTAACCATGCCCTTGGCGAAAGCAGCCTGAGCTTCGGCAGAAAGTGCGGTCACTTCCGGATCGACGATGGTCAGGCAAACGGAGGTGTTGGAACGGTTTTCCGGCTTCGCGGCCAGATTGGCGATCCATGGCGTTTTGGCCACGAAAGCATCCAGAACGGCAAAATTGCTGTCGGCTCGTCCGACCAGACCATCAAGGCCGCCAATCGACTTCGCCCAGTTAAGCGCGTCGAGATAGTCTTCCACGCAGAGCATGGACGGCGTGTTGATGGTTTCGCCGACGAAGATGCCTTCGATCAGCTTGCCGCCGGAAGTCATGCGGAAAATCTTGGGCAGCGGCCATGCAGGCTTGTAGCTTTCCAGACGTTCCACGGCGCGGGGGCTGAGGATCAGCATGCCATGTGCGCCCTCGCCGCCCAGAACCTTCTGCCAGGAGAAGGTCACGACGTCGAGCTTCGCGAAATCCAGACGCTGCGCGAAAGCCGCAGAGGTGGCATCACAGAAGGTCAGACCCTTGCGATCGGCCGGGATGAAATCGGCGTTCGGTACGCGCGCGCCCGACGTTGTGCCGTTCCAGGTGAAGACGACATCGCGGTCGAAATCGACCTGCGAAAAATCGACAATCTCGCCGTAAGGCGCCACAAAAGTGCGCACATCTTCGAGCTTGAGCTGCTTGGTCACATCCGTAACCCAGCCCGCGCCGAAGCTTTCCCACGCGACCATATCGACGCCACGCGCGCCGAGCATGGACCACAGCGCCATTTCCACAGCGCCGGTATCGGATGCCGGAACGATGCCGATACGGTAATCGGCAGGCACCTGCAGGATTTCGCGGGTAAGGTCGATGGCGTCCTTCAGCTTGGTCTTGCCGATTTTCGCGCGATGCGAACGGCCAAGAGCGGCATCGACCAGCGCGTCGAGCGACCAGCCGGGACGTTTTGCACAGGGACCGGATGAAAAATTAGGGTTAGCCGGGCGAACTACCGGCTTCGCAATCGTCGTCATGTTGTTTCTATCCTCTCAGATAGCACGCGTCTCGGTGGGGAGACGTGGCCCACTGATGGGAATAGCGGAAAGCGCATTTTTCCACAACGGGGCTTTTCAGGAATATTTTGCTCTTAACTGCCGCACGATATCAAAATTCGTAGAACAGTGTGGTCGCAACAAAAAAGGGCCCGCAAGGGCCCTGTTTCCAGTCTGCTTTCAATCGCACTGACTACCAGGTCGTGAAACGGATACCGGCGCGCAACTGATGCGACTTGATATCCTGATCGCTGATTGTGATGCCGTTGCCACTGACGACATCACCGCTGCTGATGACGCCGTAACGATAGCCGAGATCGAGCTTGATGTTCGAGGCAACATCGATGCCGACACCAGCCATCAGCGCCCAGGCGAACCGATAGTCATCGTCGGACTTCAGATCGCCAACGCCAGTATCGAATGTATAGCGCACATTGGCGAAGCCAAGTCCCCCGCCGAGATAAGGCGTGAAGCCAGCGAAATTGCCGAGGTCCACATAGGCGTTGGCCATCATGTCCCAGATACGCGCTTCGGCGGGGAAGTCTTCCATATCCTGCTTGGAATAGCTGCCCGTCACATCGGCGCGCAGATAATCAGTGAACTGATAACCTATACCGACCGAAGGCACGAAATTCTTATCCAGATCGAAGCTTTCGGAAATGCTGTTCCCGAACTGATCGCGGGCCGAAAGGCCGGTTTTGGAAGAGATATTGTAACCGAGATCGCCGCGCAAATACCAGCCGGAGCCGACTTCAACCGGCTGCGCTTCGACAATTGGCTCATAGCCGACGGCATCGAGATCGGCCGCCGAGGCAACGGATACAACGCTGAAACCCGCCAGAACAATGGCCGACAGATCGAGAGCACGCCACTTCGCAAACATGATGAGAACCCCGCTCATAAGAATTATCTCAATTATGAACACCTATGGTTAACGCCCGATAAAAATTGGGGGGTCATTCAAGCGAAGCCGCAAAGAAAAAGGCCCGGTTTCCCGGGCCCTCAACAATCAGATATCTCTGTGTTCGCTTACTTGTAGACCGGGCCGTCCACAATGGTCGAAACCTGCTGTGGAGCATAAGGCGCATTCGTTCCGCCGAACATGTAGCGCAGGCCGACACGGAAGTCATGAATGTCCATGCCCTTGTCGTAACCGTCGCCAATATACTGGTTGCCTTCAAACATCTTACCGCCATTGATATGGCGATAGCGATAACCGGCATCGAGCTTGAGGTTCTGCGTCAGATCAACCGAAGCACCGGCCATGAGGGCGTAGGTGAAGCGCCAGTTGGCCGTGCCTTCCATGGAGCCGCCATAGCGCACATCGTCCAGATCGCTCCATCTGACGCGCGTTCCACCGATACCGGCGCCGACATAAGGCGTGAAGCCGCTGAAGTTGCCGAGATCGACATAGGCATTAGCCAGGATCGACAGCGCCGAGAAATGGGCGCGTTCATCGGAAGCGCAATTCAGATCGCCGTTGCAGGCTTCACCGAATGTATTGCCCTCGAACTTTGCGCGGGTCATGTAATCGATCGTCAGATCGGTACGGAAGTAATCCGTCAGCTGGTAGCCGACGCCGCCGCCGATCAGGAAAGAGCCTTTCAAGTCGCCATAAAGCGTGTTGCTGCCGAATGTCGACGGACCGCAATCGCAATTGTCGATCGTTGAGTAATCCGCATCCTTGAATTTCGGCTTGGAATAGCCGAGATCGCCGCGCAGATACCAGCCGCCAACGGCAGGCGGCGCTACAACAACTTCCGGAACCACCGGCGGTTCGATCATATCGGCCGCCAAAGCGCCCGTAGCCATCATGGCGACAGATGCAGCCAAGCCGCCGAAAAGAGTTTTCACAAGACCGTTCATCATCTGCCCCATTGAAATATCATGACGCCAGAGCGTCATCCTCGCTTTCTGTAGGGAACATAATTTTGAAAGGTTAATTACAACTTAACCTTGTTTTTTAACGATCCTTTTTAATAAATCTTAGACGCAGCTAAAATAAAAACGGCGCGTAGAGACGCGCCGTTTCAATCATTCAAATTTTTATTATTAAGTTAAGCCGCGTTGCCCACCGACGAGATGACATCGACAATATCGTTGACCACTTTCTCAACCAGAACGCGATCATCGCCTTCGGCCATCACGCGGATCAGTGGTTCGGTTCCCGATGGGCGGATCACGAGGCGGCCCTGCACGCCAAGACGCTCGCGCGCTTCATCGATGGCGTGTTTTACATTCTTATTTTCCAGCGGCTTGCCACCGGCAGTGCGCACATTCTTGAGCAATTGCGGCACGGGTTCAAACTTGCGGCAGATGTCGCTGAGCGGCTTTTCCGCTTCCTGCATGACAGCCAATATCTGCAAGGCGGAGATCAGTCCGTCCCCGGTCGTCGCGAAATCCGACAGGACGATGTGGCCGGACTGTTCGCCACCCACATTGAAGCCATGTTCGCGCATATGCTCGACCACATAGCGGTCGCCCACCTTGGTGCGGGCGAGCGTCAGATTGTGATCGGTCAGGAAACGCTCCAGTCCGAGATTGGACATGATGGTCGCGACAATGCCGCCGCCGGTCAGCCGGTCGCTATTGGCCCATGATCCGGCAATCACCGCCATCAGCTGGTCACCGTCGATTACCGATCCGGTTTCATCGACGAGCAGCACGCGATCCGCGTCGCCATCCAGCGCAATGCCGACATCGGCGCGCAGTTCCTGCACCTTCTTCATCAGGCCGATCGGATGGGTCGAACCGCAATCCTCGTTAATATTGATGCCGTTCGGCTCGTCATTGATAGTGATGACTTCCGCGCCAAGCTCCCAGAGCGCTGCCGGAGCCACCTTATAGCCAGCACCGTTGGCGCAATCGATCACCACACGCAGGCCGTTGAGCGCGATGTTGCGCGGCATGGTGCGCTTGGCAAATTCGATATAGCGATAGATGTCGCCGTCGACGCGCTTGGCCTTGCCGATGGCCCCATGGCTTGCCAGCAGCGACGACAGATCGCCCTCGATCAGCTTTTCGATCTGAAGCTCAATCTCGTCTGACAGCTTGAAGCCATCGGGACCGAACAGCTTGATGCCGTTGTCGTAATAGGGATTGTGCGAAGCCGAAATCATCACGCCGATATCTGCGCGCAGCGAACGGCAGAGCATGGCGACAGCCGGTGTCGGGATCGGCCCCAGCAGGAACACATCCATGCCCGCCGCAGTGAAACCGGCAACCAGCGCGTTTTCCAGCATATAGCCCGAACGGCGCGTATCCTTGCCGATCACCACCCGCGAAACCTGACCTGAACGGCGGAAAATATGGCCCACCGCCATGCCGACCTTCATGGCCACATCTGGCGTCATGGGGAAACTGTTCGCCTGTCCGCGAATGCCATCAGTTCCGAAGTATTTCCGTGTCATATGTTTAGCCTTGCGTTGAGCCACTTCGCCATCCCGGCGCCGTCGATATATGCCGCTCCTTTCAAACGGAGCGCAATAGTCGCGCAGGCCCGCAACTCTGACAGCGAATTTCTGGGTTAATATCCTAAAATGCCTGTTCTATGCAATTTCGTCTTTGGCAGCGTCCAAAGCGATGCCGGTCGCTAAAGGCGTATCCCTCAAAAGATGATGCACCGAAATCGTTAACCGAGCCTTTGCAGGGCTTGGCAGCTGTCCTGGATATATAATCAAAAAAAAAGCCGGGCGAAACCCGGCTTTCTTTGTCTGTTTGCCATAAGCAACTTATTGCGGCTGCGGCTCCATGCCGGGTTCATTACCCGGTTCGCCGCTGCTCTTGCGCTTGCGCGGGCTACCCGCCTTCGGAACACCGGAACCGCGCGACGGCGTATCATTGCCCTGATCGCGCGACGGCTTGTTGCCCGCGATCAGTTCCTTGATTTCATCGCCCGACAGCGTTTCATATTCCAGAAGACCCTCGGCGAGCGCGATCCAGTCCTTCTTTTTCTTGGTCAGGATGCGGGTCGCTTCGGCATAGGCTTCGTCGATGAGGCGACGCACTTCGGCATCGATGATCTGCGCGGTTTCTTCCGAAATATTCTGCGTGCGCGAGACCGAGTGACCGAGGAAGACTTCTTCCTGATTGTCACCGTAAGCCACACGACCGAGCTTGTCGGAGTAACCCCACTGGGTGACCATGGACCGGGCGAGCTTGGTTGCCTGCTGAATATCGGAGGAAGCACCAGACGTGATATTTTCCTTGCCGAATTTCAGCTCTTCTGCCACGCGACCGCCCATCATGATGGCAAGACGCGACACCATCCAGGTATAAGTGGCCGAATAACGGTCGCCTTCCGGAAGCTGCATGACCATGCCCAGCGCACGACCGCGCGGAATGATGGTCGCCTTATGGACCGGATCAGCGGCAGGCACGTTGAGCGCCACGATGGCGTGACCTGCCTCGTGATAGGCCGTGTTGGCCTTTTCTTCCGGCGTCATGGCGGAGCGGCGTTCCGCACCCATCATGATCTTGTCCTTGGCGTCTTCGAATTCCTGCATGGTGACGAGACGCTTGTTGCGGCGCGCTGCCATCAGGGCGGCTTCGTTGACGAGGTTCATCAGATCCGCGCCGGAGAAGCCCGGCGTACCGCGTGCGACGACCTTGAGATCGACATTGGGTGCAAGCGGCACGTTGCGCACGTGCACCTTGAGGATCTGTTCGCGGCCGACGATATCCGGGTTCGGCACCACGACCTGACGGTCGAAACGGCCCGGACGCAGCAATGCCGGGTCAAGAACGTCCGGACGGTTGGTCGCGGCAATCAGAATGATCGATCTCGTTGGCTTCGAAACCGTCCATCTCGACCAGCAACTGGTTGAGGGTCTGTTCGCGTTCGTCATTACCGCCGCCGAGACCGGCGCCACGATGACGACCGACAGCGTCGATTTCGTCGATGAAGATGATGCAAGGCGCATTCTTCTTGGCCTGTTCGAACATGTCGCGGACGCGGCTTGCGCCAACACCGACGAACATTTCAACGAAATCCGAACCGGAAATGGTGAAGAACGGCACATTGGCTTCGCCCGCAACCGAGCGCGCCAGAAGGGTCTTACCGGTTCCGGGAGGGCCAACGAGCAGCACGCCGCGCGGAATCTTGCCGCCGAGACGCTGGAACTTCTGCGGATCGCGCAGGAATTCGACGATTTCTTCAAGGTCCTGCTTGGCTTCGTCGACGCCAGCCACATCCTGGAAGGTGACGCGACCATGCGCTTCGGTCAAAAGCTTCGCCTTCGACTTGCCGAAGCCCATCGCACCGCGCGAGCCACCCTGCATCTGGCGCATGAAGAAAATCCACACGCCAAGGATCAGGATCATCGGCAGCCACGACAGGAGAATGCCAATCAGCGAACTGGAGCCGTCGCTTTCGGGACGGGCAGTGATCGCAACATCCTTGCTTTCAAGCCGCGCGACGAGGCCCGTATCGCCAGGCGAATAGGTCTGGAACGTCGAGCCATTGTCGGCAAAGGTGCCGGTAATGCGCTCGCCGGTAATCGTGACCGATTTCACCCGACCATTGGATACGTCGTCAATAAATTGCGAATAGGAAACTTCACGGGAATTCGTGCGCTGACCAGGGCTCTGGAACAGGTTGAACAGCGCGATCAAAAGAAGAGCAATGATCGCCCAGAGGGCGAAGTTGCGATAGTTCGGATTCATATCGGGTCCAATCGATACCACGGCCATTCCGCAACCGCGGAACGATGTTTCGATCTAACATAGGATCGAAGGAAGGCGTTGCCAAGGCGCGTATCACGCCGCATGGGAGATTCTTCCCACTCTGGTTTATAAAAATTAGGAGTTTAGCGAAGTTTGACGGCCAATCCGCTTCTCGATCGCCTGGGCAAGTGCAAAATCATATCCCGGCAACACATGATCGAACAAAGCGAAATGCCGCTCCATACGAACTTCCGCCGGGAGATTCTGCCCCGGAAGGAACGGCAGAGAGACAATCTTTCCATCCACATAGACCGCGGGCAGCACCAGAAGCGCTTCGCGCCATCGCGTATTTGTTTCTGAAGGATTTTCCGGGAGGGACACTGGAGAATCGGTCAGAAAATCGATCAGCGCCTGTCGTCCCGGCGCGGCGATTTCAAAATCGCGGTCACCTGTATTGAAAAAGCGGAAGCGCCCATCCCAGATGCAACTACCCCCGGCGGGCAACGGCACGGACGGCAAATTGCGCCGCTCGCGGCGAAAGCGATGCGGCTGCCCTTTGGCTCCCCGCTCGATCAACGCGCCAAAAATGGTCAATCTTTCGTGTTTTTGGCTTTCGTGTTCGCCCAACAGGATGCGTTCAATACGCACCCGCTCGGCGTCGCCCGGCAGGAAACGCCGCCCGCCAGCCAGTGAAGCCACGAGGCCGGAAAAGAGCCGCCGCACGGTTTCGGGCAAGGAGGTATAAATAACCGGGTTGATTTCCATCCGGTCGCAAGCGTCCACATGCAAACTCGCGGGATCAGCCAAGGCCGCAACGAGAGCGGCGTTGTCGCGCTTGCGCGCCGCGCTGGCCAAAGCCACTTGCGCCAGAACAATCTGCGGATCGGCATCAGCAGCAGCGCCCTGGCGAACACGCGGGCGCTCGTAATCCGGATTGGCATTGCTCGGATCATCAACCCAGCGGAGACCTTTCGCTGTCAGTTCGTCCCGCAATGCCTGCCGCGAAACGGAAAGCAACGGTCGGATCAGTTCGACAGACCCTTCCAGCCACGATTGAGCGGCCATGGCGGCAAGCCCCTCGCCTCCGCATGGTGGCTGCGCTCCTTGCGCATCAGGAAAGTCTCGATCTGGTCATCCTGCGTATGGCCGGTCACGATCACACTCGCGCCCGCTTCATGCGCCGCCTGCACCAGAAGCCGGTAGCGCGCGCTGCGCGCGGCTGCGGCCAGCCCCTGCGTCGGCTTGGGATCGTCCCATGCCAGAATGCGGTGCGCGATACCATGCTCGCGGCACAGCACCCCGACATTTTCAGCCTCTTCGGCTGATTCGGGACGCAAGCGATGATCAACAGTCACCGCCAGCAATGCCGGGCAGTGAACCAGTGTCGCCAAATAATCCTTAAGCAGGAACAGCATTGCCAGCGAATCGCTGCCACCGGAAACGGCCGCAATAACAGTCTTTGCCTGATCCAGATGAAAAGATTTAAAAATATCAGTCGGGGAAAGCCCCACGAAACAACTCCGCAATCAGCACTTTACGCGTGTGCGTTCTTCGGCAACGCGCTTCAAAATGGCGGGAGCCGCTTTGGGATAACGTTGCGGAATCTGCTCGAAAGTCGCGCAGGCAACGTCGTGATTGTCCATTTTCTCAAGCGTCATGCCGAGCTTGAACATGTTTTCCGGCGCACGGCGGGAATCGGGATAGTCGCGCTGCGTGTCGATGAACACGGTCGCAGCCTCTGGATAACGTCCCTGACCGTACAACGACTCTCCCAGCCAGAAGCGCGCTTCCGCCGTCTGTGGATCAGCCGGATAGCGCTTCACATGCTGGCGGAAACCCGATTCGGCAGCTTTGTAGTCACCCGACATCAGATACTGATACGACGCCTGATAGAGCGTGTTCGGATTATCGCCCATTGGCAGCGAAGCAACCGCCGTGCCGTCCTGCGCGCCGCCATTCCCAGCGGAACCCTGGCCAGCAGGCAGACCGCCCTGTTCGACGGGGCGTGGTGTAGCACTCAACGAATCGCCGATTACATTGCCACTGGAATCGAACCGGATAGACCCCAATGTCTGCGGCGGCTCGCCGCGCTGGGGGCCGCCCTGCGCCATCGCGCCCGAACCGGTTGTACCAGTAGCAAGAGAATCGGCGCCGACTGCGCCCGATTGTGCGGTCTGCGGTGCATCCAGAGCTGGTGTCCGGTCCGAAATCGAACCGTCCTGACCGGCACTTGCGGAAACCCCGGCATCAGGGTTTCCGGCGGCACCGCTGCTGGCGAGAGCGCTACCATCGCTGGAACCGCCGCCATTGCCCAACCGCTCACCGGTTTCGGCGCGCTTGCCCGTTTCAAGAAACTGGAAGCGCTGCTCATATTCTTCCTGCATTTTCTGCATCTGATCCTGCATTTCGAGGATCTGGAAGTTCATGGCCTCAGCGCGCATGCCCAGCGTATCGGCCATGCTGACCGCATCGCCTCCGCCCTGCGCACAAAGATCGGCGCCCGGGGCCGGTGCGGCTGCAGCCGACTGACCCGCCACACTCGAAGCCGGTGAGGTGATGCCGTTCTTCTTTTCGAGTTCCTCGAACCGGAATTCGTTGTCTTCCTGCGTTTTTTGCAGCTGATTGTCGGTGAAGGCGATCTGCGCGTCCACATCCTCAATCTTGCCGGTCAGGTTACGCACCAGTTCCTGTAACATGCCGGGGCTCTGGTAGCCGCCATTCTGTGCGGATGCACCGCCGCCACGCATGGCGTCATCGAGAATAGCGGTCGAGCCAACGCTGACGCGATTCTGTCCGCCGCCTTTGCCCTTTTCGAGCGCCTGAAAACGGGCTTCGTTATCGCGATGGATTTTCACGATTCTGTCGCGGAGCTGCAGGATTTTGCTGTAGGATTGCGCGTTCTGATGCGCGAGATTGCACACCTGCTGCGAATACTGGTTTGCACCCGGATCGCCAGTCTGCGCCAAAACCGGAGCACTCGCCAAAAGCGGCAGCATGGCGATTGCCAGTGTCACTTTCCTCATTGTTGTCCTCATTCCCTATTGCCCCTGCGAGTTTACAATGAACAGGATGATCGAGTGCCGCGCCTGAATGCTTGCTGAACACGCCATACCGCACGGCCAGTTCCGCTTTTAGAGCAAATCCGCGAAAAGCAAAGATGCTTTCCCTGATCTCGGTTCACTATGACAGGCGTGACTTCGGCCAAAGTTTGTCGAAACGCCTGATCCATTGGCATGAAAACAAAAAAAGCGGCCCGAAGGCCGCTTTTCCTGCAACGCTGTTGTGCGTTTGCAAATTTTAGCTGCCGGCACCGTTGAGAACGGTGACTGCGCGGCGGTTCTGCGACCAGCACGAGTCGGCATCGCAAACTGCGACCGGACGTTCGTTACCATAAGAGATGGTGCGCATACGGTTGGTCGGCACGCCACGCGAAGCGAGGAAGTCGCGGGTGGCGGCTGCGCGACGCTGGCCGAGAGCGAGGTTGTATTCGCGCGTGCCGCGTTCGTCAGCATGACCTTCGACGGTGATCGAATATTGCGGGTAACGCTGCAGCCACTGGGCCTGCTTCGAAAGCGTCTGCTGTGCGTCTCCGCGGATCAGCGACGAGTCGAGATCGAAGAAGATGCGGTCGCCGACATTGACCGTGAAGTCCTGCGCCGAGCCGGGCGTTGCCGCGCCTGCACCGCCGAGGCCGAGATCACCGGCATTGTTCGGGAGATTCTTCTTGGATGCGCAACCGGCGACGGCGAGCGACATGAATAGGGCAATAGCGATCGGGCTACGTGCAATCGACTGGATGCGGCGCATGGGCCGAGGCTCCTTAAGATTTGATGTTCCTGCGTAACCAACCAATAATCATATCGAGGTTAATGCAGGCTCAAGAAGTATGGTTAATATTGTCTTGAGACCAAATGCAACCGGCGTTTCCGACTGCAATTCTGCTTTTAGGCCTTGATGGCAAAATGCGGCAGAAACAGGGCTTTTGGGGCGGATTATGGCAATCGCCTTAAATGTAGGCCAAAAACATCGCATATCGCTCGATAAGGACCAATGAAAAAGGCGCGGAACCAAAATCCCGCGCCTTAATCTTTTTATGATTCTCCGACCGTCAGCCTATTCGAGCAGCGGCGACCAGGCCGGATCGGACGCGAAATTCGGCGTCTGGATCTGACGTTCGTTACGACCTGTCAGATCGATGGTGAACAGTTTTGGACCGCCCGCGCCTGCCGCCTTGCGGAAGAACATCAGCACGCGACCGTTCGGTGCCCAGGTCGGACCTTCATTGTGGAAGCCCGATGTCAGAAGGCGTTCGCCCGAACCGTCGGTCTTCATCACGCCAATCGAGAACTGACCCTGCGACTGCTTGGTGAAGGCGATGAGATCGCCACGCGGCGACCAGACCGGTGTGGAATAACTGCCGTCGCCCATCGACAGGCGGCGCGGATTGGAGCCATCGGCACCGGCGATATAGAGCTGCGGGCGACCGCCGCGGTCGGATGCGAACACAACCTGAGAACCATCCGGCGAATAGGAAGCGCTGGTATCGATCGCCTGGCTGTTGGTCAGACGGGTCGTGGTGCGCGAGCGCAGATCCATTGCGTAGACATTGGCGCTGCCGTCGTCCTGAAGCAGGCTCATGACGACCTTCTGGCCATCCGGCGAGAAGCGCGGCGCGATGGTCATGCCTGGGAAATTGCCGACCAGTTCACGCTGGCCCGTTTCGAGCTGCAGCAGGTAAACCTTTGGCTGACCGCCAGCGAACGACATATAGGTGACTTCCTGACGGTTCGGCGAGAAGCGCGGGGTCAGCGCCATGTCGCGACCATCGGATAGATAACGGATATTCGCGCCGTCCTGATCCATGATGGCGAGGCGCTTGATGCGCTTCTGGGCCGGGCCGGATTCATCGACGAAAACGATGCGCGTATCGAAATAGCCCTTTTCACCCGTCAGGCGCTCATAGATGGCGTCGGCGATGATATGGGCGACACGACGCCAGTTATCCGGCGAGGTGAAGAACTGCTGGCCAATCATCTGCTGACCGCCAAACGTATCCCAGAGACGGAATTCAGCCTTTAGCCTGCCATCCGGCTGCTTGGTGATGCGACCGGTGACCAGTGCCTGCGCATTGATGACCTTCCAGTCCTCGAAGCGCGGCGCGGCATCGGGATTGGAAATCTTTTCAATGAAGGCACCCTTGTCGATGGGCGCAAATAGGCCGGACCGCTCAAGATCGGCAGCGATGACCGACGTGATGTTCGGACCAAGCTGGTCCGCGGACAGGAAATCCGTGATGGCGATCGGCAGAGGCTCGATCACACCCTTGTTGATGTTGATTTCCACCACGGCGCGCGCTGGCATGGTGCAGACAAGACTTGCGGCAATCATGCAGGCGAAAGCCGAGAGGACTGTCCGGATCTTTGTTTTCATGATGCCGGTTTTCATATCTTCTGGGACCTCTTTTGTCCTTTGCCCCTACTGGGCTTCATTTAGTCTGGCGACCGGGAAACCCCGATCAGAACATTTCGCTCGGGTCGAAGTTGACGATCACTTCCGACCATGAATCATATTTGTCGACGGGCAGATTATACGGGGCGCAGCGTGCAACCGCGCGCTTGGCGCTTTCCGCCGCCGCGCGACCAACGCCGTCGCCGCCGCCGCCGGATGTCACTTCCGGGACGCCCTGAATAGATCCGTCCTGGTTCAGCTTCATCTTCACGGTCACAACCAGCCCCGGCGCATCGGCCACACCGGCAGGCACGTTCCAGCACTTGGAAATCGCACCGCGCAGCGCATCCATTTCACTCTGGCTCAGCTTCGAGCCGCCGGTATTCTTCTTGCCGCCGAGCGAAGCCTGATCGGTCGAACGTTTCGCGCCACCACCGGAAGCCTTCTGCTTGTTGAGAAGGGCTGCAACCTCATCGGCAATCGCATCCTTCTTCGACTGCGAGGTCTGCGATGCGGACTGCGTCGGCTTCTTTTCTTCCGTCGGCTTGCGATCCGGCGTCTTGGCGGTCTGCGCCTGGGGCGGCTTCGGCTTGGACTGCGGCGCGGGAACATTGTCCGGCAGCTTCGGCGTGTTCGCATCCGGCGTTTCGGCCTGCTTTTCGATGGCCTCCGCCACCGGATCAGGCTTCACTTCCTGCTTCGGTTCAGGCTTGGCCTGCATTTCTGTTGCGGGAACCGGCGTCGGCTTTTCTTCCGGCTTTGGTTCGGGTTTTGGCTCCGGCTTCGGTTCCGGCTTTTTCACCGGTTCCGGCTGGGCTTTGGGCTCTTCCGCCGCCTCGATAGGCTTTGCCTTGGTATCGGGCTTCGGCGGGGTCGTGGTGTCTACGTCCTGATCGCCGACATTCTGGGCATCGGGAACGGTCTGCGGCTTGGTGGTCGGGATCGGCGCAGACTTCTCCTTCATGGGTGCCGTCTTTTCGCCCTGCTGAATTTGCGTGATGGATTCAATCGGCACGATGTCGACCGGGAACGATTCCGAATCCTGCACGTCGAAAGCCTTCGGCGAGGAAAAGGAAAAGAGCCCCAGCGCAATGACGATGGTATGGAGCGCTACAGAAGATGTCAGGCCAGCCTTCATGATGGCGTCAGCTATCCTGCTCCTGGAGAGTCACAAGGCCGATATTCTTGAAACCGGCGGCGGAAATGCGGGCCATGACCTTCATGACGGTGCCGTAATCGGCAGCCTTGTCACCGCGCACGAAAATGCGCTCGTCATACCCCGTCTTGGAAATGGCCTGAAGCTTCGGCACAACCTCTTCGATCGGAATTTCGGTTTCCTGCAAGTAGATCTTGCCCTCATTGCTGACCGAAACCGTGATCGGCTGCGTATCGGCGTTCATCGCCTTGGCCTGCGTATCCGGCAGGTCAATCGGCACGCCAACCGTCAAAAGCGGCGCAGAGACCATGAAGATGATGAGCAGCACCAGCATTACGTCGACGAACGGCGTAACGTTGATTTCACTCATCAATGCTTGTCTGCGACCGCGCCTGCGGCGTCCGCCCGACTGCATTCCATTTCCGACCGACATGCCCATTGCAAAATTCCCGAAAGCTCGATTTGCCGTATTCGCTGGAAGGCGCTTAGCTGCGCGGCGTCAGCTTCTCATCAATTTGGCGCGACAGTATGGCGGAGAACTCATCCGCAAAACCCTCAAGTCGTCCGCCGATCTTGCCCGCATCGGACGAGAGCTTGTTGTAGGCGATAACGGCCGGGATAGCGGCAAGAAGACCGATGGCCGTCGCGAGAAGGGCTTCGGCGATACCCGGCGCCACAACCGCAAGGCTGGTATTCTTGGAGGCCGCGATGGCCTGGAACGAGGTCATGATGCCGACAACCGTACCGAACAGACCGATAAACGGCGCCGCGGAACCGATGGTGGCAAGGAAGCCGAGACGCGATTCCATCTTTTCGCTTTCACGCGCCAACGCGACATCCATCGCCTTGTCGATACGCATCTGAAGGCCGATGGGGGAACGTGCGCCCTTCTCGAAGGATTTCTTCCATTCGCGCATGGCGGCCATGAAGATCGACGCCATGCCGGTGGTGCGGCGTTCGCCCAGATTGCGATAGAGTTCTTCCAGAGACTGGCCCGACCAGAAAGCCTGTTCGAAGCGGTCGATGGCGCGGCGTGCGCGGCTATAGGCGATCACCTTGTCCACGACGATAGCCCAGGTCCAGACCGAAGCGCCAAGCAAGCCCAGCATGACCAGCTTGACCACCCAGTTTGCCTGCATGAACAGGCCCCAGAGGGTAACATCGGCGGCGGGGGCCGCTAACGCAACATTTTCCATCGATCCACCGTTTCGAGGTTCTTGCCGGTCCGACACCCGGACCGCAGACCCCAACCTTCTCTGTCTTTAGGCATTTCCATCCGCAGAGCTGTTTCGTACTTCTGCTGGAAATATCCTGTTTTTGAATCCAAACGCCCGGCACGGGACCGGGCGGCATCGCAAATCGTCACGGATCGCCCATTGATGCGGGTGATCCAAATCTGCGCAGCTTTACGTCTTGTTCGATGCAGTTGGATCAGGAAAAACGCTCGGCACTTTTCCCGAAACTGCTTCAAGCGCTGTTCGCACATCCAGGCAGGACATGCAGACATTCGCATCGCAACCGCCCCAAAGCACACATGCCGGATTTACAACTTTAAATCCCTACGGCGCTTGTTACGGTTAATTTTGGTGAAAGGAAGGCGCTGCGCTTGCCGCCTGCCCTTCAACCGATTCCGTCAGGATGATTAATCGGAGATTATGGTTAAAGATGCGTTAGCATTTACACCAATAACGGCCCAGGATGCCAAATTCGGTCATCAAATAAGCCAGCGCTTTAAAAATAAACGCGATAGGCGCACCCTCAATTCTTGGGAGGGCGGCAGAAAATCAGCGTCCCTTGGTAAACGCTTCGCGCCACTCGTCCGGTATCCGGCGCGGGTGGCCTTCCTTGGTGATCATCACCGCTTCCACTTTCGCTTCCGAAAGCAGGCGCCCTTCGCAGGTGATTGTCTGCGCCATGATGACCCGCGCGCCGCGTATTTCGCTGACACGCGTTTCAATCAGGATCAGATCGTCCATCCGGGCCGGAGACTTGTAATCGATCTCCATGCGCCGCACGACCCAGACCATTTCTTCACCAAGCGCACCTTCGGCAAGCTCGATATGGTGCACGTCCTGCAAGCGCAAGAAGTCGGTGCGTCCGCGCTCGTAAAATTCCAGATAGCGCCCGTGATAGACAAAACCTGAAAAATCCGTGTCGGCATAATAGATGCGCGCATAAAGGTGATGCGCCCCGTCTTTCAGCGCACCCGATACGCCTTCAAGCGCCGCATGGTCGTTTCGATCAGTCCCGGTTGTCTTAGTCATTGTCTTCCATGAAGAGGCCGAATTGCGCCTGCTGGATGATTTCGGCGGGCGCAGGCAATCCCAGATGCTGCCACGCAATCGCCGTCAGAACGCGACCGCGCGGCGTGCGCTGCAGAAAGCCCTGCTGGATGAGATAGGGTTCAATAATGTCTTCAATCGCATCGCGCGGTTCGGAAAGCCCCGCCGCGATGGTTTCGATCCCGACTGGACCACCGCCGAAATTGCGTGCAATGATATTGAGGTAACGCCGGTCGAGCTGGTCGAGGCCGCGATTATCCACTTCAAGCCGCGACAGCGCTTCATCGGCAATCTTGCGGTCGATGACGTCGCTACCGGCGACCAGCGCGAAATCGCGCACACGGCGCAGCAGGCGTCCGGCGATGCGCGGCGTGCCTCGCGAGCGGCGTGCGACTTCCAGCGCACCATCCGGCGAAATGCCCATCTGCATGATGCGCGCGCCACGGCGCACGATATATTCGAGTTCGTCGACGGTATAGAAATTGAGCCGTACCGGAATGCCGAAGCGGTCACGCAACGGCGTGGTCAGGAGACCAAGACGCGTCGTCGCCGCAACCAGCGTGAATTTGGCAAGATCGATCTTTACCGAGCGCGCTGCTGGGCCTTCACCAATGATCAGATCGAGCTGGAAATCTTCCATCGCCGGATAGAGAATTTCTTCCACAGCGGGGCTCAGACGATGAATTTCATCGATGAAGAGCACGTCGCGCTCTTCGAGATTGGTCAGCAGAGCCGCCAAGTCGCCAGCCTTGGCGATGACCGGGCCGGAGGTGGAGCGGAAATTGACGCCCAACTCCTTAGCCATGATCTGCGCCAGCGTCGTCTTGCCGAGACCGGGAGGTCCGACGAACAGCACATGATCCAGCGCTTCGCCGCGCACCTTGGCCGCTTCGATGAAGACCTTGAGATTGGCGCGCGCCGTTGCCTGCCCCACGAAATCGTCAAGCGTCTGCGGGCGCAGCGTATTGTCTTCGTCCACGCGTTTGTCGGCATCGATGAGAGGGTTGCGGTCGCTCATGCCTTCCTCCTCGCATGAACATATCGCCGACACAAGCTAATCACCGCGACAATTCCTTCAAACCAAGCCGGATGAGCTTTGCCGAATCGGCATCCTCGCCCGCTTCTTTCAGCGCAGCCGCGACGGCATTCGCCGCCTGATCGCGCGAATAACCGAGATTGGAAAGCGCCGACACGGCATCCGCGACGGGGGCCGGGGCCGCACCGGCTCCAAGCTCCTGCTTGAGCCCGATGGTGCCGCTCGCCTCACCAGCGAAAGCCGGGGCCTTGTTCTTCAATTCGGTGACGATGCGCTCCGCCACTTTCTTGCCGACGCCCGGCGCACGCGACACCATGGCGATGTCTCGCAGCGCAATCGCATTGGCGAGTTCCGACGGCGACAATGTGCCAAGCACGGCCAGAGCCACCTTGGCGCCGACGCCCTGCACATTTTGCAGCAGGCGGAACCACTCACGCTCAAGCTGATTGGCGAAACCGTAAAGGCGGATCATGTCCTCGCGGACATAGGTTTCGATGAACAAAATGGCCGCCTCGCCCGCTCCGCCGAGATTGCCCAGCGTGCGCGCCGAACAAAACGCCACATAGCCGACGCCATGCACGTCGATGACGGCATGATCCTCGGCAATTTCATCGATCACGCCCTTAAGCTTGCCGATCATTCCGGTTCTACCCCGCTAACAACGCCTGCATCCGGCGGGCGCTTACAATGCTCTGACGATGATGGGCATGGCAAATGGCAATAGCCAACGCATCGGCGGCATCGCTCGTATCGAACGACGCACGCGGCATCAGTACTTTGACCATCATGTGAATCTGTTGCTTTTCGCCGTGACCGACGCCGATCACCGCTTTTTTGACCGCATTCGGCGCGTATTCCGCCACCGGTAGACCTGCCTGGGCCGGTGCCAGCAGCGCGATGCCGCGCGCCTGGCCAAGCTTGAGCGTTGCGGTCGCATCCTTGTTGACGAAAGTATGTTCGACCGCAGCTTCATGCGGCATGAATTCATGCAGGACCTTGGAAAGCCCCTCATGCAACTGGCAAAGACGCGAGGCGAGATCCATCTCGGCATTCGACGTCACCGTGCCCGAGCCGATGAAGTGCAGCGAATTGCCAAGCGATTCGACAATGCCCCACCCCGTGCGGCGCAGGCCCGGATCGATGCCAATAATGCGAATCGTTTCTTTCATAAGCGAACCCTATCCTCAGACGGATTCACTTGACAGCAGAAAAGTGAACAAAAGAGAAACATGCGCCGAGAGCACGGTCGGGGCAGCGCAGATTTCGGTTATGACGACCCGAAAATGGTGGGCTTTGAGAACCGGAGCGCAGCGCACATAAGGTACGTGAGCACCTGAAGCGGAAAACAACGCCATTAGCAGGCCGTCAAAGCCGAAATATCAGCTGTCCCTCAAGACGCGCCGAAAGCCGTCTTCAGCAACACAATCTGTTCGGAAACCGGGTTGTCGTGCGGATTGGTCTGCAAGGAAACCACATCTCCATAGACTTCTCGGTCCATGCGGCGCACCCGCGCCTGCAAGCGCATCGAGCGCTCCACGAGTTCGGCAAAAGCTGCAGGCAACTCGTTCCAGCCCGGCGCGCCCTCTCCAGCCGATGGCGTGTCGAGACGCACCTTGGCCTTTTCGGCAGACACCTGCTGGCGGTTCATTTCACCGTTGCGGGCGGCGCGCTGGAGCAGCAGCCAGGAAGCGATCTGCATGAGACGGGTGGTGAGGCGCATTGATTCTGGCGGCATAGAGGGTTGCAGCAATCCGGGACAGGTTGCGCGCTTCTTCACGGCCTTCACCGTCGAGATAGCTCGCCGCTTCCTCGACCATATCCATGCCCTGGCTGTAGATCGGCTTGAACGAATCCGAGAAGACCATGCGCTCCGCGAGGCTGATCATATTGCTCGGCATCTGTCTCTGTTCGCTAATCACTGCTCTGCCACCTTGCGTGACCGCCTGCATCGGCGGCCCATTCCGTTGCCCGCATCCATCCGAAAAATGGACGCGACTGAAAATTGCTGAACCGTCTTTCGATCACGCAGGACGTTCGGACGGAACTGTCATGACAAACAAGTCCACGATAAACTGCACCTTCATGCACGGTCGCGCAAGATTATGTTTAACGTTCGGTTAACATTTTCAAGGGGTAGTTAACTATCCCTGCAAGCAGAACGGGTCGAACCGGTTTCCGGTTCCCCTCATGCGTTTAAACGCTGGCGGCTAGAGCCTTGCAGGCACAAAAAAAGAGCCGCAATGGCGGCTCTCAGGAGTTTAACAGGGAGGCGTCAAACAGAGTGGCAAAACCACTCGGTAAGAATCCAGCCGAACTGGATGTAAATGATTAAACCCTCTTAAGATTAATGAATGGTTAATTTTGAGTTGGACCTGTGGAAAATGCCAGCGGGACGGCCGCGCAGAAAGAAAAAGCCGCCCGAAGGCGGCTTTTTATCAATAGCGCTGCAGCGCTGGCTGCGGCTTCGGTCCTGACTGCATCTTCACCGGCTCGGCGGCAGGCACAACAGGCTTGCCAGATTTGGCAGCCGCACCGTTCTTGCCCCAGCCAATTGTCGGCAGCCACTCCAGATAATAGGCCAGCGCGAACTGCATCACGATACCGGTTGCGATCAGCAGCGTGTCGTAAGGCAGACCACCCGGGTTCACGAGCTTCATCACCTGCGCCACCATGGCAAGCAGCGTGCCTGCGATGAACACCGGCAGCGAATGCTTGCCGAGGATGGCGAGCGGATTATCCGGCGCGGTGCGGGCAATATTGTTCAGCGTCGGCACAACGGCAATGAGATAAGCCATCGCCAGAATGTGCAGCAGACGGGGGCCCGACAGGAAAGTCTTGTCGAAACCGGTGATGACCATCGGCAGGCCCATCGAGGCATCGATCCCCCAAAGCGGAATGCGGACCCAGGCCAGCGCCAGCACCAGATAGCCAACGGCAAGGGCGATCAGCGCCGGATGGTTGGGCAACTGGCCGCCGCGGCGCACATGCATCACGCCTGCAATGCCGATGGCAAACAGGAACTGCCAGGAAAGCGGATTCAAGAACCAGACGCCTTCCGTCGGATAATTGATCGGCGCGACGTTATAAAGTCCCGACAGGAACCACACTACGCCCGAGACACCCAGCATCAGGGGCAGGCTGATGCGCGCCAGCAGTAGCAGGATCGGCGTCAGGACCAGCATGACGGCATACATCGACAGGATGTTGTTGTAGCCCAGCTGATGGCCCAGCGTTACGAGACCGAACAGCGATTCCACCGGGTGCTTGAGCAACGGCTCGATATTGATTTCCTTGAGCAGCTCGGCGCGCTTCAGGAAAATCGCAGCGGAAGCAAAGATGGCGATCGTCGCCATGGTCGTCATGATGTGGGCCGTATAAAGCACACCCGCACGACGCCACATCTTCAATGTCAGCAGAAGGCGGCTACCGGGGCCGAACTTGCCGCCATAGGCCAGCGCCACGGCCATGCCGGAAATCAGCACAAAGGCTTCCGCAGAATCGGAGAAGCCGAGATTCTTGTGCGTGAAATGCTCGTAGATGGTGCCCGGCACGTGGTTGATGAAAATGGTCAGCAGGGCAAGTGCACGAAACACGTCAATGCGCGTGTCGCGCACCTTCGCGGTCGGCGCGGGCATCGCTTCTCTAGCGGTCGCAATCGTCATTTACCAGCCTGTCTGTCTCTGCTGGAAAGCACCGGCGCTTGGGACCGCGACGCTCTCCAATATCTCAAGTTGCAGCTCTCCGAATGGGAGATCGGATGAAAGCCACATGCTTCATCGGGGCGTTTATTGCCCGACGTTTGATGGGCCTTATATACCCATTAATCCCGGCAGAACGGGGTTGGTTCCGATCAACTTTCGTTCCAGTGGATAACATAATGCTAAGCGGCTATCGGATTTCTCCGGCAGGGCTGCCACGACGCGCGCGCAGCGCTTGCTCTTGGCCCGTTGGATCGCATACACGCATCAGGACAATTAGCCAGGCGCCTATTTGCGCCAAAACAAATAGATAGAGCGCTGCATCCGTTTCGGATAAACAGAACTTCACTCTTGCCCGAATTCCATCATGTTTTTCTCGTTAGGCTTCGCCCCATGAACAAGTCCGCTCCCAAGACAGAACCCGAACGCTGCCGCATCGTGCTGGTCGCCCCGCCGACTGCCGATAGCGCGGTTTTGGCCAGACTTTTGACGGAAGCGCTTTCCGGCGGCGATGTCGCAAGTGTGATTCTCGACACCGGCGATCTGGATGAAGCAACCTTTCAGGCCGTCGCCGCAAAGGCAGTGCCGATCATCCAGGAAAAGGGTGCAGCCGCCCTCATCTTGAACGATACGCGCATTGCTGGCCGTGTCGGCGCCGATGGCGTGCATATTGAAGGCAAAGCGGCTGAGCTTGCAGACGCCATCGAAAAGCACACGCCGAAAATGATCGTGGGCACCGGCAATCTGCGCGACCGTCATGGCGCGATGGAAATCGGCGAATTGCAGCCGGACTATATTTTCTTCGGCAAGATCGGCGCGGACAACAAGCCGGACGCACATCCGCGTAATCTTGCGCTAGCCGAATGGTGGGCGCAAATGGTCGAAATCCCCTCCATTGCGCAGGCTGGCAACACGCTTGAAAGCATCATCCCGGCAGCCGAGACTGGCGCGGATTTCGTGGCGCTCGGTCGCGCCGTGTTCGAGGCGGAAGATCCGGCGAAAGCGGTTGCGGAAGCAAACCGCCTTCTCGATGAACACGCGCCGCGTTTTGAAAACTAAGCCAACGCATTCCATTCCCAAGGTCTTGTTGATGCCCACGAAGAGCAAACTTCTTCTCGCTGCCGCTTTGACATTCGCGCTGCCTGCCCTGCCGGCTGCCGCTGCAGGCGAGCCTGCGAAAAGCCAGAGCGATAGTGCCAAGGGTACTCACAAGGACAAGAAAAGCGACAAGCCCGCGAAGCAGCCGGTGATGCTGCCACAGCCCGCGACGACGGACCCGATGCCCGCCATCGATCTGAGCCGCTTCGGCGACAAGCCTGCCGACGAGGCCTTCGGCGCTTTTCAGCGCGGGCTTTATCTGACCGCCTTCAATCTGGCGAAACCGCAGGCCGAAAAAGGCGATCCGGCTTCGCAGACGCTGATTGCCGAAATGTATGCGCGCGGCATGGGCATCCCTGCCGACCAGAAGCTCGCAGCCGAATGGTATGGCAAAGCCGCCGAAAAGGGCATCACCGAGGCGCAGTTCCGCTATGCGGCGCTGCTGCTACAGGGCACTTACGTCAAGAAGGATCAGGCCAAGGCCGAAGCCCTGATGCAGAAGGCAGCCGAAGGCGGCAATGCCATGGCCCAGTTCAACTGGGGCCAGATGCTGATGGTGAAACATCCAGGCAAACCCGGCCTCGATCTTGCTTTCCCATGGTTCGAGAAAGCGGCGGAGGCAAAGCTTGCCGACGGCGAATATGCGATGAGCCAGATCTATGCCAATGGCACCGAAAAGATCGCCCGTGACGACAACAAGGCCCGCACATATCTGATCCGCGCGGCGCGCAAAGGTTATGACACGGCCCAGTTCGATCTTGGGCGCTGGCTGGTGGAGGGCCGTGGCGGCGACAAGGACTATGAACAGGGCTTCCGCTGGATTCAGATTGCCGCCGGGCGCGGCATGGTGATGGCGCAAGTCTGGCTTGCCCGGCTTTATCGCGACGGGATCGGCACCGATGGCGATTCCGTGAAGGCAGCGGCATGGTATATCATTGCGCAGCGCGCCGGTTTTCGTTCTCCCGACCTCAACGATCTGATGGACGGATTGGCCGATGATCAGATCAAACAGGCTATCGAGACGGCTAACGATCTCAGAGTTCGCTAGCAATTCTGACGATTCTACGTCTCCAAAAGATTCTCTTTTCGTGCTCAGGCTTGCACAAAGCGCCGTTTTGTGGTCTTGGAGACGCGATTATCGCGGTTCGAGTATAGACGCCTGCGCAATCTCTCGACAAAGCGGGCGATTGCCCGTTCGCTGTCATGTGACGAACCGCAATTGGTTTCAATTCATTCCGGATCAAGCTCATGAAGATCAATGGTAACGAAATCCGTCCCGGCAACGTCATCGAACATGACGGCGGGCTCTGGGTTGCCGTCAAGACCAACGCCGTCAAGCCCGGCAAGGGCGGCGCCTACAATCAGGTCGAACTGAAGAACCTCATCACCGGCACCAAGCTCAACGAGCGTTTCCGTGCCGCTGAAACCGTCGAGCGCGTGCGCCTCGAGCAAAAGGACTTTTCGTTCCTCTATGAACAGGGCGAAGCGCTGATTTTCATGGATACGGAATCCTACGAACAGCTCGAACTCCAGAAGGATTTCGTGGGCGACCGCGCTGCCTTCCTTCAGGACGGCATGATGGTCACCGTCGAACTCTACGAAGAAAAGCCGATCGGCATTCGTCTGCCGGATCAGGTCACGCTGGCAATCACCGAAGCCGATCCAGTCGTCAAGGGCCAGACCGCAGCCTCGTCCTACAAGCCCGCCGTGCTTGAAAACGGCATCCGTATCCTCGTTCCGCCCTTCATCGCTTCCGGTGAGCGCGTGATCGTCGACACCAATGAACTGACCTACGTCAGCCGCGCTTAATCCAGCGCCCGTCTTTTGCGATGCCCCAACGGGCATCGCAGCTTGTCGCGATTGTACCGCGACTGTTCTTTCTCAGATTGCTCAATTCCTCGAAAGCCTGTGTGCGTGCACGCGCCTCGGATTTTCAAGGATCTGTTTAACTGCACGATCCACGCCCATATCCACGCCTTTTCGATGGCCGTGGGATCTTGCCAAAAAGGATAAAGAAATGGCCCGCTCAGCCCTTCTTAACGTTATGGTACAGGCCGCTATGAAAGCTGGCCGTAACCTTGCCCGCGACTTCGGCGAAGTCCAGAATCTTCAGGTATCCCTCAAGGGCCCCGGCGACTATGTCAGCCAGGCGGACCGCAAGGCGGAACAGATCATCTATACGGAATTGAGCCGCGCCCGCCCGGATTTCGGCTTCCTGATGGAAGAATCCGGCGAGGTGGAAGCCAAGGACGGACAGCATCGCTGGTTGATCGATCCGCTCGACGGCACAACGAATTTCCTGCACGGTATCCCGGTTTTCGCAGTCTCCATCGCTCTTGAGCGTCAGGGACAGATCGTAGCTGGCGTCATCTATAATCCGGCCATGGACGAGCTTTACACTGCCGAACGCGGTGGTGGCGCTTTCCTCAATGATCGTCGTCTGCGCGTTGCAGCCCGCACCAAGCTGGTCGATACGGTGATCGGCACCGGCATCCCGCATCTTGGTCGCGGCCATCATGGCCATTATCTGGTCGAACTGCGCAATGTTATGGCCGAAACAGCCGGTGTCCGCCGCCTGGGCGCTGCCGCACTCGACCTTGCTTATGTCGCCGCCGGTCGCCTCGATGGTTTCTGGGAAGAAGGCGTCAATCCATGGGATATCGGCGCAGGCATGCTGATGATCCGGGAAGCTGGCGGTTTCGTCTCCGATAAGGACGGCGGACAGAACATGTTCGAAAAGAAGAACATTGTTGCTGGGAACGAAGCCGTTCAAGCAGCACTTCTCAAGACGATCAAGAAGCCGATCTGATCCAGACCAAACTCCATCTGATGAAACCTTATTCAGCGCGCCACCGGCGCGCTGAAGTTTTTTACAGCTCATTTTTTCCTGCTCAGGCGATTCCGCTTCCCCAATTTATGAAGTAGGCTCTCCCTCAAACAGCCGACGATGGAGCGGAACGCATGAGTGACTTTAGGGAACCGAGAACACGTCTGGATGAGGGACGCGATTATGACCCCTATCGCCTGAGCAGCCCGCGTATCGTTATATTATCCATGGTGATCTTCCTCATCATCGTTGCCTTTCTGGCAGCGGTGCTGATGCGGCAGATCCATACTTTCTTCGTTACCAATCCCGGCCTAAACGGCCTCATTCTCGGCGTCCTGCTGGTCGGCATATTGCTGGCTTTCGGGCAGGTTCTGCGCCTTTTGCCCGAAATTCGTTGGGTCAATTCCTTCCGCGATGGCGACCGCGACGGCACCACCCGCCCGCCGGTCCTGCTTGCGCCGATGCGCGCGCTGATCGGACGTCGGCAATCGATGGCGCTGACGACCACGTCAATGCGCTCGATCCTCGATTCCATCGCGACACGCCTTGATGAAAGCCGCGACATCTCGCGTTATCTCATCGGGCTTCTGGTTTTCCTCGGCCTGCTCGGCACGTTCTGGGGCTTGCTAGAAACGGTTGGCTCCATCGGGCGCACCATCCAGACGCTGGACCCAAGCTCTGGCAGTACCGGCGATGTGCTAGATGCGCTGAAGGCCGGTTTGCAGGCGCCGCTGTCCGGCATGGGCACCGCTTTCTCGTCGTCGCTGTTCGGTCTGTCGGGTTCGCTCATTCTGGGCTTCCTCGACCTGCAGGCGGGCCGCGCCCAGAACCGTTTCTATACCGAGCTCGAAAACTGGCTTTCCTCCGTGACCGATCTTGGTTCCGACCTCAACGCCGAAAATGGTCAGGCAGGCGAACTGCATGCATTGGCCGAGCGGCTGAAGACGCAGGGCGGCGATTCCACCCAGCGCACGACGGCTGCGCTCGCCAATCTGGCCGAGGGTATTCAGGGTCTGGTGAAAAGCATGCGTAGCGAACAGCAGATCATGCGTGACTGGGTGGAAAAGCAGGCTGACGAGCAAAAGGCTATCCGCCAGACGCTCGACCGGCTGTCCAAGGCCATTGGCGCGACGTCGCACGAACGCAAGTCTGATCGCAACGATACACATCAAAGCGATAAGGCGGAGTAAGGCTCATGGCTCTTGCCCGCAACCGCCGCCAGCAAAGACATGTCGATTACTGGCCGGGCTTCGTCGATGCGCTGACGACGCTGCTTCTCGCCATCATGTTTCTGCTCACAGTCTTCGTGCTGGCGCAGTTTCTGCTCAGCCGCGAGGTCAATAATAAGGACAGTGTGCTGGCCCGCCTCAACAGCCAGATTCAGGAACTGACCCAGCTACTATCGCTGGAGAAGAGCAATTCGCAGGACATGCAGGACACCATCGCCAATCTGCAAGCCTCGCTCTCCTCTGCCGAAAGCGAGCGTTCGCGCCTGCAAACGCTGCTGAACGAGGGCAGCGGCGCGGGTGCTGCTGCAGAAAAGCGCGCCGGTGAACTGTCGGAAAGCCTTGACGCCGAAAAACAGGTCAGCGCCCGCGCGCTCAGTCAGGTGGAATTGCTGAACCAGCAGATTTCCGCCTTGCGCCGCCAGATTGCGGCACTGGAAGACGCGCTCAACGCATCAGAAAGCCGCGACCGCGAATCGAACGCCAAGATTGCCGACCTTGGCAAGCGCCTCAATGTGGCGCTGGCCCAGCGCGTGCAGGAACTGAACCGCTATCGCTCCGACTTCTTCGGGCGCTTGCGTGAAATTCTCTCCGACAAGGACAATATCCGCATTGTCGGCGACCGTTTCGTCTTCCAGTCGGAAGTGCTGTTCCCGACGGGATCGTCGGACATCAACCCGGCTGGCGAAGTGGAGATGAAGAAGCTCGCCGACGCGGTAATCGAGCTGAACAAGGAAATCCCGGACGATATCAATTGGGTGCTGCGCGTGGATGGCCACACCGACAATGTGCCGCTCGCCGGTACGGGACGTTTCCGAGACAATTGGGAGCTGTCTTCGGCCCGCGCGACGGCGGTCGTCAAATTCCTGATCGCCAATGGCGTTCCGGCCAACCGCCTCGTGGCGGCAGGCTTTGGCGAGTATCAGCCGCTGGAAGCCTCGGATTCACCTGATGCCCGCGCCCGAAACCGCCGCATCGAGTTGAAACTGACCGAGAGGTAAACAAAAGGGACGTAAAAGCATTTCCAGCAAAAGTGCGAAGCGCCTAAGCAGGGAAATCAGTCCCCCGGACTGATTTCTGTTCCTGCTTCGATGCGTTCGGAAATGCGTATGGATAAAGCGCCCCTTTCTTTCGAGCCCCGCTTAGTACACCCCTGCCCCGACTTCGAATTGCAGCTTGGCCAGACGCGCATAGATGCCGCCGCGCTCCACAAGGCTCTGATGGGTGCCTTCTTCGACGATCCGGCCTTTATCGAGCACAAGAATGCGATCCGCCTTCAGCACCGTTGCAAGACGGTGCGCGACCACCAGCGTCGTGCGTCCCTGCATCAGCCCGTCGAGAGCCTTCTGCACCAGCATTTCGCTTTCTGCATCGAGCGCCGAGGTGGCTTCATCCAGCAACAGGATCGGCGCGGCGCGCAGGATGGCGCGAGCAATGGCAATACGCTGGCGCTGTCCGCCAGACAATGTTACCCCGCGCTCACCGACTTCCGTGTCATAGCCATTGGCGAGCGCCATGATGAAATCATGCGCCAGTGCAGCCTTGGCTGCAGCCTCGATTTCCGCATCGCTCGCACCCGGCCTGCCGAAGCCGATATTGTCGCGGATCGAGGTCGCAAAGATCGCCACATCCTGCGGCACCATGGCCACGCGCCCGCGCACGGCTGCCGGATCGGCCTCCGGCAAGGCAACGCCATCCATCAGCACCTTGCCGGACTGCGGATCATAATAACGCATCACCAGCGAAAACACCGTGCTCTTCCCCGCACCGGACGGGCCGACAATGGCAACCGTTTCGCCGGGTTTGACCGCAAAGCTCACGCCATTCAGCGATGGCGCATCAGGGCGCGTCGGATAGGAGAAATAAACGTCATCGAAGACGATCTCACCACGCGCCGGCTCCGGCAAGGAAACCGGATTGCGAGGCGCTGAAATGTCCGGGTCTTCATCCAGAATTTCAGCCAGACGCTCTGTTGCACCGGCCGCCTGCGCCAGTTCACCGCCGACTTCCGAGAGGGCGCCGAAGGCGCTGGCCGCGAAAACCGCATAGAGCACGAACTGACCGAGCGTGCCCGGCGACATGGTGCCGGACAAAACATCGCGCGAGCCGAACCACAGCACCGCAACCACGCTGGAAAAAATCAGAAAGATGGCGAAGGCCGTCAGCACCGCCCGCGCCTTGATGGACGAGCGCGCCGCCTGATAGGCGTTTTCCACGGCATGGGCAAACCGCCCGACCACCATGTTTTCATTGGTGAAGGCCTGCAAGGTGCGCATCGCGCCAATCTGCTCGCTGGCATAGGCATTGGCATTGGCGAGCATATCCTGCGTCAAACGCGAGCGGCGGCGCACGGAACGCCCGAAAGCGATCAGCGGTACGACGATCACCGGAATGGCTGCAATCACCAGCACGGAGAGTTTCGGGCTTGTGACAACCATCATGGCCAGTGCGCCGACACCCAAAATGACATTGCGCAGCGCGACCGACGCGGTGGCACCCACCACCGATTTGATCTGTGTCGTATCGGCGGAAAGCCGCGACACGATTTCGCCAGACTGCGACCGGTCGAAGAATTCCGGCGAAAGCGCTGTCACATGCGCGAAGACCGCATTGCGCAAATCGGCCACGACCCGTTCACCCAGAGAGATCACGAAGAAGTAACGCAGCCCCGACGCAACCGCCAGAACCAGCGCCAGCAGCACCAGCATCCCGAAATAATTGTTTACGAAAATGGCGTTGGCGCCGGTGAAGCCGTGATCGATCATGCGGCGCAGCGCGACCGGCACTGCGAGCGTCGTGACGGCGGCCAGAACCAGCGAAAAGAGAGCGCCGATAACCAGCAGCTTATAGCGGGCGACGAACGGAACCATGCGCCGCAGAGGCTTGAGGGAGCGGCGCTTGCGCGCCTCGTCTGCATTCGATTCCGGATTCACACCAGTTGGATTATTATGATCGGCCATTCTTGAGATTGTGCCCTTGTTATTGCCGTGCGCCTGATGTATAGGCTCGGCAACCCTTTTGGAAGCCGTCACCTGCGGGTGATGGGTCTTCGTAAATGCCATTGGGCGAAAGTGCCGCAGTTTTGACATTCAGGCTGCGCTTTTCTTCCAGACTTTCAGGCCAGACTATCAGGATTGAGAAGATGAAAGCCAATATCCATCCCGACTACCACACCATCAAGGTCGTGATGACCGATGGCACCGAATACCAGACCCGTTCGACCTGGGGCAAAGAAGGCGATACGATGAACCTCGATATCGACCCGACCACCCATCCGGCCTGGACTGGCGGTTCGCAGACCCTGCTCGATCGCGGCGGTCGCGTTACGAAGTTCAAGAACCGTTTCGGCAACCTCGGCATCTAATACCAGGTTACCTATTCGGAAAACCCCGCTTCGGCGGGGTTTTTTATTGCCTGCACTTTGCCAGAAGCAGGCAATAAAAAACTCCCGGACAAACTTGTGTTTTGACCGGGAGCTTCGATAGTGCATGAGCGGCTATAATCAGGCGCTGAGCTTTTCCATCACTTCGTCGCTGACTTCGAAGTTGGTGTAGACGTTCTGCACGTCGTCATCGTCTTCCAGCGTGTTGAGAAGCTTGAGAACGGAGCGGGCCTTTTCTTCGTCCAGCTCGGTATTGGTCTGTGGCTTCCAGATCGTCTTGATCGATTCGGCCTCGCCAAGAGCAGCTTCAAGCGCCTTCGACACTTCGCCGATATCTTCGAATGCGCAGATGATGACGTGTTCTTCTTCGCCGGATTGCACATCCTCGGCACCAGCTTCGATAGCCGCTTCCATGACCTTGTCGGCATCGCCGACAGAGGACTTGTAGACGATTTCGCCAACGCGATCGAACATGAAGGAAACCGAACCGGTTTCGCCCAGCGCGCCACCAGACTTGGTGAAGGCTGCGCGGACGTTGGACGCGGTGCGGTTGCGATTGTCGGTCAGCGCTTCAACGATAACCGAAACGCCACCGGGGCCGCGGCCCTCATAGCGCACTTCATCATAGTTTTCGCCGTCATTGCCGGCGGCCTTCTTGATGGCGCGCTCAATGTTATCTTTCGGCATCGACTGCGCTTTGGCGTTCTGAATCGCCAGACGCAGGCGCGGATTCATCGTCGGGTCAGGCAGACCCTGCTTGGCGGCGACGGTAATCTCGCGTCCGAGCTTGGAAAACATTTTCGACCGCACGGCGTCCTGACGGCCCTTGCGGTGCATGATGTTCTTAAACTGTGAATGGCCAGCCATGGCACCCCTGTTCTGTTCTAATCGTCGCGCACGGAAAAGCGTTACGCATGAACAGACAATCTCACGCAGAGAGTATCACACAAGCGGGGCCGCAAGTCCGGCCACAATGCTTTCCGTGCAGAATGGCGGCGTTATAAGGAATTGAGCCTCATTCGTCCAGCAAAAGCGCGGATCGAGGCCCTCACCTGTCAAAAAATTCAATAAGGCTCGACCCGGGCGACAAAGCAGCTTATCGATAAAATCATGAATCAACGCCCGCAAGCCCCATCCCCGAAGGCCCCGAACGAGACCATCGCTGCCCGTATCAGCCGGGTTCTGGCTGACCGTATCATCGAAGGGGAAATCGAGCCGGGCACCAAATTGCGGCAGGATCACATCGCCGAAGAGTTCCAGACCAGCCATGTGCCGGTGCGTGAGGCGTTTCGGCGGCTGGAAGCGCAGGGGCTGGCCGTTTCGGAGCCGCGCCGGGGTGTGCGCGTCGCCTCCTTCGACATTGGCGAGATTCGCGAAGTGGCGGAAATGCGCGCAGCGCTCGAAGTGCTGGCTTTACGGCATGCGGCGGCGCACATCACCCGCGCCACGCTTGATGCTGCCGAACGCGCCACGCTCGACGGCGACAAATCACGGGACGTGCGAAGCTGGGAAGACGCCAACCGGCGCTTTCACCGGCTCATTCTGGAACCATGCCGGATGCCACGCCTGCTTGCCGCCATTGACGATCTGCATGCGGCCAGCGCGCGGTTTCTGTTTGCGACCTGGCGGTCGGAGTGGGAAGCACGCACCGATCACGATCACCGGGCGATTCTCGATGCCCTGCGCAAGAACGACATCGACCACGCCGCCGCCATTCTCGCCCGTCATGTGCAATGGATTGGCCACCGCCCGGTCAGAACGGCCTCCGGCAAGATGCGCGATTCCTTTGCGATTGTCGGTTAAAGCACATCCCGAAAAGTGCAAAGCGGTTTTCGGATAAGATGTGCGCCGAAAACAATTAGCTAGCGCGGTTGCGACGACTCAATCGTCGCTGGAACCGCTCTAGCGCCAGAATTCCGGGATAGTTTCTTCCAGACGCGCGCCGATGCGCAAAGGTGCTGCCTTTTCGGCAAGGCCGGTGCGGTCGGAGATTTCAATACCGACACCGCAAATGGTCGCCGGACCATTGGCTGCTTCAAAACGCCCCTTCGGCACCTTGGACAGAAAGCGGTTGAGCGGCTCTTCCTTGTCCATACCAAGTGACGAATCGTAATCGCCGCACATGCCCGCATCCGACATATAGGCCGTGCCATTGCGCAAGATCTGGCAATCGGCGGTCGGCACATGCGTGTGCGTGCCGACGACAGCACTCGCACGGCCATCGACGAAATGGCCGAAGCACTGCTTTTCGCTGGTTGCTTCCGCATGGAAATCGAAGAACACGGCATCGGCCTGCTCGCCCAGCGGACAGGCTTCAAGGATCTTCTCCGCCGCGATAAACGGATCATCCAGATCGGGATGCATGAAGACGCGCCCCATGACATTGGACACGAGCACGCGCGCGCCGTTCCTGGCGATGTAAAGTCCCTCGCCCTTGCCTGCCGTTCCTTTCGGAAAATTGGCCGGGCGTAGGAAGCGGTCCTCGCGCTTGGAGAAATCGAGCGCCTCGCGCTGATCCCAGACGTGATTGCCGGTGGTCACGACATCCGCGCCAGCGCGGATCGTTTCATGAAAAATCTCTTCGGTAATGCCAAAACCGCCCGCGGCGTTCTCGCCGTTGACGATCACGAAGTCCAGCTTCAGATCGGAAATCAGCCCCGGCAGCTTTTCATAAACTGCCGTGCGCCCCGACCGGCCCACCATGTCACCAAGAAAAAGCAATCTCATGAGATGAGCCTTATAAGCCTGCGCCCAGCGAACGCAAGCCGCTCTCCGTCAGTATCTGGTTGAGCGCGATATCGTGCGGCTCGTCGGGCACATGCTCCACTTGCTGACAATCATAGGCCATGCCAATGAGCAAGGGCTGCAAACCACGTTCGGCAAACCGTGCCAGCGCGCGATCATAATGTCCCGCACCATAGCCCAGACGATGCCCGCGCGGGTCGAAACCGGCAAGTGGCATCAGCATGATGGTCGGGTCCACCAGCGGCGCTCGTGCATCGGGACCCATCGTGCCGAACCCTGTCTGCACAAGCTGCGCATCGGGCAGAAACTCGCGGAAGGCAATGGTTTCCTTGTCCAGCACCACCGGCAGGCAGAGCCTTGCGCCCTTGCCGCGCAGGACGGACAGAAGCGGACGCGGATCAATTTCAGAGCGGATCGGCCAATAGCCCGCCACGAGCGTTCCCTTGGGAATGACCAGCGCCTCTTCGCCGTGTTTCGCAGCCGCGAGCGAGGCTTCATACTGGTAACGGGGTTCCAGCGCATCGCGGCGGGCAAGCACGGCACGCCTGAGCGCCTGTTTTTCCTGACTGCCATCCGGAGCCGCTGCTGCCATCCCCAAAACCTCTCCATTTGCATAATCCGACTGTAACAGTGGAACCGCAATGAGACGATCCGTCAAGTGATGGATCAGACAGCGTCGGCAATCCGCTCCGACCGGTCACGGATCACCTTCAGCACGACGCCATGAAAATCATTGAGAAACACCTTGCCCCACAGGTCGCAATAGAAGTCGATCGGCGTTGCGATGCGATAATGCGTGGTCAGCGTCAGGCGGGTGCGGCCATCGGGCAGAGGCTCCAGCCGGTAGTCGCCATTGGCCAGTTGAAGATAGCTGCTGTTCACCTTGATATGGGCTTCGACGGCTGCGGGAATGGAGCCCGGGCCGAAGCGGAAATCCCAGGCCAGCAGGCGGTTTTCCTCCCACTGCGTCACGATCTCCTGAAAAGTCACCCGGCGCGTCCATTGCAACTGGCGCACGGCGCCCACGCCCTCCCCTTCGATGCGCGCATCGACCGGCTGCGGCACGCCCACAATACCATGGCTGAATGTCCAGGACAGTTCATCGGCGCGCACATTGCGGATTTCGACGGTCTGCTTCCACACCACTTCCGGCGGTGCGGCAATATCGATCACCGTCGTCACCGACCCGTCATGCGGGGCATAGGAAAACTGAAGCTCTGCCGGAAAGACGGCCAGCGGCAGGGCGACCACCAGCATTGTCGAACGGCGCGAGCGGAGCTTGCGGATGATCCACAGCGTCAATGTCGAGCCGAGTGTCGAGAACACCACGAAGAAGGGCGCAGCGATCACCACGCAGATGCCCGCTTCGTGGAACAGCACCATGCTGACAACGACCAGCCCGCCTATGATGGCCCAGCCCATGCGGACATGCCGCCACAGGTCTTTTTCGGCACGCGGGTCGGCCAGACTGGATGCGAGGCTTGCCACCGCCATCGGCAGCAGCATAAGCCCGGCAAAGAACGGCATCTCATCGTCAGCCGCACCGGACCAGATCAGCATGTATAAAATCAGGCCATAGGCGAAAGCCACCGGCACGGCGACCGACAGTCTTTCAAATGGGCGCGGCTTTTGGGGCGGTGCAACTTGGGGAGATTCCATCGGAACATGCGAATAATTAAGGTTTATCGCATGTTTACGGGCAATGCGTAGCACAGATCAAGTCTTGAGGACTGGATTTTCATACGCATTGCAAGATGAAAGGAAAGCGGCGACCACGACAACCGATGGTAGTGATTGATCCCGGGAACCTACAAAGTAGGTGGGCACCATATGCGAAAGCCCGCAAGCCTTCACAGGGACAGTTCCCTTAGAGATCAATAAGGCCCCGGGGATGCTGTTACACCTGTCGGGAAGCGCAGTACGCCGCTGATGAATATAGTCGCTCGCAACGGGCTGCGCCAGAGGCTGCGAGGCTTTCACCGCGAAATCTTTTCAGAAAATTCAGAAAGCGCTTAGCTTATGAACTGGCGCGTGGCGCAATGCGGGACGCCACCTGTTCCAGACGCGACGCGACATCCGACAGTATGCCGGTTAGCGCCGCATCGTTGCTGTCGGCGCGCCCGAGCGCTTCATCACGCGCGCGGCGCAGCGTCTCGACTTCGCTTTCCAGACCATTGATGCGCTTCTGCATCTCGGCCATCTCGTCCATCACCATGATCCCGGCCATGACGGTCAGGCGCAAATCGCCGATCTCTCCGAACGACGATTTGAGATGCGTGACATATTGATCGAAACGGTCGGCAAGTCCGCTGAGGTGCTCTTCCTGCCCCTCATCGCACGCCATGCGATAAGCCTTGCCATCGATGGTTACGGTAACGGTCGCTATGATAGCCTCCTATCGATCCAGAACGGCGCGAATGGTTTCCATCGCCGTGACAAGGCGCCGCGACACTTCGCGGTTGGCAGCTTCAAGCCGCTCTGCACGGGCTTCGGACTGGTCGAGTTCCTGAGCGAGACGGCTGCGGTCAGCATTCATGCGCTGCACCTCTTCCTCGGCTTCGGCGAAATCGCCTTCCTTGTCCAGCCGCAGATCAACCGCGCCTTCGAGCGTGTTGAGTGCTTTTTCCAGCCGTTCCAAAACTTGCCTGAGGGTCGCTTCGGGTGCCATCCATGTCCTTTCTGATGCCATTCAACGGCATCGAATCGCGTCTGCCGGACAGGCCTCTTTGAAAAGATTGTAATAATCGACCGCCGGATAAGCAACAAATGAGGTGTCCATATGAGCTTTCATGCACCGTTAATCGGTGCAAAAATGGCTTTTGAGCGATTATCGGGCTGCTTTCCACAGAACTCAATCGATTAGTCGCAGACAGTTTATTGCCCAAAAGCCACGCATTTATTGACTCCTCATGCGCAGGTGCTATGTGTCCCGGTGCCTTCTGGAGTACGGACCCGAAAAACGGAGGACGGTTTTCGGCGCCATTCGTGCTCAGCCAAAAGGCATCGCCGCAACCCCGTTAAACCCTCCCATGGAAAGACGGCTGAGACCATGAGCAATTCCGACAAACAAAATCAGTTGGCCAACGCAATTCGCTTCCTCTCGATGGACGCGGTTGAGAAAGCCAATTCCGGCCACCCCGGCCTGCCGATGGGCGCAGCTGACATAGCGACGACGCTTTATACCCGTTTCCTTTCGCACGACCCGCAGAACCCGCATTGGCCGGATCGCGACCGTTTCGTGCTGTCAGCCGGTCACGGCTCGATGCTGCTTTATTCGCTGCTCTATCTTTCGGGCTACGAAGACATCACCATCGATGAAATCAAGAATTTCCGCCAGCTCGGCTCGCGTACCGCCGGTCACCCGGAATACGGCCATGCTGCCGGCATCGAAACGACGACCGGCCCGCTCGGCCAGGGCATTGCCAATGCCGTTGGCATGGCGCTCTCCGAACGCATCCTGAACGCACAGTTCGGCGATAGCCTCGTCAACCACTACACCTATGTGCTTGTCGGCGACGGCTGCCTCATGGAAGGCATCAGCCAGGAAGCCATCTCGCTGGCCGGTCACCTGAAGCTCAACAAGCTGATCGCCTTCTGGGACGACAACAACATTTCCATCGACGGCCCGATCTCGATGGCCGACAACACCAACCAGCCAGCCCGTTTCGCTGCTTCCGGCTGGAACACCTTGGCTGTTGACGGTCACGATCAGGAAGCCATCGCCAAGGCCATCGAACTGGCCAAGGTTTCCGACAAGCCGACCCTGATCGCCTGCAAGACGACCATTGGTTTTGGCGCACCGAACAAGGCCGGCACCAACAAGGTGCATGGCTCGCCGCTCGGCGCGGAAGAAATCGCAGCCACCCGCAAGGCGCTCGGCTGGTCGGCAGAACCTTTCGTCGTTCCGGCTGAAGTTCTGGACGCATGGCGCGTGGCTGGCCTCAACGCCGCCAAGAAGCGCCAGGAATGGGAAAAGCGCTTCGCCGCTGCCGACGCGGAAACCCGCGCAGAATTCGAACGCCGCATGCGTGGCGATCTGCCTGCCGGTTTCGATGCGGCCATCGTCGAATACAAGAAGAAGCTTTCTGCTGAAAAGCCGAAGGTCGCCACCCGCAAGTCTTCGGAAATGGCGCTGGAAGTCATCAACGGCGTCGTACCGGAAACCATCGGCGGCTCTGCCGATCTCACCGGTTCGAACAACACCAAGACCAGCCAGACCAAGGCAGTGACGCCGGAAAACTACGGCGGCCGTTATGTCCATTACGGCATCCGCGAACTCGGCATGTCGGCAGCCATGAACGGTATCACGCTGCATGGCGGCCTGATCCCTTATTCCGGCACCTTCCTGACCTTCTCGGATTATGCGCGTCCGGCCATGCGTCTGTCGTCGCTGATGGGCATCCGCGTCATCTATGTCATGACGCATGATTCCATCGGTCTGGGCGAAGACGGCCCGACCCACCAGCCGGTCGAACATCTGGCAGCACTGCGCGCCATTCCGAACCACAATGTCTTCCGTCCGGCTGACGCTGTGGAAACGGCGGAATGCTGGCAGATCGCCCTGCAGTCGACCAAAACCCCGTCGACGCTGGCCCTGACCCGTCAGAACCTGCCGGTCGTGCGCACCGAGCATCGCGAAGAAAACCTCTCCGCTTACGGCGCTTACGAACTGGCGACCGCCAGCGACGACGCCAAGGTGACGATCTTCGCCACGGGCTCGGAAGTGGAAATCGCGCTCAAGGCCCGCGACCTTCTCGAAGGCAAGGGTATTGCCACACGCGTGGTCTCGGTGCCGTGCTTCGAACTGTTCGAAGGCCAGAGCGACGCCTACAAGCAGGCAACCATCGGCAATGCGCCGGTCAAGCTTGCCATCGAAGCGGCAATCTCGCTCGGCTGGGAGCGCTTCATCGGCGAAGACGGCATTTTCATCGGCATGAAGGGCTTCGGCGCTTCGGGTGAGATCAACGATCTCTACAAGCACTTCGGCATCACGGCAGAACACGCCGTTGCAGCCGCGGAAAAGAAGCTCAACGCCGCAGCATGATTTTTGAACGCCGGCGTCTCAAAAACGCCGGCGTTTAAGTTTCCGGTCAGTGCCGCGCGGGATTTGTCCGAATGCCCGGCACTGACTGAATTATGAAGCACTGCAAGTGCAGTATCCTATCGGGAGATTTACAGAAAATGGCAGTTCGCGTCGCAATCAACGGTTTTGGCCGCATTGGCCGCAATGTTCTCCGCGCCATCGTGGAATCGGGCCGCACCGACATTCAGGTCGTCGCGATCAACGATCTCGGCCCGGTGGAAACCAATGCGCATCTTCTGCGCTATGACAGCGTCCACGGCCGTTTCCCCAAGGAAGTGAAGGTCGCTGGCGACAGCATCGACGTCGGCTATGGTCCGATCAAGGTGCACGCCGTTCGCAACCCGACCGAACTGCCGTGGAAGGAAGAAGGCGTCGACATCGCGCTGGAATGCACCGGCATTTTCACCGCGCGTGACAAGGCGGCAATGCATCTGGAAGCTGGCGCCAAGCGCGTCATCGTTTCGGCTCCTGCCGACGGCGCTGACCTGACAGTCGTTTATGGCGTCAATCACGACAAGCTCACCAAAGAGCATCAGGTCATCTCCAACGCGTCGTGCACCACCAACTGCCTTGCGCCGGTGGCACAGGTCCTCAATGATGCCATCGGCATCGAAAAGGGCTTCATGACCACGATCCACTCCTATACGGGCGACCAGCCGACGCTGGACACCATGCACAAGGATCTCTACCGCGCCCGCGCGGCAGCGCTCTCCATGATCCCGACCTCGACGGGTGCAGCCAAGGCTGTTGGTCTCGTGCTGCCGGAACTGAAGGGCAAGCTGGACGGCGTCGCTATCCGCGTCCCGACCCCGAATGTCTCGGTCGTTGACCTGACCTTCATTGCCAAGCGTTCGACCACCGTGCAGGAAATCAACGACGCGATCCGAGCAGCCGCCAATGGCCGCCTCAAGGGCATCCTCGGCTACACGGACGAGCCGCTTGTCTCGCACGACTTCAACCACGATCCGCATTCCTCGGTCTTCCACATGGACCAGACCAAGGTCATGGACGGCACCATGGTTCGTATCCTGTCGTGGTACGACAATGAATGGGGCTTCTCCAACCGTATGGGCGACACCGCCGTCGCTCTCGGCAAGCTGATCTAAGCCCCGTGGCCTGACTATGTTTCGCGCCCTTCTCCCCACTGTCGCCCGCTGGCGTCCGCTGGAAGGAGAAGGGCTCGAACATTTGAATCTTGCGCCCGCGGGCCGCAATATTCATGCCGAAAGCGTGGTGATCGGCAATCGCGGCGGCGATGCTTACGGTGTCCGCTACAGCATCGACTGCGACAGCACCTGGCGCGTTCTTCATTTCCTTATCGAAACCACATCCGGCCAGAAGCTGGAATTCTCCTCCGATGGCGAGGGCCATTGGCAGTCGGTGACTGGCGAGCCTTTGCCGGAATTCGACGGCTGCATCGACATCGATCTGGCAGGAACGCCCTTCACCAACACACTGCCAATACGCAGGCTTGGCCTGACACCGGAAAGCGGCACCGTTCAGCTGGACATGCTTTATGTGCCGTTCGACAGTTTTCAGCCCCTCCGCGACAGCCAGCGTTACCGCTGTCTGGAAGAAGGCAGGCTCTATCGTTACGCGGCGGCGGACCGCTCTTTCACCGCCGATCTACCCGTCGATGAAGACGGGCTTGTTACCGATTATCCAACCCTGTTCCAGCGTCTGCCTGGTTAAGCCAAACTGTCAGAGCGATAAGGCTTCACCACGCGCCGGAACAAGCCAGGGAGAAAACTTATGGGTTTCCGCACTCTCGACGACGCCGACGTCAAATCCAAACGCGTTCTGGTCCGCGTTGACCTCAACGTGCCAATGGCCGACGGACAGGTGACCGACCTCACCCGCATCGAGCGCATCGTTCCAACGATTGCCGAACTGTCGAAGAAGGGCGCAAAGGTCATTCTGCTCGCCCATTTCGGTCGCCCGAAAGGCGTTGCCTCCGACGAAAATTCGCTGAAGCATGTCGTGAAGCCGCTCGCCAAGGTGCTCGGGCCCCATATTTCTGGTCGGGGCGTCCATTTCGCGGAAGACAGCATCGGTGACAAGGCCAAGGCCGCTGTCGATGCGCTGAAGGACGGTGACGTTCTGCTTCTGGAAAACACCCGTTTCCACAAGGGCGAGGAAAAGAACGATCCAGAATTCGTCAAGGCGCTGGCCGCCAATGGCGATCTCTACGTCAATGACGCGTTTTCGGCTGCCCACCGCGCCCATGCCTCGACCGAAGGTCTGGCCCATGTCCTGCCTGCTTTTGCCGGTCGCGCCATGCAGGCCGAGTTGGAAGCGCTGGAAAAGGGCCTCGGTAATCCGGCCCGTCCGGTTGTCGCCATTGTCGGCGGCGCCAAGGTCTCGACCAAGCTCGACCTTCTTTCGAACCTTATCGAAAAAGTCGATGCGCTGGTGATCGGTGGCGGCATGGCCAATACGTTCCTCGCGGCACAGGGCCACGATGTCGGCAAGTCGCTTTGCGAACATGACCTCGCCCATACGGCGCGTGAAATCATGGCCAAGGCCGAAACCACCAAATGCGCCATCATCCTGCCGGTCGATGCGGTTGTGGGCTGGCACTTTGCCGCCGATACGCCGAACAAGACCTATGGCGTCGACGCTGTACCAAGCGATGGCATGATCCTCGACGCAGGTGCGTTGTCCACCGATCTGATCGCCTCGGCCATCGACGATGCGGCAACGCTGGTCTGGAACGGCCCGCTCGGCGCATTCGAACTGCGCCCGTTCGACACCGCGACGGTCAAGACCGCCAAGCATGTCGCGGCCCGCACCAAGGCTGGCAAGCTCGTTTCGGTCGGCGGCGGCGGTGATACGGTCGCGGCGCTGAACCATGCCGGTGTGGCCGACGACTTCACCTATATCTCGACCGCAGGCGGCGCTTTCCTGGAATGGATGGAAGGCAAGCCGCTTCCGGGCGTCGATGTGTTGAAGAAATAAAGCATTTCCAGCAAAAGTGCGAAGCGCCTACGCGGGGAAATCAGTCCACTAGACTGATTTCTGATCCCGCTTCGATGCGCAGGACAATGCGGAAGAACAAATCAAAGGCCCCGGAAACGGGGCCTTTTTCAGTTCAAGATTTCGGCGTCAGTTTTAATAGGCGTCCGGGATCATCATCCTCGATCAGCCAGATCGCGCCGTCTGGACCAACGGCCACGTCGCGGATGCGATTGCCCATATCGAAGCGCTCGGCTTCGTCCGGCTGGCCCTTGCTGTCGAAAGCGACACGCACCAGCGCCATCGAAGAAAGACCGGCGATCAGGGCGGAACCGTCCCACGCCTTGAACAAATTACCCTTGTAGAAGGTCAGACCGCCCGGCGAAATCACCGGATTCCAGTAGACCCGCGGCGCTTCGAATTCCGGGCGCGTGCTGTGGCGCGGGATCGGCCTGCCGCTGTAATTGTCGCCATTGGAAACCACCGGCCAGCCATAATTGAGGCCGGGTTTGATCAGATTGAACTCGTCGCCGCCGCGCGGCCCCATCTCGTGTTCCCACAGCGTGCCATCGGGCGCGAAGGCCAGCCCATAAGGATTGCGGTGACCGGTCGTCCAGGTCAGGCCGCGAATGCCACCCTCCCCCGCATTGGGATTATCTTGCGGCACGGACCCGTCCAGATTCATGCGGAGAATCTTGCCCATCGGGGCCTTGTCATCCTGCGCTGTGGCAGGCTGCATACGGTCCCCGACCGTGAGAAACAAATGCTTGCCGTCCGGTGCGAAGGCGATCTTTCCGCCCGGCTGACCGCCCTTGGCGACCACATCCTGCTTCCACAGCGTGGTCAGGTCTTCAAGCGTGGCCTTGTCGCCGCTCTCTGCCAGTCTCGCCCGCGCCAGCACCACGCTGCTGCCGCCGTCCGCAGGTTCGTTATAGGTGAAATAAAGCGCCTTGCTCTTCGCGAAATCCGGCGCAGCCTCTATGTCGAGCAAACCGTTCTGCCCGCCAAAGGCAACCTTGGGCACGCCCGCAACTTCGGACTTTCTACCCATCTCTGTGACAATGAAAATCTTTCCGGGTTTTTCCGTCACGACCAGACGGCCATCGGGCAGGAACGCAATTGCCCACGGCGTGTTGAACTCCGCAACACTTGTGACGGTGAATGGCGCTTCGGCCTTGGTTTCGCGGTCGCCCGCATTGATGCTGGCGGACCAGGCGGATTGCATCGGAATAGATGTAACCGATGCGGCGAGAGCAAATAACAGGCTAAGATGAGCGGCGCGCATGTCTTCTCCTCGGAGGCGTTGGGCGATGAGAACGGCAGGTTATCGTTACATGGGGTCTTGTCGCCCAGATGAAACCCCTCACCGTAAAAACCTTGAACCGGCCTCGTTCGACTGGCGACAAGAAAACATGTCCAGTCTAAATCGTTTAAAAAATTTTCAATCGTTTCAATCAGTTGCGCATGCCATCTTTTTTACCGGACACTTCTGCCATCGGCGATAAGTCATCAATTTCCGATGCCGACCGAGGCGAACTCCAGTCGGCCGGTTCTGAAGAGGAGCTTACGAATGACCGAACGTCTTGAAGATATTGCGATTGCCCTGGTCGCTTCCGGAAAGGGCATTCTGGCTGCTGACGAGAGCTCCGGAACCATCAAGAAGCGCTTCGATTCCATCAATCTGGCATCCACGGAAGAGACGCGCCGCGACTACCGCGAGATGCTGTTCCGCGCCGACGATGCGATGAAGAACTATATTTCCGGCGTCATTCTTTACGATGAGACCATCCACCAGAAAGCCAAGGACGGCACGCCGCTCAACGACATCATCCGCAATGCGGGCTCGATTCCGGGCATCAAGGTCGATGCGGGCGCGAAGCCTCTGGCTGGTTTCCCCGGGGAGACTATCACCGAAGGTCTGGATGGCCTGCGCGAACGCCTGAACGAATATCACGGCCTGGGGGCGCGTTTCGCCAAATGGCGCGGCGTCATATCAATTTCCGACGCTTTGCCGACATGGGGCGCGGTCAGGCAGAATGCACAGGCGCTGGCGCGCTATGCTGCGCTTTGTCAGGAAGCTGGAATTGTGCCGATTGTCGAGCCGGAAGTCCTGATGGATGGCAAGCCGGGCGATCACAGCATCGACCGCTGCTATGAAGTGACCGAGCTGGTTCTAAAGACGGTTTTTGCCGAGCTTTATGACGCCCGCGTCAAGCTGGAAGGCATGATCCTGAAGCCGAACATGGTTCTCGATGGCAAGAATGCGCGCAAGGCGTCGGTCGAGGAAGTGGCTGAAAAGACCGTGCGTTGCTTCCTCAACACCGTTCCCGCCGCAGTTCCGGGCATCGCCTTCCTGTCCGGCGGTCAGACGGGCGAAGAGGCGACAGCGCATCTCTCGGCCATGAATGAAGCTTACGACATGCCGTGGAAAATGACATTTTCTTACGGACGCGCCTTGCAGGCGGCAGCCCTCGAAGCGTGGGGTGGCAAGCCGGAGAACGTCGCCGCCGGTCAGCGTGCCTTCACCCACCGCGCCCGCATGAACGGCCTTGCCGCAACCGGCGGCTGGAAAAAAGAACTAGAACAGGCAGCCTGATTTTTTTCAGGGCAGCGATAGAAAGGATAAGCCCGGTTTTGGGCCGGGCTTTTTCATGATTCGTGGAAATGAAAACCGACAGCCAGCGCCATGACGAATATGGCGATGACGGCAATTTTCCAGAAATCGCCGCGACGCTTCAATCCCGGCAGGCCGAGCGGTTTGATGATGTGCATTCCCATCAAAAGGACAAGCAGCACAGGCAAAACTTTGGTCACGGGCGACACCTCTCCCCTCCTTGTGACGCAGGCGCTTGCGAGCTGCAAGTCTTCTTGTTCTATTCCAATCTTCATCTTAAGTCCCATGGACGAAGCTTCACGGCTCGGCGTAAATTAAGGATGGAGGAGATGAAAGCGCACGGAGAAATCCGGGAGGATGCCGGTCTGAGGAGGCCGCGCTCGCGCTGACATCGGATGAAAAATCGCACCTTGGAACGTCCGTCATGCGGGCGGTGCGCGGTGCGTGTTTCTGGGAGGAACAGCATGACTTCGAAATATGCCGAGACCTATGCCGCATGGCAGGCCGATCCTGAACGGTTCTGGGCGGAAGCCGCAGAGGCGATCGACTGGTTCAAGCCCTGGGATCAGGTTTTTGCAGGCGACGAAGGCGTCTATGGCCGCTGGTTCACCGGTGCGGAATGCAACACCTGTTACAATGCGCTCGACCGCCATGTCGCCAATGGGCGCGGCAATCAACTGGCGCTGATCTATGAAAGCCCCGTCACCGGCAAGGTGCGCAAGTTCACCTATAGCGAATTGCTGGAGGAAGTGGAGGCGCTCTCCGCCGTCATGCTGGACAATGGCGTGAAGAAGGGCGACCGCGTTCTGATCTATATGCCGATGGTGCCGGAAGCGGCAGTTGCCATGCTTGCATCGGCGCGCATAGGCGCTGTGCATTCCGTCGTTTTCGGCGGTTTCGCCGCCAATGAACTTGCAACGCGCATCGACGATGCCAAGCCGGTGATGATCATTGCCGGTTCCTGCGGCATCGAGCCGACGCGCGTGGTGCCTTATCAGGACATGCTCGACAAAGCCATTGCATCCGCCCACCACAAGGTCGGCCATTGCATCATTCTGCAGCGCGAGCAGCATGCCCATACCCCGGTTGAAGGGCGCGACATCGATTACACGGCTGCTGTGGACGCCGCGCGGGGCCGACACGTGCCCTGCACGCCAGTCGCCGCGACCGATCCGCTTTATGTGCTCTATACATCCGGCACCACCGGCGAGCCAAAGGGCGTGGTGCGCGACAATGGCGGGCACATGGTGGCGCTGGCCTGGTCGCTCAAACACGTCTTCGGCGTGGAGCCGGGGCAGGTCTTCTGGGCCGCTTCGGATGTTGGTTGGGTGGTTGGCCACTCCTATATCGTCTATGCGCCGCTGCTCGCAGGCGCCACGACGATCCTGTTCGAAGGCAAGCCCATTGGCACGCCGGATGCGGGCACCTATTGGCGCATCATCGCCGAACATGGCGTGGAGGTGATGTTCACCGCGCCGACGGCGCTGCGCGCCATCAAGAAGGAAGATGCCGACGGGAATTTCGTCCGCAACTATGACCTGTCGAAATTCCGTGCGCTGTTTCTGGCAGGCGAACGCGCCGATCCGGACACAATCCACTGGGCGGAGAACCTGATCGGACGCCCGGTGCTTGACCATTGGTGGCAGACCGAAAGCGGCTGGCCGATGGTAGCCAATCCGCTTGGTCTCGGCCTTCTGGAAACGAAATACGGATCGCCTGCGGTCTGCCTTCCGGGCTACGATATCCGCGTGCTGGATGATGAAGGCCATGAGGTGGAACGCGGCCAGCTCGGCAATATCCTGATCAAGCTGCCACTGCCGCCCGGCTGCCTGCCGACGCTGTGGAATGCCGATGAACGCTTCAGGAAAGCCTATCTCGCGGAGTTCCCCGGCTATTATAAAACCGCCGATGCCGGATATATGGATAGCGACGGCTATCTCTATATCATGAGCCGGACCGACGACATCATCAATGTCGCGGGCCATCGCCTGTCCACCGGCGCGATGGAAGAGGTCCTTTCCGGTCATCCCGATGTGGCGGAATGCGCGGTGCTGGGCATTTCCGATCCCGTAAAGGGGCAAGCGCCTTGCGGTTTTCTGGTGCTGAAATCTAATATCGACCGCGATCCGCACGAAGTCGAAAAGGAATGCGTGGCCATGGTTCGCGACGCCATCGGCCCGGTCGCCGCCTTCCGGCTGGCCCTGACCGTGAAGCGCCTGCCCAAGACCCGCTCGGGCAAAATCCTGCGCTCAACCATCCAGAAGATCGCCGATGGCGAGACATGGAAAATGCCCGCCACCATCGAAGACCCGGCGGTTCTCGATGAAATCAGCACTCTTTTGCGGGAGCGCCATATCGGAATGGCCTTCGCCTGAGCTTTATAGCGGCATCAGCCAAACTATTGACCGGCGGTTTTCGCCGGTCCACTCTCCGCGCGAAACGGAGAACAGACCATGCAGCTTGAAGGCAAGGTAGCCATCGTCACCGGCGCTGCCCGCGGTATTGGCTATGCCATCGCAAAACGCTTCCTCATGGACGGCGCCAGCGTCGTTCTGTCGGATATCGACAACACGGCCACCTTGCAGGCGGTCAAAGACCTCGAACAATTCGGCGATGCGCGCGCCATGGCGGCGGATGTCGGCGACAAGCTCGATATCCATAATCTGATGACCTATACCGTCACCAATCTTGGCGAGATCGATATTCTCGTCAACAATGCCGGTATCGTTCACAAGACGGATTTTCTTGACCTCAAGGAAGAGGATTTCGACCGCGTCATGCGCGTCAATCTGAAGGGCGCATTTCTGTGCGGGCAAGCCGTCGCCAAACGCATGGTCGCGCGTGTGGAAGCTGGCGGCGAAGCGGGCACGATTATCAATATGTCATCGATCAACGCGATTTTCGGACTGCCGGACCAGCTTGCCTATTCCGTCTCCAAGGGCGGGCTCAGTCAGCTGACACGCACCATGGCCGTGGCGCTGGCGAAATGGGGCATTCGCGTCAACGCCATCGGCCCCGGCTCGATCCAGACCGATATGCTGTCAGCAGTGAATGCGGACGCCGAGGCGCGAAAGACGATCCTGTCGCGAACGCCACTTGGCCGCATTGGCGATCCGGCGGAAATCGCATCCATCGCTTCCTTCCTCGCATCGCGGGACGCAAGCTACATCACCGGCCAGACGATCTATGCCGATGGCGGTCGCCTGCCGCTCAGCTATCTGGCTGAACCGCCCTTCAAACCATAAGCAGACCCCGCGCCCTTGTTGCAGTGGGCATATATTAGCGACATAATAATATCGCTTTGCTCCTGACAGAAAGCTGTCAGGAGGGGTGTGCGATAGTGTTTCCCTAAGGATGAGGGAGATGAACTATGGCACTCGCAATCGCACCGCTGATCGCAATCTTGAAGGAATACCGGCGCAAGCATGATGAGCGCCGCCGTTTTGTCCGCACCCAGCGGGCACTGGACGGTTTACCGAAAGATCTGCGCAAGGATTTGGGCTGGCCGGATCGCTATCTGGAACAGCGCAAGACAAAATATTGCAACGGAGAGTGAACCGGAATGCGCAGAGCAGACCGTCTTTTCCAGATCGTTCAGCACCTGCGCGGTGGCAGGCTTGTCACCGCGCGCCAGCTTGCCGAACGGCTGGAAGTCTCCGAACGAACGATCTATCGCGACATATCCGACCTGCAATCAACCGGCGTTCCGATCGATGGCGAGGCCGGTGTCGGCTATATATTGCGGCAGGGTTTCGAGCTGCCGCCCCTGATGTTCACGCGGGATGAAATCGTCGCGCTGGTGGCAGGAGCGCGCCTCATCCGCGCCTGGGGTGGCGTATCCATGGCGCGCGGCGCCGAGGAAGCGCTGGTCAAGATCGAAGCCGTTCTGCCCAAGGAAGAACGTGCGCGGATCACCGGCACGCAGATCCACGCCCCTACTGCCAGAATCAGCATTGACGAGCGCCGCATCATCGATGCTGTCGAGCGCGCCGTGGATGAAAGCAGTGTGCTCAATATCCGCTACCGCGACCTCGAAGCGCGCGAGAGCGAACGCGACATTCGCCCGCTCGGCCTGTGGTTCTGGGGCAAGGTGTGGACCGTCATCGGCTGGTGCGAGTTGCGCAATGCGTTCCGCACCTTCCGCACCGACCGTATTGTCGAAGCAAGCGAAGCGGGCCGCCGGTTTCGCGCCGAGCGCGGCAAAACGCTGGCCGATTTCTACCGCCTGATGGAAATGAGCGAGTACAACGCATTCAAGGATTGAAATCACCCAAGAAGACTGCAGCCTCTGCTCCGTCGAATGTTCTGCATTCGACGGAGTTTTTTCTTCATTGCTCCGTCAGAATCGCACTGAGTTGTGCCACGATATATCGAAGCGCCTGATCCTCCTGTCGGCGCTTGTGCCAGGCAATATGCAACGGAAAGCCGCTGACTGTGATAGGCGGCGGGAAGGCAACAAGGTCGCTATCCGCATCCAGAACGCAATGCGAAGGCAGCATGGCGATCATATCCGTGCTTTTCAGCAGATCCGGCACCATGCCAAAATTGGGCACCACGAGACCGATGCGCCGCTTCAAACCCTTTTCAGCGAGAATCTTGTCTGCCGGGCTGTTGGTGTCGCCGCGTCCCGACACCAGTATGTGCGGATAAGCCAGCCAGTGATCGAGCGTAAACCCTCTGGCCGCTGGATGATCACGGCGCATGACGACACGGTACGTCTCGTCCAGCAGATGCTTGCGCTGAAGATCGTCGTCCGCATCTGGAAACACCGATAGTGCAAGGTCACTTGCGCCGCTCACCAGCGCTTCTTTTGCGGCCGCCGCGCCATGCCACGGCTGCACCACGATATCGATGCCCGGCGCATCCGCAGCAAGGACCTGCAACAACGGCTTGATCACAAAGATGGCCGGATAATCGGCCATGCAGATTTTGATTGTCTGTCGGATCGAAGCCAATGGCACATGCGGCGGGTCGACCAGCGCCATGACATCGGAAAGCAAGGTCTTCAACGGCGCGCGCAAGGCTTCGGCGCGCGCCGTGCGCCGCATCGAACCGCGCCCGCGTTCGAGCAACTCATCGGCGAAGACGGCTCGACAGCGTTGCAAGGCGTTGGACACAGCTGGCTGTGTCAGATGCAGACGATCCGCCGCGCGACTGACATGCGCCTCGTCGAGAAGTGCATCCAGAATGACCAGAAGATTGAGATCGAGCGCCCTTAAATTCATAAAATCAATAATAACATATATAAATAATAGATTGGAATAATTACCGCATCGATTTCATCATCCTTCCAACATAAGGAGCCGTTGAAAGGAACAGATGATGTCCAGAACTTTGATTTTGCTTTTTCATCCCGATTTGTCGCAATCAAAAGCCAATGCCACGCTGGCAGGTGCAGCCGCCCAACTGCCGGAAGTGGACATTGTCGATATGCAGACTGCCTATCCCACCGGGATCGACTTTTACAAAGATGGCGAGCGTGAAGCGCAACGCCTTCTCGCGGCGGATCGCATCGTGCTGCAATTTCCGCTCCAGTGGTATTCAACGCCGCCGCTTTTAAAAGCCTGGCAGGATGCCGTGCTGACCCGCATGTTTTACGTGACTTATGAACAGGAAGGCCGGGCACTGGAAGGAACGCCCATCATGATCGCCGCGACCGCTGGCAACGTGCCCGAGGCCTATACGCCCGGCGGACGCAACCTGTTTCCAATGAATGATCTTATGGCTCCGTTGCGTGCCACAGCCAATCGGTGCGGGCTGGAATGGGCAGAGCCGTTCTTCGTCTATGTAGCAGACAAACTGGCACCGGATGCGCTCGAAAGCGCGGCAAGCCGCTACGTTCAGGTTCTGGAGCGCTGGATAGACGCAACACCCGTGGACAAAACCGAACACAAGGCGGCCTGAACGAAAACGCCCGGCATAAAGCCGGGCGCCAACTGACAGATATCGAGAGGCGGATGCCTGACGATTATTCTTCGTCTTCGTCGGTGTTCGTGCCCTTGAGGGACGAAAGCTTCGCGAAAACCTTGTCCGCGTCGAGTTCTTCTTCCGCAGCTGGTTCGTCGCGATAATCGAAGTTTTCCGTTGCCGAAGCCGGCAGCAGCGTGCTGTCGGATTCCGGTGCAGCCGGACGGTTGCGGGCTGCGCGTTCGACTTCGATGTCGAGATCGATCTGCGAGCAGAGGCCGAGCGTGACCGGGTCCATCGCCGTCAGATTGGCCGAGTTCCAATGCGAACGATTGCGAATCTGTTCGATGGTCGACTTGGTCGTGCCGATCAGGCGCGAAATCTGCGCATCCTTCAGCTCGGGATGATTGCGCACCAGCCAGAGAATCGCGTTCGGACGGTCCTGACGCTTTGACAGCGGCGTATAGCGCGGGCCCTTGCGCTTGGCTTCAGGAACGCGAACCTTCGGGTCAGCAAGCTTCAGACGGTAATACTGGTCTTTTTCGCCCTTCGCGATTTCCTCGCGCGAAAGCTGTCCTGTAATGACCGGATCGAGACCCTTGATACCCTGAGAGGCTTCGCCATCGGCAATCGCCTTCACTTCCAGCGGATGCAGCTTGCAGAAAGCTGCAATCTGGTCAAACGACAGAGCCGTATTATCGACAAGCCAGACGGCCGTTGCCTTCGGCATAAGAAGCTGAGTGGCCATTAGATATAATCCTTCTGTTCGTCCGCTCCGGTGGCGCGGGACGTGGAAAAAACCACAATTTCCGGGAAATCACGGCCTATATATAGGTTTTTTGGCAGCAGGGCAAGAATGCGCTGAAGCCCGCACAACAATCTGTGCGTGATTTCTCGATTGCGGCTATGACGAGCCGAAACTCTCAGGCGATATCGAGCACGATCTTGCCGATATGCCGCCCCTCTTCCATGCGCTCATGGGCACGCCAGGCATCCTTCAGGGAAAAGATCATATCCATGACCGGCGCGACACGACGCTCCGCCAGAAGCGGCCAGACTTTTGCTTCCAGCTCGCGTGCGAGTTCTGCCTTGAATTCAACCGGGCGGGCGCGCAGGGTCGATCCGGTATGGGTCAGACGCTTGGTCATCAGCAGCGCGAAATTGGCGGTCGCCTTGGCGCCGTTCAAAAACGCGATCTGCACAATGCGGCCATCTTCGGCGGCAACCTTATAATTGCGGTCGACATAATCGCCACCCACCATGTCGAGAATGACATCGGCACCCTTCCCGCCAGTCAGCTCCTTCACGGCAGTAACGAAATCCTCGTCACGATAATTGATCGCGTGATCGGCGCCGAGCTTCACGCAGGCATCGCATTTACCCTTGGACCCGGCGGTCACGATCACCGTCGCTCCGAACGCCTTGCCCAATTGGATAGCAGTCGTGCCGATGCCCGACGAACCGCCATGGATCAGCAGGGTCTCGCCTTCCTTCAGGCCCCCACGTTGAAAAACATTGTGCCAGACGGTGAAAAAAGTCTCAGGGATGGCCGCAGCCTCGATATAGCCATAGCCCGAGGGCAGCGGCAGCGCATTGGTTTCATGCACCACAGCATATTCGGCATAGCCGCCGCCGGGCAGCAGCGCCACGACCTGATCGCCCTTCTTGAAGCGCTGCACGCCCGCACCAACCGCCACGATATCGCCTGCGATTTCCAAACCCGGAATATCGGATGCACCCGTCGGCGGCGCATAATTTCCCTGCCTTTGCAGCACGTCGGGCCGATTGACGCCCGCAGCCCGCACACGCACCAGCACCTGTCCCTCCCCCGGCTCCGGCATGGACCGCTGCACGGGGCGCAGCATATGCGCGCCACCCGGTTCGGAAATCTCGATTGCAGTCATCCGTGAAGGTAAATCGGCCATCATCATCAAAACTCCTGTTCCAACGCAGCCGGAAGCGCATGCGTCATACACAGTTTCGCACCGTCGCAGAAATACCTCACAAAAGGTCTGATCTGGGTTCGATCCTGGCCACACGCAATTCCGTTAGAGAAATCGTAATCGATTTTCCCAAATGTATATGCGAAGATTCAAGGTGTTAAATCTTTTCTCGGTAACTATGGCATCATTGACCACGGAGGAAGGCCATGAGCGGTTTCGAAGAAGATGCGATAAAACCACGCGACAGCGCTGTGCTCAGCGAAGATGAATTGTCGCTGCTTTCAGTCGCGGAGATCGATCAGCGCATTGTCTTGTTGCAATCGGAAATCGAGCGTCTGAAAACCCAGAGACTGAAGAAAGGCGACAGTCGCGCCGCGGCAGAAGCTTTGTTTCGCTAAAAATGCCAGTGGAAGCCACGCCAGCGGCTTCCATAAATCCCCGGCATCAATGCGGGGCAATCACATAGGAATGTCGTTGTGCGCGTTTACATTCAGGTCCTGTCCCTTCTCTGTGGAACAGCCTTTCTCCTGATGGCATCGGGTCTGCATGGGTTGCTTTTGCCCCTGCGCGGCGGTGCCGAAGGTTTCTCGGTCACCTCGCTCGGTATGCTGGGCACCACCTGGGCAGGCGGTTTCGTGGCGGGCTGTCTTTTCGCTCCGCGCCTTGTGCGCCGTGTCGGGCATGTGCGCGCCTTCGGCTGCTTTGCCGCATCGGCGGCGGTCATCGCACTTCTCTCCGGCATATTCGTCGATGCGACCATATGGGTGATCCTGCGCGCATTTACCGGCTTTTCGATGGCCGGCGCCTTCATGGTCATTGAAAGCTGGCTGAATGAGCGCGCCACCAACGAATCGCGCGGCAAGATTTTCGGCCTCTATATGATGGTCAATTACGGGGCGACCATGACCGGCCAGATGCTGGTCGCGGGCGGCGACGTGCGCTCCGATCATCTGTTCATGATTTGCGGCATTCTCTTCTGTCTGGCGCTCATTCCGACCGCCATTTCAACAGCCGTCAGCCCAAGACCGCTGACCGAAGTGCAACTCGACCTAAAGGCGCTCTACCGCAACTCGCCCGCTGCCTTCGTCGGCTGCATATTGATCGGCATCGCCAATGGCGCATGGGGCACGCTTGGCGCTGTCTTCGGCGCAAAATCCGGCATATCGACCACAGAAATCGCCCTCATGGTCAGCGTGACCATTGCGGCAGGCGCATTGATGCAGATCCCTATCGGGCGCATTTCCGATCTGGTGGATCGCCGTTTTGTACTTGCGGGCGTTGCCGCACTGGCCGCGCTTGTCGGCCTCGTCGCATTCATCATCGGGCCGTCGAACGGCTCGGTCATCATCGTTATGACAGGCTGTTACGGCGCACTTGCGTATGCGCTTTATCCGGTCGCCGTGGCGCACGCCAACGACCATGCAACGGCGGAAAGCTTTGTGAAAGTCTCCAGCGGCCTGCTGTTGCTCTACGGTTTCGGCACCATGCTCGGCCCGCTTCTGGCCGCTGCGGCCATGGATATATTCTGGCCGTCCGGGCTCTTTGCCATAACCATGCTGGCGCATATTTCGATTACCGGCTACGCGCTGTTCCGCTCGCGCCAACGCGCCGCTGTGCCCAAGGAAGAGAAGGATCAGTTCAAGAGCATGCCATCTGAACGTGGTGCGACACCGGAAGCGATGAACCTCGATCCGAGAGCCGAAACGGAAAGCTGATCTGATCGTCTATTGAAAGAAGCGGGATAGCGCTGAAACCGCGCCGATAGAAAAAACATGAATCAAAATGTTCGGCGGCTGTGGCACAGCCGCCAATATTAAACTCAGGTCGGGCAAGGTGCAGCCGTGAGAGCGAGGTTCGATCTGATTCATCACATCGGCGCTCTAACTGTCTATTTCAACGCACATCTTTTCTGAAAACCGTTTTTCGGTTTTCAAGATGCGCTCTCAAAGGCGCTGCCGCCATCGACCGTTCTGGCCGAGATGCTTATCGCTATATCAGGCTGCAGCAACACCCGGCTTAAGCCGGTCTGTTCCACGTCCGATATGAAATGGCTTGAAGCGCCTTTGCGGCTTCCCTGTCCATGCCCCTTGGGTTTGCGTCAGTGACGCGTTACCTGAGATCTAAGCTTCTCTATCTGGTCCTTCAGCATAAGCTTCTTGCGCTTGAGAGACGCAACGTGAAGATCATCCATTGCCGGTGACGCCAAAGCATCGGAAATTTCCTGCTCCAGAGCGCCGTGCTTCTTTTCAAGCGTGGCAAGATGGGACTCGATAGCCATCATCAGTTCTCCTTTGGTTGATTTCCACACGATAACGGAACAGCCAGACCGACCCCAGATCAACCATTGCGGCAGGTGCTGTTGTTCCATCTGCTTAACTGCATGAACGCCCGGCACACCTCCTGTTTATCCGGGCCAACACGCAGTCCCGGCTGCCATGCATGCGGTTTTGATTTGTCGCCTTCGACAGCCGCCATCCATGACAGAACCATGACAGTTTGGCATGAGTTTGGTGCAAAGTCGAATTTGTCGTGGTAGCATTTTCCAATCGCGAAAAATGTGATAAGGGCTTCGCCCGAAACGGGCTTGCGCAGCGCCTTGAACGAGGTTCGGCGCAGCCCGTAAAACTATTCAACAGAATGGGGTTCGCATGTCCGATCAGGAACAGGCCGAGATCAGGTTGGCCGTCGCACGTCTGAAACAGGAGCACGCGGATTTCGATGCGGCAATTAATGCGATGATTGCCGTCGGCTGCGACCAGTTGCGCGTCCAGCGCATGAAGAAGAAAAACTCGCGATCAAGGACAAGCTTCAGGAAATGGAAGATCAGGTCATTCCTGACATCATCGCCTGATCGCGCCTCATATCGAAAGCAAAGCCGGGGTCCGCCCGGCTTTATCATTTTTACCCACACAATATCTCATCCGCGAAAGCATGAAACGGAGCAGGAAAGACCAATGAGCGTTACCGCCGACGTCGCCATTATCATGGGCAGCCAGTCTGATTGGGAAACCATGCGCCATGCCGCAGATACGCTGGAGGCGCTCGGTATCGGCTTTGACGCCCGTATCGTTTCCGCGCACCGCACGCCCGACCGGCTGGTCGCCTTTGCCAAGGGTGCGAAGGCCGACGGCTTCAAGGTTGTGATCGCTGGCGCAGGCGGTGCCGCACATCTTCCCGGCATGGCCGCCGCTATGACCCCACTGCCGGTGTTTGGTGTGCCGGTTCAGTCAAAAGCTCTTTCCGGCCAGGATTCGCTCCTGTCCATCGTGCAGATGCCGGCTGGCATTCCCGTCGGCACGCTGGCCATTGGACGCGCCGGCGCTGTCAACGCCGCCCTGCTCGCTGCCGCCGTTCTGGCGCTGCACGACGATGCTCTTGCTGCCCGTCTCGATGAGTGGCGGAGCGCCCAGACCGAGAGCGTGGCTGAACGTCCTACCAATGAGGTCTGATATGGAAAAATCCGCACTCACATCCGGCGCAACGATCGGCATCATCGGCGGCGGACAATTGGGCCGCATGCTGGCCATGGCCGCAGCGCGGCTCGGCTTCCAGACGGTCATTCTGGAGCCACAGGCAGATTGCCCGGCGGCGCAGGTTGCCAACCGCCAGATCGTCGCCGCCTATGACGATCCGAAAGCGCTGGCCGAACTGGCCGCAGCGTCCGACGTCATTACCTATGAATTCGAAAACGTGCCGGTCAGCGCCGCAGACAAGCTTGCCGAGACCGCAATCGTCCTGCCGCCGCCAGCGGCGCTGGAAATTTCGCAGGATCGCTTCAACGAAAAGCAGTTCCTCAATGAAAGCGGCATCGAAACCGCCCCCTGGCGTCTGGTCGATGACGAAGAAACGTTGATCGCAGCACTTGGTGCGCTTGGCGAACGCGGTATCCTGAAAACCCGCCGCCTCGGCTATGACGGCAAGGGACAGGTGCGCCTGACTTCGCTGGACGAAACAGCTGCCCATGACGCGCTGACCGCCATCAACAAGGCCCCGGCGATCCTCGAAGGGTTTGTCGATTTCGATCGTGAAGTCTCGGTCATCGCCGCGCGCGACCGCAGCGGCAATGTTGCCATTTTCGACATCGCCGAAAACGTCCATAAGGACGGCATTCTCTCGACATCGACCGTTCCTGCCCGCATTTCCGCACAGACGGCGGATGCTGCGCGGCAGGCGGCAGAGAAGCTTTTGCATGCGCTGGATTATGTCGGTGTTCTGGGGCTCGAATTCTTCGTCCTCAAGGACGGTTCGCTGCTCGCCAATGAATTTGCGCCACGTGTGCACAATTCCGGCCACTGGACGGAAGCCGCCTGCGCGATCTCGCAGTTTGAACAGCATATCCGCGCCGTTGCCGGGCTGTCGCTTGGCAATACGGACCGGCATTCCGATTGCCTGATGGAAAACCTGATCGGCAACGATATTGATCGCGTGCCAGCGATTCTATCGGAACCCAATGCCGTGCTGCATCTCTATGGCAAAAAGGAAGCTCGCGAAGGCCGGAAAATGGGCCATGTGACCCATATCAAGCCCCGCGCGCGCTAGGCTTTGTCGGGAATCTGGACGATTCCCGATGACTCCGCCCGCTGCGACAAGATTTTCAGGCTCCCGCCCGTGAATCTGCCGCGCAGGAGTTGACATTTACCCGAAACCTTGTGTATTTCGGCCAACCCTTCAGGCACATATACCGTGTCTGTAATCAATTGGCGCCTTGGGCGCTGTTTTTATGAAGCCCGGCGGCGTGTTCATGTCGATGGGCCAACCAGACCGGTGATTGACATGAAGATCAAGAACTCGCTTAAAGCGCTTAAGGGCCGTCATCGCGACTGCCAGCTGGTCCGCCGCAAGGGCCGCGTTTACATCATCAATAAGACTGCTCCGCGCTACAAGGCTCGTCAGGGCTAATCTTATTTTTGATTTTGCATTTGACGTTCCGCCGTGCATAGGGAAATCTATGCATATGCGGAACGTTTTTGCATGTCTGAAGATTTTTGCGACGGTTGCCGCATTCAGCGCGGCGACTTTGACCATTCACGGCGCACGCGCCGAGATGGCACCCGATAAGGCGCCGTTGAACGCCCAGCTGACTGCTCCGCTCACGCCTGTACAGATCGGCGCAGACAGCGAGCAGAAGCCCTCCTCCTCGCAAACAGCCCCCGCCAAAGCGGCAGCGCCCCAGACGCCGGAAGAGCGTCTCGACAAGCTGTTTGCCGAGCTTCGCAAAACAACGGACGAAGCCAAGGCACGACGCATCGCATCACAGATCAATACGCTCTGGTCGCAATCCGGCAGCGCCACCATCGACCTTCTGGTCCAATGGGCGAACGCCGCCATGCTGGAACATCGCTATACGTCAGCGCTCGATTTCCTGAACGAAGCCATCGCTCTCAATCCGGATTATGCGGAAGCATGGAACCGCCGCGCGACGGTTTATTTCCTGCAAAAAGATTATGCTCACGCCATGTATGACATCAATCGTACGTTGGAGCTGGAGCCGCGCCATTACGGCGCCCTGACGGGCATGGCGGCCATTCTGCGCGTCCGTGGCCTCAAGGAGCAGGCCATGAAGGCTTATGAGCAGGCGCTGATTGTTTATCCGATGATGCGGGACGCCCAGAAAAATTTCAGCGATCTAGCCGATGAGCTGGCCGACACGCGCACCTAACACTACAGTTGCATTCTTTGTGATGCCGGTCTGCAAACAGACCTATCCCATAAAAAAAAACGCGCCCCGGAAGGAGCGCGTTTTTTTACTTATACGCAAGAGCACCGAAACTGGATGAGATTCGGGATGATGGTGTGCCGAAAATGATGGGGCTTTGAGACCCGGAGCGGAGCGTACATAAAGTACGTGAGCACCGGAAGCTCAAAGACGTGCCATTTGCAGGCCACCAGAGCCCGAATATCGCCAGTTTAGACGCCGGACTTTCCGTCGGCGCCTATATAGGCGATGCGGAGCATGTTGGTCGCACCCGGCGTACCGAAAGGCACACCGGCGGTGATGATGATGCGCGAACCGGCTTTACCGAAGTCTTCTTCGAAGACGATCTGGCAAGCGTGATCGACCATATCTTCCAGATCGTGGGCATCGGCGGTTACGACGCAATGCAGGCCCCAGACGAGCGACAGCTTGCGGGCGGTGTCGACGACCGGCGACAGCGCGATGATCGGTGTGCGCGGACGCTCACGGGCGGCACGCAGGCCGGTGGTGCCGGAAGCCGTGTAGGTCACGATGGCCGAGAGCTTCAGCGTTTCGGCAATCTGGCGGGCCGCAAGCGAAATCGCATCGGCACCGGTTGGTTCAGGTGCTGCGCGCTGCGCATCGATGATGGTCGAATAGGTCTGTTCCTGCTCAACCTGTTCGGCAATGCGGTTCATCGTGGCGACCGCTTCGACCGGGTATTGGCCCGATGCCGATTCAGCCGAAAGCATGATGGCGTCCGCACCTTCGAACACAGCCGTTGCAACGTCCGACACTTCGGCGCGCGTTGGCACCGGCGCGGTGATCATGGATTCGAGCATCTGCGTGGCCACCACAACCGGCTTGCCGGCGCGGCGCGCGCGGCGGGTGATCTGCTTTTGAATGCCCGGAACGCTTTCAAGCGGCATTTCCACACCGAGATCGCCACGGGCGACCATCAGGGCATCGGAAAGCTCGATGATCTCGTCAAGGCGTGTTACCGCCTGCGGCTTTTCGATCTTCGACATGATGCCGACCTTGCCGCGCGAAACCTTGCGCACTTCGGCCAGATCTTCCGGGCGCTGGATGAAGGACAGCGCAACCCAGTCGATTTCTTCCTTCAACACGGCATCAAGGTCCTTGCGGTCCTTTTCAGTCAGTGCGCCGACACCGAGCGTGGTGTCCGGCAGGCTGACGCCCTTACGGTCGGAGATGCGGGTGCCGGAAACGACCTTACAGCGGATGGACTTGCCGTCGGTGGCTTCAGCCACGAGATGCAGCTTGCCGTCATCGATGAGCAGGCGGTGGCCCGGCTCGACCGCTTCCAGAATTTCTGGATGCGGGAGAAAGACGCGGGTTTCGTCGCCGGGCGCTTCGTTATTGTCGAGCGTGAAGGTCTGGCCGGGAACGAGATCGACCTTTCCGTCCTTGAATTTGCCGACGCGCAGCTTTGGCCCCTGAAGGTCGGCGAGAATGCCGATCGGGCGGCCAATGGCCTTTTCCACATTGCGGATGCGCTTCACGAGGGTGCGCATCAGGTCATGGTCGGCATGGCTCATATTGATGCGGAAAACATCGGCACCGGCTTCAAAGAGCTTGCGGATGACGGCTTCCTCGCCAGACGCCGGACCCAGCGTTGCGAGAATCTTGACCTTGCGGTTGCGCTTCATTGACTATTCGTTCCTGTAACAGTGGGGGTTTCCGGCGGTGTTTCGTCTGCAAGCTGAACCATCCAGCTCGACTGTTCCCCGGTATCATATTCCTGGAAGCCGTTGCGCTGGAAGCCGCGCGCGTAGCAATCCTGCACGCCCGAGATGCGGAATTCCTTTTCCGCGACGCACATATTCACATTGCCCTGCCAGCGGCCGTCGCCTTGGGCATCCTCGGCATAGAGATAATAATAGCGCGACGTCAGCGGGCCTTCGATCAGCGTTTTGCAGGTCGAGCCTTCGATATGCCACCAGCCTTCCGTTACCCAGCCGGTCTTGGCCCGGTAACCGATGGAGACGCCGACAAGATTCTGCGTCGAATTACAGACGCGGAAATCGGCCCGCGCCTCCACAGAGGTCATGCCGAGCGCACCAAGCAACACGGCGGAAAATACAGCCAGGAAGTGTGGAAGTCGCATCCGCCGAACCCCTTCAGCCCGCAATCGCTTTTGTTTCACGTCTGGAAATCCCATTTCGGTCGCTCTCTTTTCGGCAGTTTCGCCGGTGATGTCAACGCAGTCCCGCCGAGAAGAAAGCACATGACGAAAGAATGATCGTTGCAATCCCGGCTTTCTCATGACAGACCTGAAACAGCTTCCCGCGCCCGATGAAAATCAATCCCGAATTGTTCCTGGGAATTCAATCCGTGTCGTTCGCAAAACCGTCAGCCACTTCGTTCTCGCCCGTTTACAGGATTGAAGGCGATTTTCGCCTCGGCCTGCTTCTGACCGCCGACCACGCACGGCGCGACGTGCCTGCCGAATACGGTAGTTTGGGTCTGGAAGAAAGCGAATTCGACCGTCATATCTCTTATGACATCGGTGTCGAAGCCCTGACGCGGGCATTGGCTGGCCGCCTTCAGGCGCCCGCAGTGCTTGGCGGCTTTTCCCGTCTGCTGATCGATCCCAATCGCGGCGAGGATGACCCGACGCTCATCATGCAGCTATCGGATGGCGCGGTTATTTCCGGCAATTATCCGATGTCGGCGGGTGAGCGGGAAGATCGGCTGACCCGTTTTTACCGTCCCTATCATGAGGCTGTGACGGAAATGAGTGCCCGCGTGGAACGCGAAAGCGGACATGCGCCCTTCATCGTATCCATCCATTCATTCACACCGCGCTGGAAAGACAGGGCCCGCCCCTGGCAGATCGGCCTACTGTGGGACAAGGACAACCGCGCCGTCGCGCCGCTTCTGTCGCTGTTGCGCGCCGAGCCCGGTCTGGTGGTCGGCGACAACGAGCCCTATGACGGCGCATTGCGCAACGACGCCATGTATCGCCACGCCACGGCCAAGGGCTTTGCCCATGTGCTGATCGAGGTGCGGCAGGATCTGATCGCAGACGAGGCCGGAGCGGTGGAATGGGCGGAACGGCTTGCTCCGATGCTGCGGCAGATCAACACGCTCGACGGCATGCACGAGGTCCGGCATTTCGGCTCGCGCACCGGCACGGTGGCGTGAACCACCGCTTTTCCACAGTGTTCCACACTCTTCCACAAGGTTTGGCCCCATAAATCGTGCCGGGCATCGAAAAGGCTCTTAATTTTGCCCGCGACTCGCGGGAAAACCGGTGCAGAATTTCAGACATGCGAAATCGTGCCTCCGCGCTGTTCGCACCCATCAAGACAAGAATTGGAGAAGCCGCGTGAGCGACGACATTACCAGCGAAGCCCAAACCATTGCCGTCGGCCAATTGCGTGCCTTCATCGAGCGCATTGAGCGCCTCGAGGAAGAAAAAAGACCATCGCCGACGATATCAAGGAAGTTTACGCGGAATTGAAGGGTTCGGGGTTTGACAGCAAGGTCGTGAGGACCATTATTCGTCTGCGTAAAAAAGAAGACCATGAACGTCAGGAAGAAGAAGCGATGCTCCAGCTCTATATGGACGCGCTTGGCATGGGCTGACCCAAAGCTCTACCCGGAGCTTTTACCCCTTCTTCCTGAAATCGGAACCCGGCGGATCACGCCTGATTCGCATTCAGAGGAAGGGGATTGGGTCCATGGAATATAAGAAGCTCGGACGTACCGAACTGAAAGTTTCGCCGCTCTGTTTCGGCGGCAATGTCTTTGGATGGACGGTCGATGAAGCGACGTCGTTTTCGCTGCTCGACCGTTTTGTCGATGCAGGACTGAATTTCATCGATACGGCGGACGTCTATTCCGCCTGGGCAAATGGCAATGTCGGCGGCGAATCCGAAACCATCATCGGCAACTGGCTGAAATCCCGCGGCTTGCGCGACAGGGTCGTCATCGCCACCAAGGTCGGCTCGGAAATGGGGCCGGACGAAAAGGGGCTTTCACCCGCTTATATTCGCAAAGCCGTGGACGCCTCCCTAAAACGGCTGCAGACCGACTATATCGATCTTTACCAGTCCCATTGGGACGATCCTGAAACACCGTTCGAGGATACGCTCGGAACTTATAAAGAGCTGATCGATGCGGGCAAAGTGCGCGCCATCGGCGCGTCCAACCTGACGCCGGAGCGGCTAACGGAAGCGCTGGACGTTGCAAAACAGCACAACCTGCCGCGCTACGAAACCTTGCAGCCGCTCTATAATCTTTATGACCGGTCGGGGTTCGAGGATGGGCTGGAAGCCATCTGCCGCGACAATGAAATTGGCGTCATTCCCTATTACGCGCTGGCCGCCGGTTTTCTGACCGGCAAATACCGCTCTGCCGACGATCTTGGCCAGAGCGCTCGCGGCAAGTCGGTTGAGAAATATCTGACGGATCGCGGATCGCGGATCATCGCCGCGCTGGACCAGGTGGCCCGCAGTGTCGACGCCACGCAGGCGCAGGTGGCCATCGCCTGGCTGGTTGCTCACCCGTCGATCACTGCGCCGATTGCCAGCGCCACGCGCCTGACCCAATTAGGAGAACTGATCAGCGCCGCCGAGCTGAAGCTCAGCAAAAACGATCTGGCCCTGCTCAACAAGGCAAGCGCTTAAAAGTCCTATCCAGTTGGCATATATGTCGGCCAGGATGAGGCGAAAATGGTGATTTCCGAGACCCGGAGCGCAGCGTACTCAATGTACGTGAGCACCGGAAGCGTCGCAAATTGCCATTTGCAGACCATCCTCGTCGACATATCGGCAGGTTCGATTAACCTTCAATCTCCTCGCGCAGCATTTCGAGTTCCAGCCACTCTTCTTCTATGGCCGCGTTCTCACTGCGCTTCTTTTCCAAAAGATCGGCGGTCTTGGCGAAAAGCGTCGGGTCCTTGGCGTAAAGCTGCGGATCGGCAAGCTTGCCTTCGAGCACGGTGATTTCCTTGCCCAAGGCGTCCATCTTGCCCGGCAGCGTTTCCAGCGCGAATTTCTGCTTGTAGGAAAGCTTGCGCTTTTCCTCACGCTTCGGCTGCGAAGCCTCGTCACCGCTGTCGTCGCTCTTATCGCGGGCAGTCGCTGTCTTCACGTTGCGACGCTCCAGCGCCTGTTCCTTGCGCTGCGCCATCATGTCGGCATAGCCGCCCGCATATTCCAGCCAACGGCCATCGCCTTCCGGCGCAATCACCGATGTCACGGTGCGGTCGAGGAAATCGCGATCATGGCTGACCAGAATGACCGTGCCCGGAAAACCCGCCACCAGTTCCTGCAACAGATCCAGTGTTTCCATGTCGAGATCGTTGGTCGGTTCGTCGAGGATCAGCAGATTGGCCGGACGGGCCAGCACACGGGCCAGCATCAGACGCGCTCTTTCGCCACCGGAAAGTTCGCGGATCGGCGTGCGCGCCTGTTCCGGCTGGAACAGAAAATCCTTCATGTAGGAAACGACATGGCGCTGCTCGCCATTGATGACGAGGTTCTCCCCACGCCCATCGGTCAGATAATGCGACAGCGTCTCATCCAGATTGAGACTGTCACGCTTCTGGTCAAGCTCGGCCATTTCCAGATTGACGCCCAGCCGAAGCGTACCGGAATCCGGCGCAAGTTTGTCAGTCAGAAGCGAAAGCAGCGTGGTTTTTCCGGCACCATTCGGTCCAACCAGACCGATCCGGTCGCCGCGCTGTACGCGGGTCGAGAAATCCTTGACCAGCACGCGGTCGCCATAGGCCTTGTTCAGCCCCTTGGCTTCGATCACCAGCTTGCCGGATTCCTTGGAATCGCTGGCGGTCAGAACCGCCGTGCCTTGCGCCTTGCGGTGGTTGCGGAAATCGGCGCGCATGGAATGCAGTTCGCCAAGGCGGCGCATATTGCGCTTGCGGCGCGCCGTCACGCCATAGCGCAGCCAGTGCTCTTCACGGGCAATCTGGCGGCCAAGCTTGTGATGATCGCGCTCTTCCTCTTCCAGAACCTTGTCGCGCCATTCCTCGAAATGACCGAATCCCTGCTCCAGACGGCGTGTGATACCACGGTCAAGCCAGACGGTCGCGCGGCTGACATTTTCCAGAAAGCGACGGTCATGCGAGATCAGCACGATAGCCGAACGGATCTGGCGCAACTCGCCTTCCAGCCATTCGATCGTCGTCAGATCGAGATGGTTGGTCGGCTCGTCCAGCAAAAGCACATCAGGCTGCGGCGCGATCACACGCGCCAGCGCTGCGCGGCGCGCTTCGCCACCTGAAAGATGATCCGGATTTTCTTCGCCGGTCAGGCCCAGATGCTCCAGAAGATAGGTCACGCGATGCGGATCGTCGGTCGGTCCGAGTCCCGCTTCGACATAGGCGCGCACGCTGGCAAAACCGTCCATGTCCGGCACCTGCGGCAGATAGCGAATCGTCGCGCCCGGATGCTTGAACACTTCGCCCGAGGTCGGCTCGACCATGCCTGCGGCGATCTTCAACAACGTGGATTTGCCAGAACCATTGCGCCCGACCAGCGCGATGCGGTCGCCCTCGCTCACCGAAAGGCTCGCATCCTCCAGAAGCGGCGTGCCGCCGAAGGTGAGCTTGATCTGGTCTAGACGAAGGAGCGGTGGTGCCATGGTTCTTCTGAGGCTTTCTGGGCGGTTCGCGCGATGGGCTTTGAAATTCCGCCCTGCTTGTCCGCGACAAAAGCCGTTCTGTCAAATGGATCGATAGGAAAGAGGCATGAAAAACAAACAGGCCGGGTTTCCCCGGCCTGCCGTGATTGGTTTTCAAGCCTAAGCTGGCTCAAGCTCTGCGAGCTTGCCGAGCTTAGTAGCGCGAACTTATTGGCAACGCGCTTCGTAGATGCGGCCGTAATTGTCACGATAGCGGCAGTACTGCACGCCATTGCGCGACTGGGCAGCGCCCACCAGCGTACCGGCGACAGCGCCGATCGCTGCACCCGTGAGAGCGCCACGGCCATTGCCGCCAATTGCACCACCGGCGAGAGCGCCGATTGCTGCACCGCCAACGCCGTAACCAGCCGTACGCTGTTCGTTGGTCGTGCAGGCTGCTGTTGACAAAGCGAGCACCCCGGCAACCGCAATCATGGAAAGACGTGATTTCATCAAACAATCTCCTGTCAAAGTTGACATTTCAGGTGCCGATTTTGCGTCCCCAATTTCGGCGTTAGCGAATTTACCCGCTTGCTGCATTTGAAATACGTTTCGCTATCGAGCGTCAAGCCTTTTCAATCGGTAAGGTTAGCGGCACACTGTTGGCGTGTTCAGAACTTAAGTTTGCGACAAGTATCGCTAAGCCAGAACGCACAGTAATACGAAGTGTTCCACGCACTATATTGGAAACAGTCCACGAAGAACCAAAAGGCAAGGTCACGTTGTCTAACGGCCACTCGGCATTTGTGATTGAAAGTCCGTCCAAAGCCGAGAAACTGATGACGCTGAACAGCGTACCATCTGGAAAATCATAGGCAAATTCGCCGGATGTCACCGGCCAGGCTTCTTCCGCACCGCTGGAAAGAAAGACGTTCCGCCCCTTTTCCGCCTGCGCCGTCGCCATGGTGAGATGCAGAAGCGTGTGATCGGTGCGCTGTCCGCCGAAAGCGCCGCACAAAATGGCGCGCGTTGCGCCACGGGCAAACGCTTCCTCGAAAGCCAGTTCACCGTCCGTCATGTCCTTGGCGCGGGGAAATGTCTTTTGCGGCACATGCGCATATTGTTCAACGAGCGCTTGTGGCGTCGAATCGAAATCGCCAAGCCAAAGTTCTGGCTCGACGCCCAATGCCGCCGCATGACGAATGCCGCCGTCGGCGGCAAGAATGCGCGCGCCAGCTATCTGCTGCCGCAGCCGTTCGGTTACGACGAGATCGCCGCCGAGAAGGATGACGAATGTGCTCATAAGTCGCTCATATCATGGGCGAATCGCAGCCGGAAGTCCGTTGTGCCCGACTTGTCGATGGTTTTGCCTCTCTTGCCCTTCACGGCCTGACATATTAATGTCGCAACGCTCTAACGGGGTGCCATCGGCGCAAGCAGATGGCTGAGAGGCTTTTCAAAAAGCCAACCCGCCGAACCTGATCCGGTTTGCACCGGCGGAGGGATTAGATGCTGCTCTGCGGCACGATCCCGAAAAGTTGCAGCTTCAAGTTCCAACCTTTCGGTGATGATTGTGTTCCTGAACCCAAGCGGCGCTATATCCTTTTAACTTGATGAAAGGACGTGCCGTTATGCGGCTGTTATCTTTGCTGGCCTTCTCTTTCGCGGCAGCGGTAAGCCTTACGCCCGCAGCGCAGGCGAAAGATAAGCTCACCATCTACACCTATGACAGTTTCATTTCCGAATGGGGCCCCGGTCCCAAGGTGAAGGAAAGCTTCGAGAAGGAATGCGACTGCGAGATCAACTGGGTTGCTTCCGCCGATGGCGTGGCGCTGCTCAACCGGCTGAAGCTCGAAGGCGGCAACACCAAGGCCGATATCGTGCTGGGTCTCGACACCAATCTGACCACGGAAGCGCGCGCCAGCGGCTACTTTGCGCCAAGCGGCATCGATCTTGGCAATGTCAGCGTGCCGGGCGGCTTCAAGGACGATATTTTCGTACCCTATGACTATGGCTATTTCGCCATCGTCTATGATTCGGAAAAGTTGCCCAATCCGCCCAAGAGCCTGAAAGAACTGGTCGAAGGCGACCCGTCGCAGAAGCTCGTGCTTCAGGACCCGCGCACCTCGACGCCCGGCCTAGGCATGCTGTTGTGGATGAAGTCCGTCTATGGCGATCAGGCGGACGACGCCTGGCAGAAGCTGCAAAAGCGCATTCTCACCGTCACGCCGGGCTGGTCGGAAGCCTATGGTCTCTTCACCAAGGGTGAAGCGCCGATGGTGCTCTCTTATACCAGTTCGCCCGCCTATCATGTCATCGCGGAGAAGACGGATCGCTACAAGGCGTTGGCCTTTCCGGAAGGCAATTATCTGCAGATCGAACTGGCCGCCCAGACGACGACCGGCGCCAAGAACCCGCTGGCGCAGAAATTCCTCTCCTTCATGACCGGCCCCGGCTTTCAGGATGTGATTCCCGAAACCAACTGGATGTTCCCGGCAGGCAAGACCTCGACGCCGTTGCCCGCCGCATTCGACGCTTTGCCGAAGCCGGAAAAGACCCTGCTCATTCCATCCGACGAGGTTGCGAAGAACCGCAAGGCCTGGGTCGATGAATGGCTGGCAGCCACCAGCAAATGATAAACGCTCCGGCAAGCAAAGCTACGCACCCCACCCCCGCGATGAAACCCATCGCGGGGGCTTTGGCGTTGGCTTTCCTTGCCGTGCTGGCCGGTGGTGCGCTCGTCGCACTTGCCTTTGAGGCCAGCGGCGGCTTCGATGCCGCCGCAAATTTCGATGCCTATCTCTGGCGAACCGCCCGTTTCACCATCACACAAGCCATCGCATCCAGCCTGCTTTCGGTCGCCTTCGCGATCCCCGTTGCCCGCGCCCTCCATTCGGAAGCGCATTTTCCCGGACGCGGCCTTATCCTGCGGCTTTTCGCTCTGCCGCTCGCACTGCCTGCCCTCGTCGCTGTGCTGGGTGTGACCAGTATCTATGGCCGCAACGGCCTCATCGCTCATATGTCGGACGCCGTGGGATACCCTTTCCAGCCGGATATCTATGGCATTACCGGCATTTTGATCGCGCATGTGTTCTTCAACATGCCGCTGGCAGTGCGGCTCATCCTCGCCGCCTATGAATCGATACCCGCCGATTACTGGAAACTCGCGGCCCAGCTTGGCATGGGCAACCGCGCCCGTTTCCGGCTGATCGAGTGGCCGGTTATCCGCCGCAGCCTGCCCGGCATGGCGGGGCTGATCTTCATGCTCTGCGTGACGAGTTTTACCACCGTGCTGACGCTCGGCGGTGGCCCGCGCGCCACAACGCTGGAAGTGGCGATCTATCAAAGCCTGCATTTCGATTTCGACCCGGCGCGTGCGGTTGCGCTCACCGCCACCCAGCTCGGCCTGACCTTGTTGATCCTGCTGGCCTTGCGTCTGACCGGTCGTCCTTCCGAAGAAGGCTTTACCCACACGGCAACACCACGCCGCTACGGCAAGCCTTCCGGGGGCGAATGCCTGTTCAACATCGTCGCCATTCTCATCGGCTTTCTTTATGTCGCCTTGCCGATTGCCGGCGTGGTCGTGTCTGGCCTCGCTGCCGACCTCGCCCGCCTGCTCAGCGAAAGGACCGTCTGGCGGGCCATCGTCACGAGCCTTGCGCTCGGTTTTTCTGCCGCCACTTTGTCGGTCATCCTTTCATTGGCGCTGGTTTCAGCGCGGGAAGCGGTCAGGAGCAACCGGATAGCCAGCCTGTTCGATACCGGCGCGAGCCTCATTCTCGTCATGCCGCCCATCGTGATCGGTGCAGGATGGTTCATCTTGCTTCGCCACATCACCGATCCCTTCACAATTGCGCCGGTGATGGTGGTGACGGTCAACGCGGCCATGGCCATGCCTTTTGCCGTTCGCCTGCTGCGCCCGGCCTGGGATACGGCAGCAGCGCGCCACAACCGGCTTTGCGCCCAGCTTGGTATTCAGGGCTTCAACCGGCTGCGGCTCATCGACTGGCCGTCGATCCGCAAGCCTTTCGGCATGGCCTTCGCTTTCGCCATGGCGCTTTCCATCGGCGATCTTGGCACAATCGCACTGTTCGGCAGCGATGCGCTGATGACCCTGCCCTATCTTCTCTTGCAGCGCATGGGCAGTTACCGCACATTCGATGCCGCCGGTCTGGCGCTCATTCTGGGGCTTCTCTGCCTTGGTCTGATGATGCTTGCCGACCGTGCTGCCATATCCCGGAAAGTGAATTTCAACGCATGACTGCATCCGCCGACATCCGCCTTACCGACGTGCGCTTCAGCTATGGCGAAACCGCAATGCGCTTCGACCTGACGATCGCGGGCGGCGCCATTGCGGCCATTGTGGGCCCAAGCGGCTCGGGAAAATCCACGCTCCTGAACCTCATTGCCGGTTTTGAGACGCCCTCATCCGGCACCATTGCCATCGGCGGTGTCGATGTGACCCGACTGCCGCCGCCGGAGCGGCCAGTTTCGATGGTGTTTCAGGAAAACAACCTGTTTGCCCATCTCACCGTCGCGCAAAATATCGGCCTTGGTCGCGCACCAAACCTGAAACTGACGGATAGCGACCGCGCAGCCATCGCCGAAGCGCTGACCCGCGTCGGCCTCAAGGACAAGGAGCAGCGCAAGCCCGAAGCCCTGTCCGGTGGCGAACGCCAGCGTGTGGCGATTGCCCGCGCACTTGTTCGCGAACGCCCGGTGCTGCTGCTGGACGAAGCCTTTGCATCGCTTGGGCCAGCATTGCGCCATCAGATGCTCGATCTCGTCAATGAATTGCGCCGCGAAACCGGCATGACTGTGTTGATGGTTACGCACACGCCGGAAGATGCGCTCTATCTCGATGCGCAATTGCTGTTTATCGAAAATGGTGCGGTTGCGGCGCAAGGCCACGCTCGCGACCTCCTGTCGGAGACTGGACCTGAAGCGCTGCGGCGCTATATCGGTGACAAGCGCGGGTAAATCTCAAATAGAGTTACGGTAGCGGACATATTTTGTTCGCAATCCGCCCGGAAGAACCGTATTCAACTCTATTGGGCCGCTTGTACGTCTGCTGGTCTGTGACTAGATTTGCGGACGACCTGATGATCTATGAATCGCGAGGATAAAATACTGTTCCGTCACAAGACCCGTATCCGGGCCTCCCTGTGTCTTCCAGTCTCCCTGCCAGAACGGGCGCAGCGCAATTGGCGGAAAGCAGCCATTGGCTTTGGCTTGTTTGCTGTCGCCTTGATTTCCGGCTGCCAGTCGATCAGTTCCAGCAAGGATCTCGGCTTGCAGCCATCGGACAATCCGGTGACGGTCGATAATGTGACGCGCAACGACAAGCTGGCGCAGATCGGCGCGCAACAGCATCCGCGCATCCTCGCCACCTATGGCGGCGAATATAAGGACCAGCGGCTGGAGCGCATGGTCGCGAAGATCGTGGGCAAGCTCACGACCGTTTCCGACAAGCCGGAGCAGACCTACCGCATCACCATTCTCGATTCGCCCAACATCAACGCCTTTGCCCTGCCCGGCGGCTATCTTTATGTGACGCGCGGCCTGCTGGCGCTCGCCAATGATTCCTCGGAAGTCGCAGCCGTAATCGCCCATGAAATGGGCCACGTCGTCGCCAATCACGGCATTCTGCGGCAGGAAAAGGAAGCGGAAACCGAGATCGCCGGTCGCGTGGCCAGCGAAGTGCTGCATAATGAATCGGCCAGCCGTGAAGCGCTCATTCGCGGCAAGCTGCGGCTTGCCCAGTTCTCGCGCAATCAGGAACTGCAAGCCGATGCCATCGGCATCAAGATGATCGGCGAAGCGGGGTATGATCCATTCGCCTCGGCACGTTTCCTGCAGTCGATGGAAGCCTATACCGGTTTCCGTTCCGTATCGGGCGCGACCGATGCCAGCCTCGACTTCCTCGCGAGCCATCCGGCAACGCCGCAACGCATCGAACTGGCGCTCGGCCATGCCCGCCGTATCGGCGCGCCGGGCGTCGGCACAACCGACCGTGATTCGTTCCTCAATGGCATTGACGGGCTGCTTTACGGCGACTCGCCCAATGAGGGTTATATTCGCGAACAGACCTTCATCCATCCGAAGCTCGGCGTAACGTTCCGCGCGCCTGACGGCTTCACCATCGACAATTCCGCCACCGCGGTCATGGCGAGCGGTCCCGGCGAAGTGGCGATCCGGTTTGACGGCGCATCCCTGCCATCCGGTTCCAGCCTCACCGATTATATCAAATCGGGCTGGGTCACGGGGCTGGATGAAAGCTCCATTCAGTCAACCACCGTCAATGGATTGCCAGCCGCAACTGCACGTGCCGCTGCCGACCGCTGGCAGTTCGACATCGTGGTGATTGGCGCAAACGACAAGGTCTATCGTTTCCTCACCGCCGCGCCAAAGGGCAGCACCGCGCTGCTTCCGGCCTCGCAGACGGTGACGCAGTCCTTCCGTCTTCTGACACCTGCCGAGCAGAACGCCATCAAGCCGCTGCGCATCCGCGTTGTGACGGTGAAACCGGGTGACACCATGGCGAGCCTTTCGTCACGGGTTCAGGGCACCACGCGCAAGCTGGAACTGTTCCGCCTGCTCAACGCCATGCCAGCCGGCGCCACCGTCTCGGTCGGCGACCGCGTGAAAATCATCAGTGAGTAACATGGAAACCCGCATCGACGCCCTGCTTGCAGGCCAGATCGCTCCGCTCGGTCCCCGCAACGCGCCAAGCGCCATCGACAAGCGCCCCGTCACCGGCAAGGTCCGTGTCACATCGGTCGGGCTGGATTGCGATAAGCAAGGCGACCGCAAGGTGCATGGCGGGCCGGAGAAGGCGCTGCATCATTATCCTCGCGATCATTACGCCCTGTGGCGCAAGGATATCGGCGACAATCACCGCCTCGGCGCAGCAGGCGCTTTTGGCGAGAATATTTCCACCACCGGCCTCGACGAACACAACGTCGCTGTCGGCGACCGTTTCCGTTTCGGAACCGCGCTAGTCGAAGTGTCGCAAGGACGTCAGCCCTGCTGGAAGCTTAATGCGCGTTTCGAAACGCCGGACATGGCAATCCGCGTCCAGAAGACCGGACGTACCGGCTGGTATTATCGCGTGCTGGAAGAAGGGGAAGCGGAGACTGGCGACAGCATAGTGCTGGTCGACCGTCTTTCACCGGAATGGTCGCTGCACCGCGTCTGGCATCTGCTTTATGTTGATATGCTGAATTACGACGAGCTGGCGCTCATGGCCAATATCCCGCATCTGGCTGATAGCTGGAAGCGCTATGCGGTGCGCCGTCTGGAAAACCGCAAGGTCGAAGATTGGACAAACCGCCTCGAAGGCGACAAGTCCTGACCCCAAAAGAAAGGGCGGTCGAACCGCCCCTTTTCTTGCGTTGCCTGATTTATCCGCTTCTCAAGCCTGATAGGCTGCCAGTTCATGCTGGCTGAGCAGAGCAATCTTGAGCTTTTCCAGCGCGCGGCTTTCGATCTGGCGCACACGTTCCTTTGAAATACCGAGCTTTTCGCCCAGCGCCTCCAGTGTCACGCCATCATCGTCCAGACGCCGCTCGCGGATGATGTGCAGCTCGCGCTCATTGAGCGAGTGCAGCGCCACATGCAGCCACTGGTTCCGGCGTTCCATATCGATGGAGCTTTCGGCAACTTCATCCTGAAGCGGATGATCGTCGACCAGAAAGTCCATGCGCCGCGAAGCCCCGGACTCATCATTGTTGACCGGAGCGGACAGTGAGCTGTCAGGCCCGGACAGGCGACTGTCCATGAACTCCACATCGGTGGCCGAAACGCCAAGCTGATCCGAAATCTCGCGATAGATTTCGGCCTTGGTCATGCTGTCGTCAGCTTGGGCAAGTCTCGAGCGCAGACGGCGAAGGTTGAAGAACAAGGCTTTCTGCGCCGAGCTCGTGCCACCGCGAACGATGGACCAGTTGCGCAGAATATAGTCCTGCATGGATGCGCGGATCCACCAGGAAGCATAGGTCGAGAAGCGCACCTCCCGGTCCGGGTCGAAACGGGCGGCGGCCTCCAGAAGACCGACGTAGCCTTCCTGAATGAGATCATTCATCGGCAGCTTGAACTTGCGAAAACGCCCGGCCATGGAAATCACAAGGCGCATATGCGCGGATGTGATGCGATGCAGGGCATCCTGGTCTTTCAATTCTTTCCAGCGAATGGCGAGAGCCCGCTCCTCTTCGCGCTCCAGATAAGGAGCCGACATTGCGCTGCGGATCATGGATTGGGAGGATGAGGCTGGCGTTGGGAGATTACGCGCAGCCGGAAGCATGCGAGGTGCGGGAACTGCGGAAGAACTGCTTATTGATGACGGCTTCATCTGGTTCTCCTGTTCTGAACTGGCACCCTTCTGGACGCCAGGCTGAAGGATATGCCAGTTACACGAAGAACAATTGAACACTTACATAAGTCGTTCAGAACGCCCTCTCGGAACAGTCTTGAGGCACACGTTCAAACGCCGCAAAACAGACCCATTACGAACTGGTATCTTTTCACAACGCGCGAAAAGCGATCTGGTTCCCTTCGAAAAGTATAAATATCTGACAACGCTGACAAAAGCCGGCTGGGGTAAACAATCGCTTGAGAAAACAATTCCACTTTGAAGCAAATATTCGCCACCGCCCAACATAATCAGACCAGCGTGAAACGAGGCGCTTTGAACAGCACAAATAAAAAAACCCGGCTTTCGCCGGGCTTTTTTAAACATCAAGAAAAGCAAAACTTATGCAGCTTCGACTTCATCGTCTTCAAGGTCGGCTTCAGCATCGGCCTTGCCGCGCTTCGGACCCTTGGCCAGATTGGCTTCGATCAGACGGACAGCTTCGGTATCCGACAGCTTGTTGACGGCTGCGATTTCGCGAGCCATGCGGTCGAGCGCAGCTTCATAAAGCTGGCGTTCCGAATAGGACTGCTCCGGCTGGTTTTCGGCACGGAAAAGATCGCGCACGACTTCCGAAATCGAGATCAGATCGCCGGAATTGATCTTCGCATCATATTCCTGCGCGCGGCGCGACCACATGGTACGCTTCACACGAGCACGACCTTGCACCACCTTCAGAGCACGCTCCACATAATCCGTTTCCGACAGCTTGCGCATACCGATGGTTGCGGCCTTGGCGACCGGAACCTTCAGACGCATCTTGTCTTTTTCGAAATCGATCACGAAAAGTTCAAGCTTGTGACCAGCCACTTCCTGCTCTTCGATCGCTACGATCTGACCAACGCCATGAGCCGGATACACAATCGACTCACCGGTCTTGAAACCACCACGGATTGCGGATTTTTTCTGCTGGGATGACATACGCTTCAATACTCCCTGTTGTGCCCGGCGCGACCCGCCGGTTGACACATGATACCCGACCGCACTTCTGAGAAGCGCGGAAGCTGTTGTCGGCGCCAGAGCAAGTCGATCTCATAAGCAGATCGGCACTCTGAGCCGCTGTTAGGCGCATTTATGCGGCGTCAGATGCTTTTCATCTGACTGCAACATGCGATGAACCGGAAACGCCTCTAACGGCAGATTTTCTCTAACGGGCAAGAAAAGGAGCAGGAACGGAATGGTGTTGCGGCGCATAAAACCGCCCTGAGAAGCCAACAACTTTTCAGGACCTTGCGTTTGATCGCAATCATCCACCCCGGTGCCAATTTTAGCCCGGTAAAAAACATCAGCCTTTCTGAGAAAAAACGCTTTTGCGCCACGAATTGACGTCCAGTCACCGAAATTATTGGTGCAGGCTAACACAATTTCGCGAAAGAATCAACAAATTGCCAGATATGTCTCGTCTGGCAACTCAATACACCTGTTTTGCCGGTGCTTTCCCGTGATTTTATTCGTCTTTTGCCGCCTTCGTGTAGAAAAAGCAAGTGAAAGGCAAAGCTAATCTACATGCGATGACAAGACGATAGACGGGCCTTTGGGCCTAGTCGCCGCTGCCGGGCTCCGGGGAGAAATGGTTTTCGAGCTTGCCCGTGACGCCGTCCATTTCCTTGGCTTCCGGCATGGCATCTTTCTTGACGGTGATATTGGGCCACTTCGCCGCATATTCCGTATTCAGCTCCAGCCACTTGTCGAGGCCAGGCTCAGTATCCGGGCTGATCGCTTCGGCAGGGCATTCAGGCTCGCACACGCCGCAGTCGATGCATTCATCAGGATTGATGACGAGCATGTTCTCGCCTTCATAGAAGCAATCGACCGGACAGACCTCGACGCAGTCCGTATATTTGCAGCGAATGCAATTATCGGTCACGACATAAGTCATCGTCGAACTCCTGTTACCGCCCCTCTTCCCGAGTGGAGGCTTGTCTATCCTGTTTATTTGCGCCGATATTTCGACAGGTCCATGGGAATGGCTGCGTCACGGAATATCTCGCCACGACATCACGACCCATGGAGCAATCCCGGATCATCCGACCCTTTTCATCGCCATGTTCTTCGTGACACAGCGTGAGGTAGCGATTTTATCTCTCTCTGACAAGGGTGCAATCGCCGCATTGTAAGCATAGGCCACACAGCAGAAACGGCTTTTCGTCTCAATCCCTAAGCGTAGAAAACACTTTCGTCAAAACACTTTACGGCGCAATTTCCATCGCAGCTGTCTTCAACGCTGCGGCAACGCGTCCAGATCAAATCCCGCGCAGACGGTCCGTATCGCGGCGTTCTTTCTTGGTGGGGCGTCCCGCGCCGCTTTCGCGCTGCGGCAGGGCAGCCGCCGTCATCTCGGACGAAGAGGCTGGCGCTGGCGACAAATCTTCATAGAGAAGCTGGGCTTCCGGAGCAGGACCACGCCGCTCGCCGGGCAGAAGCACTTTGTAAACGAGGATGCGGCGATCAAGCGTGATGGTCAGCACATCGCCGATTTTCACCTGATGAGCGGCCTGCTCGATCTTATCCCGGTTGACCCGGACCTTGCCGCCGACGGCGAGTTTCGCCGCCAGCGATCTTGATTTGACCACGCGCGCGAAAAACAGCCACTTGTCGATACGCTGTCTTCCGCTGTGTTCGCCGGTCATCTTACTTCTTCATCTGCTCCTTGAGAGCCAGCAGCTTGGCAAACGGCGAGTCGGGATCGATCCGTGCCGGACGTTCCTGTTCGAAACGCTTGTTGCCATTAGACGCGCCATGGGGGGCAGCGTGATCGCGCTTCGGCTGGCGATCACGACCGCCACCGTCACGCGGCTTGCCCTTGAAGCCTTCGCGCTTGCCCTGACCTTCGCCGTCATGGTTGTGGCGCTTGTTCTTGTCGAAACGCTTGCCGCCACGCGCATTTTGCTCGTCGCCGCCTTCGGACTTGCGCGCCTCGTTTTGCTGGCCGCGATTGTGCTGGCCACCATGACGCTGACGGTTGTTCTGGTCCTGATTGCGGCTACGACCTTCGAAACGGCCCTGACGCCACAGGAGAACCGGCTTCGGCTCTTCCGCAACCGCGTCACCGGCAGGTGCAGCGGCTTCAGCAGCAGGCGCTTCCGCCACAGGTGCGGTCTCTTCGGCCTTCACTTCAACAGCGACAACCGGCGCAGGCACCGGTTCCGCCGCAGGCACGGCAGGCTTTTCCGCTTCCGCTGCAACAGCAGAAACGGCAGCGCCTGCATCCTTGGCGGCAGCTTCGGCAGCGAACGCATCCAGTTCCGCAAGCTTGGCGGCAACATCGCCAGCTTCCATCGCCTCATGGCGATAGCCCAGGCTTTTCAGGATTTCTTCCATGTCTTCGGTGGTCGCACCGAGGATCGACATCATGGCAGGCGTGACGATGAAACGTCCGCCGTCATAAGCGCCATCCGGACGCGTACCCGAACCCGGACGCCAGGCCAGAGCCGGACGGATGAGATCGGCAAGACGCTCCAGAATATCGATGCGAACCGCACGACGGCCCAGCACACGATAGCCTGCCAGACGATAGAACATCGGATCGAAAGCCGGATCGACCACAACTGAGGTACGACCAGCGGCCAGAACATTGACCACATCGCCGTAACCGGCACGCTCGCGGCCATCGTTCTTCAAGGCCCAGAGCAGCGTGATGAGACCGGCGGGAGCCGGCTTCAGCAGCATGGGCATGAACACGTGATAGGCGCCGAAGCGCACGCCGAGGCGACGCAGTGCCGCACGCGAATCCTGATCGAGACCGCGCACTTCCTCCACCACCTCACGGCGCTGGAGAATGCCGAGATTCTCAACGATCTGGAAAGCGAGACCGCGCGTCATGCCGGTCAGCGCATCGGCGCCGGCCAGATCGGTCAGAGGCTTCAGAACGGTTTCGATGTGGTGAGCCACGAAACGATCGATGCGCGCAGCAACCTTGTCCCGTGCCGGACCGGTGAGCTGTTCGTCGGCAAGGATCACCGTGCGCGGCTTCATAATGTCGTCACCGGCGACCAAAGTTGCAACGGTTGCACCGACCCAGCGCAACACACCGTCCGAACCAAGTGCGAAGTCTCCGTTGGGAGCAGCCGCAAAGCGCTCCGCACGGCGATCGAACTCGGCGGCCAGCGCCTTTTGCGCAGCCGTCTTCACCGCCTTCGCGTCTGGCCCCTCGGCCTGGACGTCGGCGGTGAAACGGAATCCTTCCAGTTGCCCAACATTGTGGCCTTCGACACTCACGTCTCCGGCCGGGCTGATTTCTGCTTCAAGCATGGCATTCTCTCTCAGGCGCCTCATAAGCACGCTTGTCCTGCGGTCTACAAAGCGTTTCGTCAACCTTTCATGAAGCGCGTCGGACAATCTGTCCTCTATTTCGCGCGTCTTTTCCTGCCAGTGTGTCGGATCGGCAAGCCATCCGGGCCTGTGCGACACAAAAGTCCAGGTTCGAATTTGCGCCACGCGGTGCGACAGAGTGTCGATTTCCCCCTCTGTACTGTCGGCGCGGCGCACCTGTTCGCTCATATAATCTTCATCGACGCTCCCTCGGCGCACTAGATCCTGATAGATAGACGCAATGATATCGGCATGTTGTGCCGGTGCGATCTTACGATAATCCGGGAGTGCACAGGCATCCCACAAAAGTTCAATCCGCGCCGGTGTTGTCGCGAGGCGCACAATCTCTCCGTCTTTCGACAGATTTTCAAGCGCCTGCTGGTCGACAGCCGGCAAAGCCTTGGCCAGCCCCTCGACTGGTGCCGGTGTTTCCAGTGATCGGCGCAAGGCTTCAATCGACGAAAAGTCGAAACGCTCCGTGCGCCATTGCAGCACTTTCACCGGATCGAAATTATGCGCTTCCACCCGTTCGACCATCTCGTCGTCGAAGGGCTGCACCTGCCCCGTCACGCCAAATGTGCCATCGCGAAGATGACGACCGGCACGACCGGCAATCTGCCCCACTTCGGCTGGCGTCAGATCACGGAACTGATAGCCGTCGAATTTGCGGTTCTGCGCGAAGGCCACATGATCGACATCGAGATTGAGCCCCATGCCGATGGCATCGGTCGCGACCAGAAAGTCCACATCGCCGGACTGATAAAGCTCGACCTGCGCATTGCGTGTGCGCGGCGACAAAGCCCCCATGACCACCGCAGCCCCGCCGCGCTGGCGACGGATCAGCTCGGCAATGGCGTAAACCTCGTCGGCGGAAAAAGCGACGATGGCCGAACGGTTCGGCAAGCGCGTGATCTTTTTGGAACCGGCATAGGCCAGATGCGACAGGCGCGGACGCGTCACCACATTGATGCCGCGCAGGAGCTTTTCCAGAATGGCGCGCATGGTGGCGGCACCGAGCAGGAGTGTTTCCTGCCGTCCGCGCAGATGCAAAATGCGATCTGTGAAAATATGCCCGCGTTCCAGATCGCCCGCGAGTTGCACCTCGTCGATGGCGACGAATGCCACATCGGTGCGGCGCGGCATGGCTTCGACGGTGCAGACGGAATAACGCGCAGTGGGCGGGACGATCTTTTCCTCGCCCGTGACCAGCGCGACATTGGCGACGCCCACCCGCTCCACGACACGATTATAGACCTCACGCGCCAGAAGGCGCAGCGGCAGGCCAATCATGCCGCTGCCGTGCGACAGCATGCGCTCGATGGCGAGATGGGTTTTGCCTGTATTGGTCGGCCCCAGCACCGCAGTCACGTCGCGACCGCTCAAGCTCAGCGGCAAATCATGGGCAGGGCGTTGGTTCATGCCAATAATTGATTCCCGGTACAAGCACCCCAACATGCAACTGGGGTGCCGATTGTCGTGTGTTGCGATAGCACTATACGACCTTGGCCGAAAGCGCTCCTGTTAAGTTTAAGCCGCCCGAGTTTTTACAGAGGCAGCCTGACAGTTTTACCAAACGCCCGATTTTAACAAAGGGTCCAATTTAACGAATAGAACGACTCTGGAACGAATCGGCTACGAATCGCTGACTCTGATTCCTTCGCCTTTTGTTCACGGCAACATATGGTAACCGGATTGTCGATAGGCACCATATGCTGAGTCTCCCATGCGCAACGTCCTGACATAAACAGAACAAAACACCATCGCCGTTAACTTTTGACCAAAGCGCGTCAAGAGTGAGCGATGACAGTTTGAGCAGCTTAAAGAAAACTTAACAATTCCTAATAGTTGGTTATCGAAAATCAAGCCGCCAAAGCCGTTTTCATTAACCTTCAGGCCAAAGCCGGAACGAATCGGCGACGAATCGGTGATCGATCAATTTTCCCTCTTTGTTCTCACCACATCTGGTAGGCTTTTGCCAAACCGCACCATATTGAAACATCAGCTGACGCAACGATACACCCTAAAACGAACAGAGAAGGCGTTTGGCGTTAACCTTTGAGCGGGTAATCCAAAACAGCCCTATCCCTCATTCGCTATCAAACCTGTGTTTGCGGACATAAAAAGGCAGGCTGCGGAAACCCACAGCCTGCCCCTAAGATAAAGCCTGATCGGTAAGTTGATCAGTCGCGCTCGACACACATGGCAACGCCCATGCCACCACCGATGCAGAGTGTCGCGAGACCGCGCTTGGCATCGCGGCGTTTCATTTCATAAAGCAGCGTGGTCAGCACCCGCGCGCCGGAAGCGCCAATTGGATGACCGATAGCAATTGCGCCGCCATTCACGTTGACGATTTCCGGGTTGAGACCCAGATCACGAACCACGGCGCAGGATTGCGCGGCGAAAGCTTCATTGGCTTCCACCAGTTCCAGATCGGCCACCGTCCAGCCAGCCTTTTCCAGCGCCTTGCGCGTGGCTGGGATCGGACCCGTACCCATGATCGAAGGATCGACGCCAGCCGTTGCCCAGGAAACGATGCGCGCCAGCGGCTTGACGCCACGCTTGCTTGCCTCCTCGGCTTCCATCAGCACGACTGCCGCAGCGCCGTCATTGAGGCCAGATGCATTGCCCGCCGTCACCGTGCCTTCCTTGTCGAAAGCTGGCTTCAGCTTGGTCAGCGCTTCGAGGGTCGCGCCCGGACGAATATATTCGTCGGATGAAACGACAACATCGCCCTTGCGCGTCTTGACGGTGAACGGGACGATTTCATCCTCGAACTTTCCGGCCTTCTGCGCCGCTTCCGCCTTCTGTTGGGACGCGAGCGCGAATTCATCCTGATCGGCGCGGGTCAGTTGCCACTGGCGCGCAATGTTTTCTGCGGTGATCCCCATGTGATAGCCATGAAACGCATCGGTCAGTCCGTCCTTGATCATGGTGTCGATCATTTTGAAATCGCCCATCTTCACGCCGCCGCGCAGATGCGCGCAATGCGGCGCCATGGACATCGATTCCTGACCGCCAGCGACGATAACTTTCGCATCGCCCGACTGAATCTGCTGCATGCCGAGCGCAACGGCGCGCAGGCCCGAGCCGCAAAGCTGGTTGATCGCAAAGCCCGTTGCTTCTTTCGGGCAGCCAGCCGCCATAGCAGCCTGACGCGCCGGGTTCTGCCCCTCGCCTGCCGTCAACACCTGTCCGAGAATGACTTCATCGACATCGTCAGCAGCAACGCCCGCCCGTTCGAGAGCCGCCTTGATGACCGTTGCGCCCAGCTCATGGGCGGGAACAGTGGCGAAAGCACCGTTGAAGGAGCCCACCGCCGTACGCGCGGCGCTGGCGATAACGATAGCTTTCGGATCGGTTGCGGCAGTCATGCTATTCCTCCGTGACAAACTGTTGCGACAGAGAAAAACCAAAAAGCGCGCCTTGGCAAGGACTACATCAAACCTTCAGCAAAGCGAAAAGCTGTTTCTCCGAAAAGGAGGTACTTTAGCGGATGCGGATCATCCGACAGGCGCTAAACTAGCTGCATTGAAACAGGAGAGTTCCCCATGGTCCAACTCACGCTCGATCAGGCCAATTCCATCATCGCGACGGCCTTTGCCAAGGCCGCCGAACTGAAGCTCAAGCCGCTGGCGGTCTCGGTTTTCGATGCTGGCGGCAATCTCAAGGCGTTTCAGCGTCAGGACGGCACGTCGATCCTGCGCTTCGAAATCGCATCCGGTAAGGCTTTCGGCGCTCTGGCGGTCGGAAGTGGTTCGCGCTGGCTGCACAATCAGGCCAAGGACCGCCCGCATTTTCTGGAAGGTCTTTCGGGCGTCTCCGGCGGCAGAATCGTGCCTGTGCCGGGCGGTGTCATCATCAAGAATAGCGATGGAGAAATTATCGGCGCTGTCGGTGTTTCAGGAGATACGTCCGACAATGACGAAGCTGTCGCGATCGCGGGTATAGAAAAGGCAGGCTTTGCTGCGGATGCAGGCTGAGCACAAAATGAGAAAGGCCGCGAAATACTCGCGGCCTTCACATCGCATCAGTTATCCCAGATTATTGAGCGCGAAATGCGTAATGGCCGTGGCGCCATCTTCGTCCAAATGCCCATTCAAACTGGGTGTATCTGACATATTCGTTGAATGAAATTCATTATAGCTCGCATTGTCGATTACATCGAACAGTGAAACGACGCAGCTGAATGAAATTCCAGAGTTTAAAATTGCAGATTTGAAATATTCTTCCATTTTCATAACCGATAAATTTATTAAATAAACAACATACAATTGATAATATTGACCGTAAATGCGGCTTAATTTTGTTTTTTTATCAAAAAGGTAAAAGTAAATATTAACTATATTACGAACCTCAACAATTTTTCAAAAAAAATCATAAAAAGAAAACGCCGCTCCCGGTTTCCCGGAAACGGCGTTTTTGAAACCTGTCTGCTAGCCGCGGTAACCGCAGCGTCAGACCTATTCCTTAGCTTCGAGGACCTGACGGCCGCGATACATACCGCTCTTCAGATCGATATGATGCGGACGACGAAGTTCGCCCGAGTTCTTGTCCTCGACATAGGTCGGGGCCTTCAGAGCGTCAGCCGAACGGCGCATGCCGCGCTTCGACGGAGACGTTTTTCTTTTAGGTACTGCCATGGATCCAGCTCCACTGATCGGTCAATAAACGTCCGGCACGGCCCCGGTGGAGCCTGTCACAGCGGACAAAATTCCGGAAAGTCAGGTGCCTATACACGCTCTTGCGGGCTTTGACCAGCCGGAGTCTGATCTTTTTTTCATGACCGGCATTTATTGTACGCAGGTCACATAGGGGCCGGAGCGCACCGCGCGACCGGCAACGACCCGTGCGAGGCGCTGCATGTTGCGGGTCGGCTTGGCCGGATTGCGCAGCGCCGGATTGGGCAGCGTCACCGCGAGAAGGGCTGCCTGCTGCGCATTGAGCTTTGCCGCCGGTCGCTTGAAATAATGCTGGGCGGCGGCTTCGATGCCATAAATGCCCGGTCCCCATTCGGCGATATTCAGGTAAATCTCCATGATGCGCCGCTTCGACAGGATTGCATCGGCGGCCAGCGCCAGCGGAAATTCCAGCCCCTTGCGAATGAAGGAGCGTCCATTCCACAGGAAGAGGTTCTTCACCGTCTGCATGGTGATGGTGGAAGCACCCCGGCTTGGGCCGCCCTCATCATCCAGCACGATGCTCAGTTGATGCCAGTCCACGCCGCCATGGCTGCAAAACTGACCGTCTTCCGCCATCATGACCGAATTGATCAAATGCGGGGAAATATCGTCGATGCTCACCCATCGCCGGTCCACATCCTGCAACAGGACATAGTCCTTCACCATCAGCATCGAGACCGGGCGCACGAAGGGAACCGAATAGACAAGCAGGAGAAACAGGGGCAACACCGCCAGCACCACCAGAAAGCGGAAGGCGAGAACAATCCGGCGCCCCCACACGGGATCAGCCAGGTAATTGCGCCCGTTTTTGCTCTTGATGATGATTTTGGCCACGTCCACCGCCTGATGTACTCCCCCAGCGACATAAACCATTCTTTAATAATATAGAACCCGATTCCATAATCCTGCGTTGGAAACAAGCTGGAAACACAACGTTTGATGACCGTCTGATGAAAAAGCCTGTGCTGATCGATATGCCCAGTTGACCAAATTAGCGCTTTCGTCCATGCCGATCATCATGGAAAATGTGACTGTCGAATTCACCGATGCCCTCAACCGTCGCGCCCACGAAGTAGAGACGACGCTGATCGGGCTTCTTGACGAGCGCCTGCGCACCGGCGAGATCGCCCGACCGGAACGGCTGATCGCGGCCATGCGTCACGGTGTGCTGAATGGCGGCAAAAGACTGCGTCCGTTCCTCGTTGTGGAAAGTGCGGCCTTGTTCGGCAAGAGCGGCGATGCCGTCTTGCGGGTCGCGGCTGCACTGGAATGCATCCACTGCTATTCGCTTGTCCACGATGATCTTCCGGCCATGGACGACGATGATCTGCGCCGCGGCCAGCCGACAGTGCATAAGGCGTTTGATGAAGCGGCTGCGATTCTCGCGGGCGACAGCCTCCTCACCTACGCCTTCGACATTATTGCCGCTGACGAGACCGATCTCGATTCCTCCGTGCGCGTAAAACTGGTTTCCGCCCTTGCCCGCGCTTCCGGCCTTGGCGGAATGGCGGGCGGGCAGGCCCTCGATCTGATGGCCGAGACAAAAAAGCCAGACGAAGCCGGTATCATCACGCTTCAGGCGATGAAGACCGGCGCGCTGATCCGCTTTGCCTGCGAAGCAGGAGCCATCATCGCCGACGCCTCCTGCGAAGATCGCGAACGCATGGCGGAATTCGGTTCGGCCATTGGTCTCGCCTTCCAGCTTGCCGACGACCTTCTGGACGTGACGGCAGACGCCGCTGCAATGGGCAAGGCAACGGGCAAGGATGCGGCTGCTGGCAAGGCCACGCTTGTGGCGTTGCATGGCATCGACTGGACGCGCAAGCAATTGTCCGGCCTCGTCGCCCAGGCGGAAAGCCTGCTCGCGCCGTTCGGCAAGGATGCCGACATTCTCAAGCAGGCCGCGCGCTTCATCGCCGAACGCCAGAGCTGATACTCAGAGATCGTCCTCTCGAACCTTGATCAGAACGACATCATCGACGGAAAGTACGCGTCCATCCTGTGCGCGCACGTCGAGCTTTGCGATGTCGTGACCGGACACGCTGTCCACCAGCCGTGAATGCGGCTCCTCCGGCGTAAACAGATGCTTCTCGCCCCATTGCCGTAACGCGACGACCACTGGCAGAAGATCGCGCCCTTTCGCAGTCAACCGATATTCCTGATGCGCGCCGCCATTGGGATCAGGCACGCTTTCCAGAATGCCCTCGCCCGTCAGCTTGCGCAGACGCTCGGCCAGAATATTGCGCGCAATGCCCAGATTCTTCTGAAAGGCACTGAAGCGCGTCACATCGTCAAAGGCCTCGCGCACGATCAGCAGCGACCACCAGTCGCCGATCACATCCAGCGCCCGCGCACTGGGGCAATAGTCGCCCTTCAGGCTCTTCTTGCGAACCATCTCACTCCATCCATTCAATTTGGTTGCAATATAAAACTTATTTCGCTACAAGCAAAATGGTTTCATAATAAAACCAAAATTGCTGGAGCTCATCATGCAGATCTCTCCCGACGCGGCAGCGCAAACTGCCGCGAACAGTGACGCGCGCCCATCGCTATCCACCCCAACGCTTCTTCTATTTGCCATTGCGAGCGGTCTTGCCGTTGCCAATGTCTATTTTGCGCATCCGCTTCTGGATGTGATGGCGGACGATATAGGGCTAGACCGCTCCACGGCAGGACTGATCGTCGGTGCCAGCCAGATCGGCTACGGGCTGGGCCTGATCTTTCTGGTGCCGCTCGGCGATCTCTTCGACCGGCGCAAACTGATCGTCGCGCATTTTCTCCTGTCCTCGCTGACACTTGCCGCCGTAGGCATTGCCGGACAACCATCCTTGCTCTTTCTCGCGATGGCAGCGACCGGCCTTCTTGCCGTGGTGACACAGGCCCTCGTCGCCTATGCCGCAAGCCTTGCCGAACCGGCGCGGCGCGGCCATGTCGTGGGGATTGTGACCAGCGGTATCGTGCTTGGCATCTTGCTCGCCCGCGCGGTTGCAGGCGCGCTAACCGACCTTGGCGGCTGGCGCAGCGTCTATCTCAGTTCAGCGGTGATTACCTTGCTGATCGGCCTCATGCTCTGGTGCAGCCTGCCGCGCCAGACCCGACAAGCCGCAAGCGTTTCCTATCCGGCGCTGATCCTCTCGCTCGCAACCCTTTTCAAAGAGGAGCCCGTGCTGCGCATCCGCGCTATCATCGCCATGCTGATCTTTGCCGATATCACCACCCTGCTCGCACCGCTGGTAATGCCGCTGAGTGCACCGCCCTTTGAATTGAGCCATGCGGAGATCGGCCTCTTTGGCCTTGCGGGCGCCGCCGGAGCGCTGGCCGCCTCACGGGCCGGGAGTGCTGCGGATCGCGGCCATGCACAGCGCATGACCGGCGTAGCACTCACATTGATGCTGGTGGCGTGGGCGCCCATCGCCCTGCTCGGACAGTCTTTGCTGTGGCTGGTCGCGGGTGTGCTGATCATCGATTTCGGCCTGCAGGCGGTCCATGTGACCAATCAGGCCATGATCTATCGCGTGCGCCCGGATGCGCAGAACCGGCTGACCGCTGCCTATATGGTTTTCTATTCCATCGGCAGTGCGAGTGGCTCAGCGGTTTCAACCTGGGTCTATGCCCGTGCGGGCTGGAATGGCGTGTGCCTGCTTGGCGCAGGCATCAGCCTTGCCACGCTCGTCTTCTGGGCGGCAACACTAAAAACAACACCAGAAGCTGCGACGCGCGCAGTAACCTGCTCGGCTTAGCACTACAGTTGCAAATTCGTCAGGCCGTCGCGAAACGAGTGATTTTTGAGCACCGGAGCGGAGCGTACTTCAATGTACGTGAGCACCGGAGCGCAGGAAATTGCGCGTTGCAGACCGGCATCACGAAGAATGCAACTGTAGTGTTAATTCTGTCCGGCAGCCATCTTCTGCCCAAGGCCGAAACGGTTCTCGATATAATCGGCAACCATCTTCTGGAACTCTTCGGCAATGGCAGGGCCGCGCAAAGTGGTGACCTTCTTGCCATCGACAAACACCGGCGCGGACGGCGTTTCGCCCGTGCCGGGAAGAGAAATACCGATATCGGCATGTTTCGATCTCGCCCGGGCCGTTGACGATACAGCCCATCACCGCGACCGATAGCGCTTCCACGCCTGGATATTTTTCACGCCAGACCGGCATGTTGCGGCGGATATCGTCCTGAATGGTCTGCGCCAGTTCCTGAAACACTGTCGATGTCGTGCGTCCGCAACCGGGACAGGCTGCGACAATCGGGATGAACTGGCGGAAGCCCATGGTCTGCAGAAGCTCCTGCGACACCTGCACTTCGCGGGTGCGGTCGCCGCCGGGTTCCGGCGTCAGCGAAATACGGATCGTGTCGCCGATGCCCTGCTGCAACAGGATGCCCATGGCAGCCGACGAGGCGACGATGCCCTTGGTGCCCATGCCAGCCTCGGTGAGCCCCAAATGCAGCGCATGATTGGAACGCTGCGCCAGCATCGTATAGACGGCGATCAGGTCCTGCACCTGACTGACCTTGGCCGACAGAATGATCTTGTCGCGACTGAGACCGATCTCTTCGGCCAGATTGGCGGAAATCAGCGCCGACTGCACGATGGCCTCGCGCATGACTTCCTGTGCGCTCAACGGCGCGCCCGCATCCTGATTGCGATCCATCAAGGTGGTCAGCAATTCCTGATCAAGCGAACCCCAGTTGACGCCGATACGCACCGGCTTGTCGTAGCGGATCGCCATTTCGACGATATCGGCGAACTGCTTGTCCTTCTTGTCCTTGAAACCGACATTGCCCGGATTGATGCGATATTTCGCCAGCGCTTCCGCACAGGCCGGATGATCGGCAAGCAGCTTGTGGCCGATATAATGGAAATCGCCGACCAGCGGGACATTATGGCCGAGACGCTCCAGCCTTTCGCGGATTTTCGGCACGGCGGCAGCAGATTCGTCACGATCCACCGTAATGCGCACGATCTCGGAACCCGCGCGATGCAAGGCTGCGACCTGCGCGACGGTGGCGTCCACATCCGCCGTATCCGTATTGGTCATCGACTGCACGACAACCGGCGCGCTGCCGCCGACGACAACGCCGCCGACACTGACGCCCACCGATTGGCGACGAGGGAAAGGATGCGAGAAATAGCTGACGGTCTCGGAAGACATTTTGCTCTGTTCTTAACTGGGTCTGCACTTATGAGGATTTCGATCTATATAATCACTTGCCGACGCATTGTCGCCCTCTCATTATGCGCGCCATCATAAACGAGGATGCCAGACCATGACCGACGCAACTGCCCGCAAAACCGCTATTGTCACCGGCTCCAATTCAGGGATCGGCCTTGGCATCGCCCACGCATTGGCGGCTGCGGGACACAACGTTGTGATCAATTCCTTCACCGACCGCGACGAAGATCATGCGCTTGCCCGCATGCTGGGCGAGGAACATGGCGCAAGCGTGGTCTATATCGCAGCCGATATGTCGAAGGGCGACGACTGCCGCAAGCTGATCGCCGATAGCGTCAAGGCTTTCGGCAGCGCCGATATTCTGGTCAACAATGCGGGCATCCAGCATGTCGCCCCGGTGGAAGAATTCCCGACCGAGCAGTGGGACCGCATCATCGCGATCAACCTGACCTCCGCCTTCCATACATCCGCCGCCGCCATTCCGCATATGCGCGCGAGCGGCTGGGGACGCATCATCAATATTGCATCCGCCCACGGGCTGGTCGCCTCGCCGTTCAAGTCGGCCTATGTTGCGGCCAAGCATGGCATTGTCGGCTTTACCAAGACACTGGCGCTGGAACTGGCGACCGCGAAGATCACCGCCAATTCCATCTGTCCCGGCTATGTGCTGACGCCGCTTGTGGAGGCGCAGATTCCCGATCAGATGAAAGCGCACAACATGGATCGTGAAACGGTGATCCGCGAAGTGATGCTCGATAAACAGCCGACGAAGGAATTCGTCACCACCGCGCAGATCGGCGCGCTTGCCGCCTTTCTCGCCACCGATGCCGCTGCGCAGATCAATGGCGCGGCCCTGCCGGTCGAAGGCGGCTGGACCGCGGAATAAAAAGCATTTCCAGCAAAAGTGCGAAGCGGTTTTGCGCTGGATAATGCGTAAAAATAGAGACTAATGCTTCTGGTCGGCGTAGCGGGCGAGGCTGGAAAAGGCCAGCACAACAAGAAGCAGGACTGGCAGCGCGATAAACACCACGCCGAAACCGCTATGTTTGGCAACAAAGCCGATCAGCGACGGGGCCACCAGCATGCCGGAATAGCCAAGCGTGGTGGCAATCGACAGGCCGACGCTCGGATTCACGCCCGGCATGTTGCCGGCCATCGAAAAGGCTATCGGCACCATGTTGGAAATGCCGATGCCGCAGATGGCGAAACCGACCAGCGACACATAGGGATCGGTGGAAAAGCCGACGATCAGCATGCCGATAATAGCAATTGTCGTGCAGGCGCGCAGCGTCCGCACCGCACCGAAACGGTCGCGCACCAGATCGCCCGCAAAGCGCATCACCGCCATGGAAAAGGAGAAGGCCGCAAAGCCGAAACCCGCGAGCGTGACCGACGCGCCCAGATCCTGGCGCATGTGATAAGCGCTCCAGTCGATGATCGCGCCTTCCGGCACCATCGAGAACAGGGCCATCACACCCACCAGCCAGGGCAGCGGATTGCGCGGCAGGGTGAGCTTCTGCTTTTCGCCGCTTGGATGGTGGAACTTGTCGGCAATGATCGATGGCCACGCGACAGCAATCATTATCGCTGCAGCGATGGTCGCGACCAGCGCATGAACAGTCGAGCCGAACTGCGTGATGAGAAAGCCGCCTGTCGCTGCGCCGATAAGCCCGCCGAGGCTCCAGAATGCATGACAGGACGACATGATGGCGCGGCGCATGGATTTTTCCACGGCGACCGCATTGGCATTCATCGCCACATCCATCGCAGCCATGGTGCCACCGAAATAAAACATCACGATGACCGCTGTGACCACATTGGGCACCAGAGCGATGATCAGTAGCGCCGGAATAAAGGCCAGTGCGAAAATACGCACCACCGCGCCGGAACCGCGCTGCGCCGACAAGGCGCCTGCCACCGGCATCATGGCCAGCGAGCCGACGCCGAAGACGAGGATCATCAGCCCCATGCCTGCGCTATCCAGCCCAAGGCGTGCGGCGAATTCTGGAATTTTCGGAGCCCAGCCGCCAAAAATATAGCCGTTAGCCAGAAAGAGCAGCGCGACAGCGACACGCTCTTTGGTGATCATCGGCGCGCGCGACGGCGCGGTATCTTCCCGTCCGGAAACCTGTTCCATATGTCCCTCAGCCACGGCCTGTTGCCGCGCGTAATATATTCACGCCCGCCGCCACAAAAGGCGCGAGCAATTTCTCATCGGCATCCTGTTCAACAGCCATGACACCAATATCATCCAGCGAGACGACATCATGCGCTGCAACAGTGCCAAGCTTGTCATTGGTGATTGCCAGTACGACAGACCGGCTGCGGCTGGCAATGGTGCGCTTGAACTCGGCATCGTCCAGAAAAAGAGCCGTAACGCCGATTTCCGCCGCAACGCCGCAGGCACCCAGCACGCACAGATCAGGACGCACTGTTTCCGCATCGCGCAAGGCCCGCGCGCCCACCGCCGCACTGACACGGCGATCAATCGGCCCGCCGATCGTGATCACCTCTATTTTCGACGACTGAAGCAAAATAGCCGCAATCGACGGCGTATTGGTAACAACTGTGAGCGCCTCGCCGCGTTCCACCAGAAGCCGCGACAATGCCGTGTTGACCGAGGACGCGTCCAGAAACACCGTCATGCCCGGCTCAATCAGACCAAGCAGCACACCCGCCAGCGCCGCCTTGGCCGCCGTGCGTTCCCCGTCGCGCTCGGCCAGCGACAGCGATGACGGTGCAGCTTTCAGAGCGCCGCCGTAAACACGCTTGCAGAGACCGGCAGCCGCCATATCACGCAGATCGCGGCGTATCGTGTCTTCCGACACGCCAAAGCTCTCAGCCAACTCCGTCGCCAGCACGCGACCCGACTGCTGCAACAGGTCCTGAATACGCGCCTGTCTTTCGTGAAGCAAAAGCTCCGTCGCCACTTAATTCTCCCAACAAGCATAAACATGCATAAACCGGCACAAACATGCATATCAGAATTTGCACATACTGCAAGCGCAAACAAATGCCGCGCCTTTTGACAGGCGCGGCATGGGATTTCCGATGGTTTCACTGCTGCGAAAGCGACCGTTCGGTCTGACGGGCGCTACGCCTCCCCCTCATCCTGAGCCTGTCGAAGGACGAGGGCAGGCGCCGTGCATTTCCCTCGCCCTTCGAGACGCCGTTTTCAACGGCTCCTCAGGATGAGGGAAACGGAGGCGTCGGGTACTGCGACCCCAAATCGCCCCGCTTCCGTTGAACCAAGAATTACTCCGAATAGACGACCAGGAGATCCTTGGCATCGATCTGCTCGCCGGGGCGCACCAGCACTTCGGCAATGACGCCATCGCGCTCGGCATGAATTGCCGTTTCCATCTTCATCGCTTCGATGGAAAGCAGCACATCACCCTGCGAAACCTTCTGACCGTTGGTAACGGCGACCGTCGAGATGACACCCGGCATTGGCGCGCCGACCTGTTTGTCATTGCCGGTTTCCACCTTGCGACGGACACCGCCGGAGGCACCCTTGGCGCGGTTCGGCACCTTGATGCGGCGCGGCTGGCCGTTCAGTTCGAAGAACACGGTGACCATGCCCTTCTCGTCGGTTTCGCTCATCGCCTGATTCACGATCACCAGCGTCTTGCCACGCTCCAGATCGACGAAAACTTCTTCTTCCGGCTTGAGGCCGTAGAAATAAACCGGCGTAGGCAGAACACTTGTCGGGCCGTAGGTTTCCTGCGCGGCTGCGAAATCCGTGAACACTTTCGGATACATCAGTGCCGAAGCGAACTCCTGATCGGTGATCTTGCGGCCCACGGTTTCTTCGAACCCGTTGCGCTCCGCATCGAGATCGGCAGCGGCCAGCAGCGAGCCGGGACGCACGGTGAACGGTTTTTCGCCCTTCAGTACTTTCTTCTGAAGTGCTGCCGGCCAGCCCGAAGGCGGCTGCCCCAGTTCACCGCGCATCATCGAAACCACCGAATCCGGGAAGGCGATATCCTTGTACGGGTTCTCGACATCGCTGACGTCCAGATCCTGGCTGACCATCATCAACGCCATATCGCCCACCACTTTGGAGGACGGCGTGACCTTGACGATATCACCGAACATCCGGTTCACATCGGCATAGGCCTGCGCCACTTCATGCCAGCGGGTTTCGAGGCCCAGCGAACGCGCCTGTTCTTTCAGATTGGTGAACTGCCCGCCCGGCATTTCGTGCAGATAGACTTCCGAAGCCGGCCCCTTGAGATCGCTTTCGAAGCCCGCATATTGATTGCGCACCGCTTCCCAATAAAACGAGATGCGGCGGATCGATTCAGGATCAAGCCCCGGATCGCGCTCGGCACCATGCAGCGCCTCCACGATGGAGCCGAGGCAAGGCTGCGAAGTGTTGCCGGACAAGGCATCCATCGCCGCATCAACCACATCAACGCCCGCGTCCACCGCAGCCAGCACTGTCGCGGCGGAAATGCCGGACGTGTCATGGGTGTGGAAATGGATCGGCAGATCGGTTTCCTCACGCAGCGCCTTGAACAGGACGCGTGCAGCGGCGGGCTTCAAAAGACCGGCCATATCCTTGACCGCGATGATATGCGCGCCTGCCTTTTCGACCTCTTTCGCCAGATTGACGTAATATTTCAGGTCGTATTTGGCCCGGTCCGGGTTCAGAATATCGCCCGTATAGCAGATGGCTGCTTCGCAGAGCTTGTTTTCCTCCAGCACCGCATCCATCGAAACGCGCATGTTCTCAACCCAGTTGAGGCTGTCGAACACGCGGAACAGATCGATGCCGCCGCGCGCGGCTTCGCGCACGAAATACTTCACCACATTGTCGGGATAGGACTTGTAGCCAACGCCATTGGCGCCGCGCAGCAGCATTTGCAGGAGAAGGTTCGGCGCGCCCTCGCGCACCTGCGCCAAACGTTCCCACGGATCTTCCGTCAGGAAGCGCATTGAAACGTCGAAGGTCGCGCCGCCCCAGCATTCCAGCGAGAAAAGGTTCGGCAAAGCCTGCGCATAGGTATTGGCGATGCGCGCAATGTCATAGGTGCGCACGCGGGTGGCCAGCAGCGACTGGTGACCGTCGCGCATGGTCGTATCGGTGACCAGAACGCGCTTTTCATTGCGTACCCATTCGGCAAACTTCTTCGGTCCGAGACTGTCCAGAAGTTGCTTGGTGCCGTCCGCAACCGGCGTATCGCCGAACCATGGCACGCGTGGTTTTGCAGCATCCTTAGCCGGCTTAGCGCGACCTTTGGTTTCAGGATGGCCGTTGACCGTCACATCGGCAATATAGGTCAGAAGCTTGGTGGCACGGTCCTGCCGCTTCACCTGCTCGAACAGTTCCGGCGTGGTGTCGATAAACCGCGTCGTATAGTCGTTCGACTGGAATTTCGGATGATTGATGATCGCTTCGAGGAAGGTGAGGTTCGTCGCCACGCCGCGAATACGGAATTCACGCAGCGCGCGGTCCATACGGCGGATGGCTTCCAGCGGCGTCGCGCCCGAAGCCGTGACCTTCACCAAAAGCGGATCGTAATAGCGGGTGATGAATGCGCCCGAATAGGCCGTGCCGCCATCAAGGCGAATGCCGAAGCCCGAGGCCGAACGGTAAGCCTGAATGCGCCCGTAATCGGGGATGAAGTTCTGTTCCGGGTCTTCCGTCGTGATACGGCACTGCAGCGCATGGCCGTTGAGGCGAATGTCTTGCTGGCGCGGCACACCCGATTCCGGCGTACCGATGGCGGCACCTTCCAGAATATGAATCTGCGCCTTGACGATATCGATGCCCGTCACCTGCTCTGTGACGGTATGCTCAACCTGAATGCGCGGATTGACCTCGATGAAATAGAACTTGCCGCTATCGGCATCCATCAGGAATTCGACCGTACCCGCGCCGATATAATCGGTGGCATGGGCGATCTTCAGGCCGTAATTGGCTAGTTCCTGACGCTGCGCATCGTTGAGATAAGGCGCAGGCGCCCGCTCCACGACCTTCTGGTTGCGGCGCTGGATGGAGCAGTCGCGCTCGAACAGATGCACCGCGTTGCCATGGGTATCGCCCAGAATCTGCACTTCGACATGGCGCGCGCGCTCGATGAGCTTTTCAAGATAGACCTCGTCCTTGCCGAAGGCTGCCTTGGCTTCACGCTTGGCTTCCGTGACCTCGCGGGCGATATCGGCTTCGGAACGAATGGCGCGCATGCCGCGACCGCCGCCACCCCAGCTGGCTTTCAGCATGACGGGATAGCCTACCTGTGCCGCAAGCTTCTTCACCTCTTCCATATCGTCCGGCAGCGGATCGGTGGCTGGCACCACCGGCACGCCGATTTCGATGGCCAGATTGCGCGCTGCAACCTTGTTGCCGAGACGGCGCATGGTTTCCGGCTTCGGACCGATGAAGATGATGCCGTTTTCGGCACAGGCCTCGGCGAATTCCGGGCTTTCCGACAACAGGCCGTAGCCCGGATGAATGGCGTCGGCACCGGAAAGCTTTGCGACGCGGATGATCTCGTCGATCGACAGGTAGCTTTCGATCGGCCCCAGATCGCGCGCCAGATGCGGTCCACGACCGACCTGATAGCTCTCGTCCGCTTTAAAGCGATGCAGGGAAAGTTTGTCCTCCTCGGCCCATATGGCCACCGTTTTGAGCCCCAGCTCATTGGCGGCGCGGAATACGCGAATTGCGATTTCAGATCGATTGGCGACCAGAATTTTCCTGATAGGCAAGGCAGATCTCCCTAACTGCAAAGACGAAGGCGCCATTGCTTACCTTGCAATATGATCAAGCGCAAACAAACTGTGCAACCACCAATTAAAAACAAAATGCCCGGCTAAAAGCCGGGCATTCTGATTAATTTTATAGCAATTTATGCCAATATATCAGGCAGAATTACTTCTGGAAGTAATTATACTTGCCGTCTTCACCCTTCCGCCATTCGAACATGACGTAAGGCGACAGGCTTGGATCACCCTTCTTGTCGAAGGAGATTTCACCCAGCACGGTCTTGAACGGCCCCTTGTCCTTCATCGCCGTTGCAACTTCCTGCGGATCGTTGCTGCCTGCTGCATTGGCGGCGCTGACCAGCGACTGCACACCGGCATAGGCATAGAAAGTATAAGCTTCCGGCTCAAAACCCTTGTCGCGGAAAGCTTTGATCAGGTCTGCATTCGCCTTGTCGTCGCGCGGGTCCGGGCCAAAAGTGTTCATGACGCCAGCCACCGCATCGCCCGCAATCGAAGCCAGTTCGTTGGAAACGATACCGTCACCCGAAATGAACTGCGCCTTGAGGCCCTGATCGGCCATCTGGCGGATCAGAAGACCAGCTTCCGGGTGCATGCCGCCCCAATAGACAGCCGTGATGCCTGCGGCCTTCATCTTGGAAATCAGCGCCGAGAAATCCTTGTCGCCCTGATTCACGCCTTCATAAAGCGTTTCCTTCATGCCGTTCTCGTTGAGCGACTTCTTGGTCTCGTCGGCAAGGCCCTGACCGTAAGGCGTCTTGTCGTGCAGGATCGCAACCTTGCCATCCTTGTAATGGTCGGCCATGTATTTTCCGGCGACGATGCCTTGCTGGTCGTCACGACGGCAGGTGCGGAAGGTGTTCCACAGTTCACGCTCGGTAAAGGTCGGGTTGGTGGTGCCCGGTGCGATCATCAGCACGCCGTTTTCGGCATAGATATCCGATGTCGGAATGCTGACGCCGGAATTGAAGTGGCCGATGACAAACTGAACGCCATCGCCAACGAACTTGTTTGCAACCGAAATGCCCTGCTTCGGATCGGCGGCATCATCACCATAAACGATGCTGATCTTTTCGCCATTCATGCCACCCTTGGCATTGGCTTCCGCGACAGCAGCTTCAACACCACGCTTGATCTGCTCGCCAAATGCGGCCTGACTGCCGGTCAAAGGCGCGCCAACACCGAGCATGACATCGGCAAAGGCTGCGCCGCCAAAAGCGACCAGAGCCGAAAGGCAAACGCCGCAGAACAAAGACTTCTTCATTTCGATTACTCCCACTTCGAGCATTGCCAACTGAACCGGCACTGCCCTGTCTCTTTATGTCGAAAGAAACCGGCTATTCCGCATTCCCGTTTCGGGTGCAGTTTGGGGGAAAATGAAGCACCTCCGCCCGCATGACCGGCCTCCTCCCCAGAAGGCGAGATTAAACGTAGAGAATCACACTACGCAAAATCACCTTGCTAGGTAAAATCGCAGAGACGTAAAAGTAAAGCGTAGAAATCCTCAACTTTCGGCGTTTTTCGCATGAGGTCATGCGACGGAGGTCATTCAACAATAGGTCGAGTATCGGAAATGTTATAATACACTGTTTTTAAATACATTTTTTACAGAAAATTGCGCGCGCATTGCCCCCCCTCAAGATCAACGCGCTCAATCAGACCATTCTGTTTTTTAAGATTTTATATTAGCAAACAAAAGAAAAATGCCCGGCACGATGACCGGGCATTCTCCATTGACGCAATAATAATGCGTTTTTACTTCTGCTGAATGTAGGTGTATTTCCCGTCAGCGCCCTTTTCCCACTTGTACATGACGTAGCCCGGGAGCTTCGGATCGCCCTTTTCGTCATAGGAAATATCGCCGAGCACGGTCTTGAACGGGCCCTTTTCCTTCAGCGCCTTGGCAACTTCCTGCGGGTCGTTGCTGCCCGCGGCCTTGGCGGCCTGAGCGAGCGACTGAACAGCTGCATAGGAATAAAGCGTGTAGGCTTCCGGCTCGAAACCAGCGTCGCGGAACTTCTTGACGAGGTCGGCGTTGTCCGGGTTGTTGCGCGGATCCGGGCCGAAGGTGTTCAACGTACCGGCAACAGCGTCGCCAGCAATCGAAGCCAGTTCGTTCGACACGATACCGTCGCCCGAGATGAACTGGGCCTTGAGGCCCTGGTCAGCCATCTGACGGATGATCAGACCAGCTTCCGGATGCAGGCCACCCCAATAGACAACCGTCACGCCAGCCTGCTTGAGCTTGGCGATCAGCGCCGAGAAGTCCTTTTCGCCGACGTTCACGCCTTCATAAAGGGCTTCCTTGGTGCCGAGTTCATTGAGCTTCTTCTTGGTTTCATCGGCAAGACCCTGACCATAGGGGGTCTTGTCGTGAATGACGGCGATCTTCGCATCCTTGAAGTTGTCGAAGATGTACTGACCGGCAACGATACCCTGCTGGTCGTCACGGCCGCAGGTACGGAACGTGTTCCACAGTTGGCGCTCGGTATAGACCGGGTTGGTTGCAGCAGGCGAAATTTCGAGAATGCCGTTTTCGGCATAAACTTCCGAAGCCGGAATCGAAACGCCCGAGTTGAAGTGACCGACAACATATTTCACGCCATCGGCAGCGAATTTGTTAGCCACCGAAATGCCCTGCTTCGGATCCGAAACGTCGTCGCCGAGCGTGATTGCGATCTTCTCGCCGTTGATGCCGCCGGCATCGTTGATCTCCTTGATAGCAGCTTCGGCGCCTTTCTGGATCTGCGCACCGTAAACGGCATTCGGGCCGGTCAGCGGCGCACCGATGCCCAGAAGTACATCAGCCCATGCAGAGCCACCAAAAGCCATCACAGCAGCAAGAGCCACGCCCGAAAAAAGATACTTCTTCATTTTTGGAACTCCCATCCTTGTATTTACCCCGATACGACGTTTTGCATCGCATTATTATCTTGCTGAATACTCAGCAATATCTACGCTGAATCATGATACTGTCAACGTGATCTTGTAAAAAAAGCTCCGCCGCGAACGGCGAAGCTTCGAATTATTTTGCTTTCCAGCTCAGCGGCGAAGCTTTTTCATAAAGCCAGCCATACTGCCGCACCATTTGTTTGGTGCGCGTATATTGGAACCCGATCGCACCGATGATCATCAGCACGATCGTGTCCACCAGATAATAGTGCAGCGAGAGCAGCGTGCCTTCAAACAGCGCGAAGTGGATGAAACGCACCGCAGCGCCCAGCGGGATCAGATAGACCAGCAGCTGCGGCAGGCTGCGCCAGGTCTGCGCGCAGGCGCGGCCTGTCATCCAGGCAGCCCAGCCGCCGAGAAGACACGTAATGAGGAAAAACAGCCAGAAAGACGGTTCTTCGTAGAGAATACCCTGCATGATTTCCTCCTTAATGCCTTCCGCCTTCGAGATAGGCGGCGCGCACTTCCGGATCAGCCAGAAGATCGCGGCCCGAACCACTCATCGTGATCGACCCGTTGACCATCACATAACCGCGGTCGGCGAGCTTGAGCGCGCCGAATGCGTTCTGCTCGACGAGAAACACCGTCAGGCCCTGTGTGCGGTTCAGTTCCTTGATTGCCTCGAAGATCTGCTTGACGATCAGCGGTGCGAGACCAAGCGACGGCTCGTCGAGAAGCAGAAGCTTCGGACGCGCCATCAGCGCACGGGCAATGGCCAGCATCTGCTGCTCACCACCCGACAGCGTACCGCCGCGCTGGCTGATACGCTCCTTGAGACGCGGGAACAGGTCAAACATCAGCTTCACGTCTTCTTCGAAGTATTGCTGATTGTCGAGGCTCGCGCCCATCTGGAGATTTTCCAGAACCGTCATGCGCGGGAAGATGCGACGCCCTTCCGGCGACTGCGCGATACGCAGCTTCGCAATCTCATGCGGCGGCATGGACGTAATGTCCTTGCCGTTGAAGAGAATGCGACCGGTGCGCGCTTTCGGCGAACCGAAAATCGTCATCATCAGCGTGGACTTGCCAGCACCATTGGCGCCGATCAGGGCTACGATTTCACCTTCGTCCACCGTCAGGTCGATGCCCTTCAGCGCACAGATGTTACCGTAATAGGTCTCGACTTTTTCAACAGCCAGAAGCGGTTGCTTTTTCTGCATGGTTTCAGCCTGCATCATTCGCCTCCCTTCTTCGGCTTGGCCGGAGCTTTGCGGCTGCGCGGCGCCTTTGCGGGAGTGGTCTTGTGGCTCGTCGGAACATCACCGGCTTCGACGCGGCTCGAGAATTCGGTCGCCTGACCGGCGGCCAATTGCGCCGCCTGCCCCACCCAGTCTTCCCGGGCGATGCGGCCATCGAATTCCAGATAGGTTTCGGCCTGCTTGATGTCGGCCTCGGACCACGCGGCGATCTGATCGAAATGATAGATGCCGTGCTCGTTCAGCTTCTTCTCGTTGACCGCACCGATGCCCTTGACGAGCGTCAGGTTGTCGGCCTTGCCATCGCGTGGCGCGGCCAGTCCACCGGCGAACTGCACGACTTCCGCCGATTTTTCCTGCTCGATCGCTTCTTCGGCAAGCTGGGTCGCGATGAAATCCGCCGGATCGCCCGTACCGGGCTTGTCGGCCTCATCGATCAGCTCGGCGATTTCCTCGTCATCCACGCCGAGATAAGCGGCGATGACGCGCGGATCGTTGCGGACTTCTTCCGGCGATCCATCGGAAATCTTGGTGCCATATTCCAGCACGATCACGTGGTCGGAAATTTCCATCACCACCGACATATCGTGCTCGATCAGCAGGAGCGAGGTTCCCGTTTCCTTGCGGATATCGAGCAAAAGCTTGTTCAGCTCCGCCGACTCGCGCGGATTGAGACCTGCTGCCGGTTCGTCGAGGCAGAGGATTTCCGGCTCGGTGCACATGGCGCGGGCGATTTCCAGACGGCGCTGATCGCCGTAGGGCAGATCGCCAGCCGGATCATCCGCACGTGCGGTGAGGTTGATCTTTTCCAGCCAGTAACGTGCCTTTTCGATAGCCTCCTTGGCGGCCTTCTTGTAACCCGGCAGGCCGAGAAGCCCAAGGACCGTGTAACCCGACGAGCGCATGAGCGTGTTGTGCTGCGCGACCAGTAGATTTTCCAGAACGGTCAGGCCCGAAAACAGGCGAATATTCTGGAAGGTGCGCGCCACCTTGGCCTGCTTGGTGATCTGGAAATCAGGAAGACGCTCCAGAAGGAAAGTCTCGCCCGTATTGCGATGCATGGTCAACATGCCACCAGTCGGCTTGTAGAAGCCGGTGATGCAGTTGAAGACCGTGGTTTTACCGGCACCATTCGGGCCGATCAGCGCGGTAATATCACCACGCTTCACGTCGAAGCTCAGATCGTTGATGGCGACAAGGCCACCGAAGCGCATCGACAGATGCTCAACCTGAAGAACAGTGTCTTTCTGAACATTGTCAGGCATTCTCGCTGTCTCCGCCATCAGCCGTGCCCTTCCTTGGTAAAGGCACCCGACACCATCTTCTTCTCATGCAGGAACGCACTTGGTTCTCGGCTTCCGACAAAACCGCGCGGCTTCCAGACCATGACAACCACCATGGCGAGCCCGAAGATGAGCATACGATAGAGTTCAGGCGTGAAATCGGGACCGAAGATCGCCTTCAGGAAGCCCATTTCACGCAGGATTTCCGTGCCGCCGATCATGACGATTGCAGCAATGGCGATACCGACGAGCGATCCCATGCCGCCAAGAACCACGATGGCGAGAATAACCGCCGATTCGAGAAACACGAAGGATTCCGGGCTCACGAAGCCCTGACGCGCCGCGAAGAACGAGCCTGCAAAACCGCCGAACATGGCGCCCGTGGCAAAAGCCGTGAGCTTGGTGGTCGTGGTGTTGATGCCGAGCGAACGACAGGCGATTTCGTCTTCACGCAGCGCTTCCCACGCACGGCCAACCGGCATGCGGCGCAGACGTATCGTGACCCAGGCGGTCAGAAGTGCCAGCAGCAGAATGACGTAATAGAGGAAGAACTTGTAATGCGCCGGTGAGAAGGCAATTCCCATATGGGCGGCAAAACCATCCGGGCCGGCCTTGAAAGGCAAACCGAAGAAGGTGGCCTTGGCGATACCCGAAATACCGAAGGTGCCCTTGGTGAGATCGGTCCAGTTGATTAGCACCAGACGGATGATTTCACCGAAAGCGAGCGTCACGATGGCCAGATAATCACCGCGCAATCGCAGGACCGGGAAGCCTAGAATGATGCCCCAGGTTGCGGCCAGAATGCCTGCCATGGGCAGTAGCATCCAGAAGGACAGGCCAAAATAGCTGGACAGGATCGCATAGGAATAGGCGCCGACCGCGTAGAAAGCCACATAGCCGAGATCAAGAAGACCGGCGAGACCGACGACGATGTTGAGCCCCCAGGCCAGCATCACATAGATGAGGATCTGGACGCCGAAATTATCGACCCATTTGAGCGAGCCCTGCCAGCCCAGCGCCAGAACGATCAGGATCGGATAGGCAAAGAGGAAGGCAACGCCGAGCTTGGAGAAATGGGTGCGGAAGAATGACTGGCCATCGGTGGCGGCAACCGTCCGGCTGCTCTTGGCGAGCTTGCGCGCCTCCAGCTGCGGCTGCAGGAAGGCGACGAACAGGAAGCGTCCCACCGCCGCCAGCGCAACCATGACGGCCAGTGCACCCCAGCGCTGCACCAGCACCAGTTCATTGTTGATGTTCTGCTCGGTCTTGAAACCGATGATCAGGATAAAGAGGCCCAGCGCCAGAAGACCGGCGACGATACCCTCGCGAATGGCCCGGCCAAAAAGGGAATCCGGGCGTGAACTCGACTGTACAGCCATGATTACACCTTTTCGACTTCAGGACGGCCAAGAATACCCGACGGCATGAAGATCAGCACGATGGCCAGGATCGAAAACGCCGCGACATCCTTGTAGTCGATCGAGAAATAAGCCGACCAGAGCGCTTCGATCAGACCGATCAGCAGGCCGCCGACAACAGCGCCCGGAAGCGAACCGATACCGCCCAGAACCGCGGCCGTGAACGCCTTAACGCCGGGGATGAACCCGTCGGCGAAGGAAATCACACCGTAGAAGGACAGATAAAGCGTACCGGCGACGGCTGCGAGCATGGCGCCCATCACGAAGGTCAGCGAAATCACACGGTCGACATTGATGCCGAGAAGTGCGGCCATCTTGCGGTCCTGCTCACAGGCGCGCTGGGCGCGGCCAAGCGACGTGCGATTGACGATGTACCAGAAGATCGTCAGCAGCACGGCGGTGACCACGATCACGACGATCTGCTTCAGCGAAATCGTGACGTCGGTGCCGAACAGGCTGTAGGAGCCGTTCAGAAGCTGTGGAACCGGCTTGTTGCGCGGGCCCTGCGTTACCTGGACGAAATTGGACAATGCGATCGACATGCCGATTGCCGTGATCAGCGGCGCAAGGCGGAACGAACCGCGCAGCGGCCGGTAGGCCACGCGCTCAATCGTCCAGCTCCACAAGCCGGTCATGAGCATAGCGACCACCATCATCAGAAGCAGCAGCAACGCAATCGGCAGCGCCCCGATGAAAGTTGTGATGATGAGAAAAACAATCAGCGCCATAAAGGCGCCGAGCATGAAGACATCGCCATGAGCAAAGTTGATCATGCCGATGATACCATAGACCATCGTGTAGCCGATGGCGATCAGGCCATAGATCGAACCGAGCGCGAGCCCGTTGATCACCTGCTGGAGGAAATATTCCATCGAAAAGCCACCCATTTTACAAGCCGGAATCTTATTGGCGCATTATTATTTCGTGCACCCTCATTTTTTTCCCGGTCGATTACACCTAACGGCTGCATCACGGAATGCAAGCCCTTTCGTCTAAAACAAAAGACTAATTGCTTCATCTCTCCGCAAACCGGTTATGTCCCCTATGAAAAGCCCCTTTATGCGTCCTTTTCTACCGAAACGGGCGCGTTATTCCATATTTTCCCCGAAGCCTCAAAAGGCAAGAAATAGGGTGGCTGGTCATTTTTGACCAGCCGTACCCGTTTTTATGCAACTGTGAAACCGTGAGCAAAAGGGTCCCGGTCATCGATGAAGATCGTATTATAACCGGTCATGCGTGCCCAGCCCGCAATTGACGGAATAATACCCGGCAACACGGTTTCCTGGCCCGTTTCAGGCCCCGTGACTTCCACCGCCCGCTCCACGCGACCGTGGAACAGCGAACCGATGATAGATTCATGCACGAATTCGTCGCCCGGCTTCAGCTTGCCCTTGGCGGCCAGCTGCGCCATGCGAGCCGATGTGCCGGTGCCGCAAGGCGAACGGTCGATGGCCTTGTCGCCATAGAACACGGCATTGCGGGCATGTGCTTCCGGCTTGGTCGGCTTGCCGGTCCACAGAATATGCGTCAGGCGATTGATATCGGCGAGCAGCGGGTGCTGGAACTTGTATTTCTCATTCAGGCGCTGACGCAGAACAGGGCTCCAGGCGATCAGCTGCAAGGCGCTGTAATCGGCCATGTCGGTGTAATTGTCCTGCGGCTCGACGATAGCGTAGAAATTGCCGCCATAGGCCACATCGACCTTGAGCGTGCCAAGATCGGGGCATTCCACTTCCAAGCCTTCCGCATAAAGGAAAGCCGGAACATTGGTGAGGCGCACGCGCTCCACATACTGGCCGTTCTGCTCATATTCGATGGCAACGAGACCCGCTGGCGTGTCGAGATTGAGCTTGCCAGGCGTCTTCGGTGTCACGAGGCCCTGCTCGATCGCCATGGTCACCGTACCGATGGTGCCGTGACCGCACATGGGCAGGCAACCCGAGGTCTCGATGAACAGCACCGCCACATCGCAGTCCGGGCGCGTCGGCGGATAGAGGATCGAGCCAGACATCATGTCGTGGCCGCGCGGTTCGAACATCAGGCCGGTACGGATCCAGTCAAACTCGCGCAGAAAATGCGCGCGTTTCTCCATCATGGTCGAACCTTCGAGGTTCGGGCCGCCGCCAGCCACCAGGCGCACTGGGTTGCCGCAGGTATGTCCGTCGACGCAGAAAAAAGAATGTCTTGCCATGATGGTCAGTTCCGAAAACGTTGAGGCTTGAATGGTTCGATATCGATTGCAGGCTTCGCGCCGGTGATCAGATCGCGGATGAGGCGTGCCGTCGCTGCAGATTGCGTGAGCCCCAGATGGCCGTGGCCGAAGCCGTAGAAAACATTGCCGCCAGATGAGGCCCGTCCGATGACCGGCAGAGAGTCCGGAATGGACGGACGATAGCCCATCCACTCGCGTCCGCCTTCGGTCTTGAGACCCGGCAGGAAGCGGGAGGCCTTGGTCAACATAGCTTTGGAGCGCGCATAATTTGGCGGCAGATCAAGCCCGCCGAATTCAACCGCGCCGCCGACGCGTAAGCCTGTCGCCATCGGCGTGATGACAAAACCATGGCTTGGGAAGGTGAGCTGCCGCTTCACATCGAAAGCACCGACCGGCAGCGTGGTGTTGTAACCGCGCTCGGTATCAAGCGGCACGACATCGCCAAAGCCCTTGGCGAATTCCCGCGAAAAGGCGCCCGTCATCACGATGAGGTTCTTCGCGCTGATTTCCGTGCCGTCTTCAAGACGCACGCGCGCGCCGCCATCAGCCGGTTGCGCGCTCGTCACCTTCGCTTTCGAGAAGCGCGCACCGAGGCGCTCCGCATGGGCCCAGATGGCCTGTCCGAACAGTTTCGGATCGCTGACATTCTTCCAGCCGGGCACGAAAGTCCCCGCCACAATGCGCGGGCTTAGGCCCGGCTGCAATTCGGCCAGTCGCGCGCCGTGGACATGCTCGTGCGCAATGCCAGCCTTCTCGCGAATTTCCCAGCTTGGCAACGCGGCAGTCAGTTCCGCTTCGGATTCATAAAGCTCCAGATTGCCGTCTTCCCGCAAGCGGTCGCGCAGACCGGCCCGGTCGATCAGGGCCAGCATCTCGCTTTCCGCAAGCCGCATGATATTTGCCTGTGTGACAGCGGTTTTCTCCAGCGCCCCGGCGCTGCTGGCGCGCCAGAAACGATAAAGCCACGGCACCATTTTCGGAAAATAGGACGGGCGGATCGAAAACGGCCCTAGCGGATCCATCAGCCAGCCCGGCACCTTGCGCATGACGCCCTTGGACGCCATCGGCAGAATATCCGAAAAAGCAAGCGCCGCCGCGTTGCCCGAACTGGTTTCCTCGCAGATGCCCGTGCGATCGATGACGAGGACATTTCGTCCGGCCTCGGCAAGCAAGGCTGCCGTCGCAGAACCGACAATGCCGCCGCCGATGATAACAATATCCTGCTGACCCATTTTCTGTTGATTTTTGGGATCAGATTTCATTCTTTTTGCGGCTCCCCACCGATGCAGATCGAGGCGTCATCACGAATGGAGCCCCTGCCTTTGTCAATACCGGGTTCCCGGTAACTGATTTCGTATTCGCTATCGATCCCTGCCCGGCACGACGCTGGTTCGAAATCAGGCTAACTTTGAAATTGGGAAAATCCCCCGTCCAACAAATTTTCGGAATAACACTATGCTCAAACCCGGTAGTGCGAGGACGGGTGCGGCAAGGCTATTACCTTGGTCGATATTGATATATCAGAGATATATTTGTAGGATCGTTTCCTGTCAATTGCCATCATAGAAGACACTGGACCACATGACACAGACGAGCCTCCGCGAACGGTCGATCAAGAGCGCCACCGGCAAATCGATCCCCGCCATTGATAGCCTGGGCGGCGAAAGCCTTGCCGAGCAAGCCTATCAGACGCTGGAACGCATGGTCGTCACGCTTGAGCTGGAGCCGGGAGCTGTGGTCAATGAACGCACGCTCATTGAGCTGACGGGCATGGGCCGCACGCCGCTGCGTGAAGCCATTCAGCGGCTTGCCTGGGAAGGGCTGATGGAGGTTCGCCCCCGTTCCGGCATTGCGATCACGCCCATCGACCCCAAGGATTTCGCCAAGGTTCTCGATGCCCGCGAAGGCGTCGAGCGTGTGCTGGCGCGCGATGCCGCCCGTTTCGGCAGCCCGCGTGACTATCAGCGGCTGGAAGCGGCAGCGGCCGCCATGCGGCAGGCAATTCCCAATGAAGATGTGCAATCATTTCTTGATGCCGACAAGGCTTTCGACATCGTGCTTGGCTCGGCGGCCAATAATCCTTATGCGACCCGTCTCGCGGCCCCGCTTCAGACGCATAGTCGCCGGTTCTGGTTCCGTTTGCGGCCCTCGGCCAGCATCACCGGTTCAGCGAATGCCCATGCGGCGCTCATTGAGGCCATCGTGTCACGCGAACCGGAACGCGCCAGCAATACGGCAAGTGAACTGATGGAATATCTGCGCACGCTTGCCCCTGACCTAGTGGTCTGATTCCAACATTTGCATCCCTCGGTTCACGCGCTGAGCAAATGTTGGAATCAAAAAGACCACTAGCAAGTATATGTATCTAGTGGATTTTTCGAATTTGACGTTTGAGACGGAATCGTGGAACCGCTCTATTTATTTGTTTTTAAGCATTATCCTACGTATCGAAGCGGGAGCAGAAATCAGTCCAGTGGACTGATTTCCCCGCGTAGGCGCTACGCACTTTTGCTGGAAATGCTCTGGCGGCTCAACGCAAAACAACATTTCTTCGCGTGCGCTCGGTCGCCACGTCGAACGAAGTCGATGCATTGGTGTCGAAAACCATGCCGTCATCCGTATTCACATCGTTGAGCGCCAGCGCATAGGAATGGCGGGTACCGTGGCGCATATCTTTGGCCTGCACCGAAACGATGGAAAGAATAGCCATGAGGCCCACAAGGGTCTGAGTCGAATAACGCATTTCCGGCGCTCCCGGCAGCCAACCTGAAAATTGTGGGTGCAGTGAACGCTGCACTGGCGACCGAAAAATGGCACAAGTAGACCAGCTTAAGGGCAGATTTACACAAAACCGTGAGCAAACGAAAAAGCCGGAACGCTAGCCCCGGCTGGTTGTCGTGCGAAGAGAGCGACGCTCAATGTGTCTTGTTCATTGATTCCGACATTTTGCGCAACACATTCAGCGCCACGCTCAATTCCTCGTCGGTCACGCCTTCAAGCAGGTCTTCACGCACATCACCGGCAAGCTTTTCGACCTGCTCGGCCAGAATCTTGCCCTCTTCGGTCATCACCACCCGCTTGGCGCGGCGATCACCCTCGACCGTCTGGCGCTCGATGAATGACTGGCGTTCCAGGCCATCGAGAAGACGAACCATGGTCGCATTCTCGATCTCCAGCGTTTCGGCCAGCTCCTTTTGATAAAGACCTTCCTGCTCGATCAATGCCAGTAGCGTGCGCGCGCGCGCCAGTGTCAGGCCCCGCTCTTTTACCCTGGCGTCAAAAACGGTGCGAAGCCTGCGGTTGACCTTCGCCATGGCATCAATCATTTCTGCTCTGAGATCTGCGGTGCTCATATCCGATGCCTTATATATTAGTAAACTAACGATTGTGTTTCTGGATAAATGGCCCACGGTTCATTTTCAATGGCCGCACGCAAAACTCACGCAAGCGTGAAGTTTAAACCCGCTGAAGGTAGGTTGTGCGAGAATAAGATCTTCGCGAGCGACTGAATTAAAGAACCGAAGTAACGGGTAGTATGAATAAATTTTAAATAAGAAAAATATACACGAACAATAAAACCAAAAAAGAAAAGCGGACCAGAGTCCGCTTTCCCAAATATATGTGAATTTTCTACCGTATCAGCCCGGTATAACCGCGCCCTGCAGCGTCATCAGCTGGTGCAGGAAGATTTCGGCCTTGGTGCGATGCTCCGGCGAAGTCGCATCATCGAGCGCCTTACGGGCTTCATCGATGCGGCGCGTAATGTCCGACGGCTCAATGGCGTCGACATGCGTTGCGGATTCGGCCAGCACGGTGCAGCTCTGCGGGGTAATATCGGCAAAACCGCCGAAAACCACATAAGAGTCAGACTTGCCGTCGGCAAGCTTCACCGAAACGACTCCCGGCATGATCGTCGACATCAGCGGCGAATGACCGGCGAGAGCCGTCAGATAGCCTTCGCTACCCGGAATGACGACTTCCGTCACCTGCGCGGAAAGCAGGAGGCGTTCAGGCGACACGAGTTCGAATTGGAAAGCTTGAGCCATGGTTCTCACTTAAATTTCCTGAGCGTGATCTCGAAACTGGAAACCGGTTTGCGAAAAGATCGTGCTCAAACAAATGAACAGGTCGTCTCGGTGGGCCTTTCGGCCCACCGGGAAACTCAATTCATCAAGCGGCTTCAGCAGCCAGCTTCTTCGCCTTTTCGATCGCTTCTTCAATCGAGCCGACCATGTAGAAGGCCGGTTCTGGAAGATGATCGTATTCACCTGCGCAAAGGCCCTTGAAGCCCTTGATGGTGTCTTCGAGCGCGACAAGCTTGCCTGGCGAACCGGTGAAGACTTCAGCAACGAAGAACGGCTGCGACAGGAAGCGTTCGATCTTACGAGCGCGCGCAACGGTCAGCTTGTCGTCTTCCGACAGTTCGTCCATGCCGAGGATGGCGATGATGTCCTGAAGAGCCTTGTAGCGCTGCAGAATCGCCTGCACCTGACGGGCAACGGCGTAGTGTTCTTCACCAACGATCATCGGGTCGAGCATACGCGACGTGGATTCCAGCGGATCCACAGCCGGGTAAATACCCTTTTCAGCGATCGAACGGTTCAGCGTGGTGGTCGCGTCCAAGTGAGCGAACGACGTAGCCGGTGCAGGATCGGTCAAATCGTCGGCAGGAACGTAAATTGCCTGAACCGAGGTAATCGAACCCTTGGTCGTCGTGGTGATGCGTTCCTGCATCGCGCCCATGTCGGTTGCCAGCGTCGGCTGATAACCCACAGCGGAAGGAATACGGCCGAGAAGAGCCGAAAGTTCCGAACCAGCCTGCGTGAAGCGGAAGATGTTGTCCACGAAGAACAGAACGTCCTGGCCCTTGTCACGGAAGTTTTCAGCAACCGTCAGACCCGAAAGGGCAACGCGAGCGCGCGCACCCGGAGGCTCGTTCATCTGACCGTAAACGAGTGCGGCCTTGGAGCCTTCACCGCCACCGAGCTTGTTGACGCCCGATTCGATCATTTCGTGGTAAAGATCGTTACCTTCACGGGTACGTTCACCAACGCCCGCGAATACCGAGTAACCACCGTGCGCCTTGGCGACGTTGTTGATCAATTCCATGATGAGAACGGTCTTGCCGACGCCGGCGCCGCCGAACAGACCAATCTTACCACCCTTGGCGTAAGGAGCGAGAAGGTCGACGACCTTGATGCCCGTTACCAGGATTTCAGCTTCGGTCGACTGTTCAATATACTCAGGAGCCTCCTGGTGAATCGCGCGGCGCGCAGTGGTCTTGATCGGACCAGCTTCGTCAACCGGCTCGCCGATGACGTTCATGATGCGGCCAAGCGTTTCTTCACCAACCGGAACCATGATCGGGTTGCCGGTGTCGCGCACTTCGTGACCGCGAACCAGACCTTCGGTCGAGTCCATGGCGATGGTGCGAACGGTGTTTTCGCCCAGATGCTGCGCAACTTCGAGAACCAGGCGGTTGCCCAGATTGTCGGTTTCCAGAGCGTTGAGGATCAGCGGCAGCTGACCGTCTTCGAACTGTACGTCGACAACAGCGCCGATGACCTGAGTGATCTTGCCAACTGCACCGGTCGCTGCAGCCTTGGGAGCTGCTGGCGTCTTGGCGGCAGCCGCCTTAGCTGGTGTAGCCTTGGCTGGAGACTTCTTCGCCGCTGCCGGCTTTGCTTCGGCCGCGGCGGTAGTTTTCGGGGTCGCTGCTTTTGCCATCGATCCTTACCTTCCGTTAGCATGGTCCCGAAAAGTTGCAGACTTCCCGGATAGACCATGCGGTAAACCCTAGAGCGCTTCCGCGCCCGAAATGATTTCGATCAGTTCCTTGGTGATCTGAGCCTGACGCTGACGGTTATACGTGATCGACAATTTGTTGATCATGTCACCGGCATTACGCGTCGCATTGTCCATGGCGCTCATCTTCGCGCCCATTTCGCCCGCCACATTTTCCAACAGTGCGCGGAAAATCTGGACCGAAATGTTGCGTGGGATCAGCGTGCTCAGGATCGCCGCAGGATCAGGTTCGTACTCATAAATCGCATCGCCTGCAGCGTCCGCCTGCGCAACATCGCCAGCCGAAGCCGGAATGATCTGCTGCGCAGTCGGGATCTGTGCAATCACCGACTTGAATTCGGAATAGAACAGGGTGCAGACATCAAATGCGCCTTGTTCAAACAGCTCGATCACCTTGTGGCCGATCTGGTCGGCATGCACAAAAGCGAGCTGCTTGACTTCGCGCAAATTGACGTGGTCGATGATCAGAGAGGCAAATTCACGACGCAGAATATCTGCGCCCTTCTTGCCGACCGTGATGATCTTGACCGTCTTGCCTTCAGCGAGGAGCTTGCGGGTATGATCGCGCGCCAGGCGTGCGATTTGGCTGTTGAAACCGCCGCAAAGGCCACGTTCTGCAGTGCAGACGACGAGCAGATGCACGTCGTCCTTACCTGTACCGGCCATCAATGCCGGTGCATCTTCGCCGCTGACATTCTGCGCGATATTAGCGAGAACGGCGCCCATGCGCTGCGAGTAAGGCCGAGCGGCCTCCGCAGCTTCCTGGGCACGGCGCAGCTTCGCCGCGGCGACCATCTGCATCGCCTTGGTGATTTTCTGCGTCGCCTTGACCGAGGCGATACGGTTTCTCAGATCCTTTAGTGAAGGCATCCGTTCATCCCGTCACAAAATTCAAGCGAAAGACTTGGCGAACGCGTCGACCGCTGCCTTGAGCTTTGCTTTGATGTCGTCGGTGAGTGCCTTCTGATCGCGGATCGCATCCAGCACATCCTTGTGCTCGGTGCGCAACGAAGAAAGAAGACCTGCTTCGAACTTGCCAACCTGGTTGACGGCGATCTTGTCGAGATAGCCATTCACACCGGCATAAATCACAGCAACCTGTTCTTCCGTCTTGAGCGGCGAGAACTGCGGCTGCTTGAGAAGCTCGGTCAGACGCGCGCCACGGTTCAGCAAACGCTGGGTCGAGGCATCGAGATCCGAACCGAACTGTGCGAAGGCGGCCATTTCACGATACTGGGCGAGCTCGCCCTTGATCGAACCGGCAACCTGCTTCATGGCCTTGACCTGAGCCGAAGAACCAACGCGCGAAACCGACAGACCGACGTTAACAGCCGGACGGATACCCTGATAGAACAGGTTGGTTTCGAGGAAGATCTGGCCGTCGGTGATGGAGATCACGTTGGTCGGAATGAAGGCCGAAACGTCGTTGCCCTGCGTTTCGATGACCGGCAGAGCCGTCAGCGAGCCAGCGCCGTTTTCGTCGTTGAGCTTTGCAGCGCGTTCGAGAAGACGGGAGTGCAGATAGAAAACGTCGCCCGGATAAGCTTCACGGCCCGGAGGACGACGAAGCAGAAGGGACATCTGACGGTAAGCAACGGCCTGCTTGGACAGATCGTCGTAACCGATGAGAGCGTGCTGACCGTTGTCACGGAAGTATTCGCCCATTGCGCAACCTGCGAACGGAGCGAGGTACTGCATCGGAGCCGGATCGGAAGCGGTAGCAGCGATAACGATCGAATATTCGAGTGCGCCGCGCTCTTCGAGAACCTTGACGAACTGAGCAACAGTCGAACGCTTCTGGCCGATAGCAACGTAAACGCAATAAAGCTTTTCGCTGTCCGGGCCGTTGTCGTGGATCGGCTTCTGGTTCAGGAAGGTGTCGAGAATGATGGCGGTCTTGCCGGTCTGACGGTCACCGATGACCAGCTCGCGCTGACCACGACCAACCGGGATCAGAGCGTCAACAGCCTTGAGGCCGGTCGACATTGGCTCATGAACCGACTTGCGCGGGATGATGCCCGGTGCCTTGACGTCGACGCGGCGACGCTCGGTAGCAACGATTGGGCCCTTGCCGTCGATCGGATTGCCGAGAGCGTCGACAACGCGGCCGAGCAGACCCGGACCAACAGGCACGTCAACGATGGCGCCGGTACGCTTGACGACGTCGCCTTCCTTGATGTCACGGTCGGCACCGAAGATAACGACACCAACATTGTCGTTTTCAAGGTTGAGCGCCATGCCGCGAATGCCGCCGGGGAATTCGACCATTTCACCAGCCTGAACATTGTCCAGACCATAGACGCGAGCAATACCGTCGCCGACGGACAGAACCTGACCGACTTCGGAGACCTCAGCCTCCTTGCCGAAGTTCTTGATTTGCTCTTTCAGGATAGCGGAAATTTCCGCAGCGCGGATGTCCATCAGCCGACCTCTTTCAGTGCAAGCTTGAGAGAAGATAGTTTGGTGCGAAGGGACGTGTCGATCTGACGCGAACCCATCTTGACGATAAGACCGCCGAGGATCGACGGATCGACGGTGACGTTAATCGTCACGTCCTTGCCGGCCACGCTCTTCAGCGTTGCCTTCAATTCGTTTTCCTGCGCAGCGGTCAGCGCATGCGCGGAAGTGACATCGGCGGAAACTTCTCCGCGATGTTCAGCAGCAATCTTGTGGAATGCGGCGATGATGCCCGGCAGGGCGAAAAGGCGGCGGTTCGCTGCGACGACGCGCAGGAGATTTCCTACCAGACCCTTGATGCCCGCCTTGTCGGCAATGGCGCCGATCGCATGGAGCTGGTCTTCCGAAGAAAATACCGGACTGGAGATCAGACGCTTGAGGTCCTCGCTTCCGCTCAGAAGCGCCTCGAAACGAACAAGATCTTTCTCCACAGCAGCAACGGACTTGGCTTCGAGCGCCAGCTCGAAAAGCGATCCGGCGTAACGCTGTGCCACACCTGAAATGAGCGAAGACGTTTCAGCCACGAACAACCTGCTCTCTACGTTGAAACCATCCTTTTGGGGCCCAATGTTGCTCAGGACGCCAAGCCGATGATTTTATTGAATGTTTCCGGAAAACCACTGACGCGCGAGCACGTCAACACCGAAATGTGATTGCCGTCTAGCATAGACGAACCGGACTCGCAACACGCGAATCCCGCACTTTTGTGTAAGTTTTGTCGCGTTTTCCGATCAAAAAAGTCGCAGGGTTAACCGATGAAGCCAAAAGCGTAGAGCAATGGCCCGGCGGCCAGAAGGAATTCTACAATTCCTGCCAACCAGTTATAGATCGTGCCGCCGCCGCGTCCGACATTATCGGACATCATCGAGATGAAGCGCCCGAACAGGGCGAAGCCCCACGCCGCCCCCAGAACAACCCACAAGAAGGGTTGTGCAAAAATGAGGCAGCCAAGCCCCAGACCGAGATATGGACCGGCCAGCACGGCGCGGATGGAACTGAACGCTTCCGGTCGCGCATTGACCGGCTGCAACCGCAACAGCTTCATGGTGATGCCGGGCGCAAACAGCATGACGATGCCCGCAAAGGCCGTCACGGCTGCCGAGCTCCAGGCGAGCCATTCGCCGGTCGTGGTGGGAAGATAGAATTCCATCGCGATCACCCCTCAATTTGAACAGCACGGCTATAAACCAGTTTTGCCCAAACGAAAACCGATCGCACGGCATGAACGCACATCAATGGAGCCAGTCCTCAGCGCGACAGCGAACCGCGCATCCCGATGATACGCGCCAGAATCGACCGGATGAAGAGGATGGCCACGGCACCGATCACCCAGATGATCGCAAGTGCTGGCGCAAGCAAACTCTGCAGCAATTCAATACCTGAACCGGCTATCTGGTCCAGTTTGGTCGTATCCAGCAGCGCTGTTACTTCCGAGCCGATCAGGCTTTTTCCGGTCTCGGCCAGAACCGCTCCGTTGCCGCTGATCCAGACGATCACAGCATCCGAGATGGAATAGGCAAACCACATTAACAATGTCCAGACCACCAGCCCAAAAAGGGCGACCAGCCAGAATCCGGGACCATTCTTCGCTGATGATTGCGCGGGTTGGGAAGGGGTATATTTCATTGGTCTCAAGCCTCATTGGAACCTTGAAAGCCAGTCTGCATCCTCTAGCGACTAGAGAAGCAAACCCCTATTTCTTGCATGAACGTCGATAGTTGCCCAACCTTACAAAAAGCTTTGCGGGTCGATGTCAACCTGCACCCGGATTGAGCCTCGCTCCTTGGGTGATGCAGCCAGCAAAGCACGGATAAAGGATTGAATATCCGCGCGTTTTGTCCCGTGGATCAATATTCGGAAGCGGTGCCTGCCGCGCACCAGCGCCAGCGGCGCTTCAGCGGGACCGAGTACGGAAACCTCCGAAGAGGACGGCGCGGCGCGGCGAAGCGCGCGCGCATGGTTTTCCGCATCCGGGCGGTTATCGGCCGAGATGATCAGCGCAGCAAGCCGTCCGAATGGTGGCAGAGCGCTGCGCTCCCGCTCCTCGATTTCGCGGGCATAAAAGGCTTCCGCATCGCCGCTGACAATGGCGCGCATCACCGGATGATCCGGCTGATAGGTCTGGATCAAACCGAGGCTCTTGCGACCCGTACGGCCCGCACGGCCCGTCACCTGATTGAGAAGCTGGAACGTGCGTTCGGCGGCGCGCGGGTCGCCATTGGCCAGCCCCAGATCGCCATCCACCACACCTACCAGCGTCATATTGGGAAAATTGTGCCCCTTCGCGACGAGCTGCGTGCCGATGACGATATCCGCCTCGCCCTTCGCAATGGCGTCGAGTTCCAGACGCAGCCGCTTCACGCCGCCCGCCATATCAGACGAAAGCACTATGATTCGCGCTTCGTTGAACGTCGCGGCAACTTCCTCCGCGATCCGTTCCACGCCGGGGCCACAGGCGACCAGATGATCGAGCGTGCCGCATTCGGGACAGGCTTCCGGCGTCGGCTCATGATAACCGCACTGATGGCACATCAGCTGGCCGCGAAAGCGATGCTCGACCAGCCAGCTTGAACATTGCGGGCACTGAAAGCGGTGACCGCACACCCGGCACAATGTCAGCGGCGCATAGCCGCGACGGTTGAGGAACAGCAGGGCCTGTTCGCCGCGCGCGACGGTCTTGCCGACCGCTTCGGTGAGTGCGGGCGACAGAAAGCGTCCCGGCGGCGGCGGTGACCGCCGCATGTCGATGGTTTTAAGATCGGGGAGTGCGGCTTCCGCATAGCGCCCGTAAAGCTTGATCTGCTTGTAGCGGCCCTGATCCGCATTGACCTGACTTTCAATGGAGGGTGTCGCCGAAGCCAGCACCACCGGGAAACCGCCAATATGGCCGCGCACGACGGCCATATCGCGGGCATTGTAGAAAACCCGGTCTTCCTGTTTGTAAGCCGGATCATGTTCTTCATCGACCACGATCAGCCCCAGTTCCTTGAAGGGCAGAAACAGCGCCGAACGGGCGCCCGCAACCACCCGTACCGTGCCTTCCGTGACCTGACGCCAGACGCGCTCGCGGGTGCGGGGCGCAAGGTCTGAATGCCATTCGGCGGGCTTGGCACCGAAACGATCATGAAAGCGGTCGAGAAACTGCTGTGTCAGCGCGATTTCGGGCAGGAGAATCAGCACCTGCTTGCCCTGATCGAGCGCCTTGGCGACAGCTTCGAAATAAACTTCGGTCTTGCCTGATCCCGTCACGCCATCGAGGAGGGAAACGGAAAAACAATCCGCCGCGACGGAATCAGAAAGCATTTCGGCAGCTGCCTGCTGGTCTTCCGAGAGCGTGGCGCGGGCATAATCCGTGTCGGGCTTCGCCACTACGGCGGGCGGTGGCAGCATCACTTCATCAAAGACGCCCTGCGCCTTCAATCCCTCTACGACCGTTGCCGAAACGCCCGCCGCATGGGCGAGACCCGACCGGGTCCAGGCAAGCCCGTCGCGGGCAAGCTCCATCACGCGGGCGCGCGCGTCGGTCATGCGCTCCGGTTCACCGCCGGAATAACGCAGGCCCGGCACAGACGGCTCGGGGTCGAAGGCGGCAGGCACGCGCAAAACCATACGCGCCACCATGCCGGGCGGCGAAAGCGTGTAATCCGCAGCCCAGCGCATGAAGCGGAGCATCTCGCCATCCACCGGCGGACAATCGAACACTTCGGAAATCGCTCTGAGCTTTTTGGCGTCGACCGCATCGGTTTCGCCCTCACAGACGATGCCCGCGACTTCACGCGGTCCGAGCGGGACGCGCACGATCGACCCGGGCTGGACGTTCATGCCCTCCGGGACCATATAAGAATAAGGCCGTTCTGCTGGCATAGGCACCAGCACGGGAACCACGCGCGGCGTGAAGCCCGGCAGCGCGTCCGAAAACAGGCCCAGAACAGGGTTAGCAATATCGTGCGAATCTTTCGACATGATCGCGTGACCTTGGCGCGGCTTTGCGCTAAAGAAAAGCCACCTTCCGGGACTTAAACGGATTTAGCTCCCAAAACCACCCGCGCTCACTATGGAGGAACGCTGTTATGAAGTTTTTCGTGGACACTGCGGACGTCAAGGAAATCCGCGAACTGAACGACCTTGGACTGGTCGATGGCGTGACCACCAACCCATCCCTCATCCTGAAGTCGGGTCGCAATATCGAGGAAGTTACCAAGGAAATCTGCTCCTTCGTCAAGGGTCCGGTTTCTGCCGAAGTTGCCGCGACCGAATATGAGCAGATGATGAAGGAAGCTGCCCACATCGCCAAATATGCAGATAATATCTGCATCAAGCTGCCCGTAACCTTCGACGGACTGAAGGCCTGTAAGGCTCTGTCTTCCGATGGCCACAAGGTCAATATGACGCTCTGCTTCTCGGCCAATCAGGCGCTTCTTGCAGCCAAGGCTGGCGCGACCTTCATTTCGCCGTTCATCGGTCGTCTCGACGATATGGCTATCAACGGCATGGAACTGATTGCGGAAATCCGCACGATCTATGACAATTACGATTTCCGCACCGAAATTCTTGCCGCTTCGGTTCGCACCGTCAATCACGTCAAGGAAGCAGCGCTGATCGGTGCCGATGTCGTGACCGCGCCTGCGGCAACGCTCAAGGCGCTCGTCAAGCATCCGCTGACCGACAAGGGCCTCGAAACCTTCCTCGCCGATTGGGCGAAGACCGGTCAGAAGATCGCTTAATCAGCGATTTTTGCGAAACAAATGAAAGGCGGGCTTCGGCCCGCTTTTTTATTCCAGAACCGTTTCACCATCCTGCTTGCTGACCCGAATCGGCCTGCTGCCGCAATGCTCGGCTATAGCGCTGGCAAGAGCGCTGGAATGGGTTACAACCCAGATCTGGCTGCGCTCGGATGCCTGCGCGATCATTCTCGCAAGTGACGGGATCATGTCCGGGTGCAGGCTTGCTTCCGGTTCGTTCAGCGCGATCAATGGCGGCAGGCGGTAGGCTAAAAGCGCGCCCGCCAGCGCCAATAGGCGAATCTGTCCGTCGGACAATTCGCCGGGTCGAAAGATGCGGGGCGGGAAAGCTGGAAAATTCAGGCCGAAACTGGCGGTTTCTTCCGGATAAGGAACGACCAGTTTCGCACCATCCAGCGCCTCTTCTATAAAGCGATCCAGATCGACCGTATCCTGACGGATATGCGCAAGCGTGGCAAAGACTGAGGCAAGATTGCCGCCATCCTCGTCCAGCATGGCTGCGGTGGCCGCAATGGAAGGCTGGCGTGCAGGAGCGTCGCGGTCGCTTCGGAAGCCGTGATAAAATCGCCAGCCACGCAGTTGCGCCGCGAGGTCGCCGATCTCGGGATAATGGCCCGACTGACCAAGCACGGCCAGCCCGCTTTCCGATGTCAGAAGCCGCGTCGGATGCTCCATGCGCCGCCCTTCCCCATCGCGGGCAAAGACCGCCGGACCGCGCCGGTCCATGAGATCGACCGGGCGACGACCCGTATCGAGATTAAGCTGTTCTTCCTTGATCTGCGGCTCGAAAGGAAATGCCCCGGAAACAGGTGGCGGCAAACCCGCCTCCACCCGATAGGAAAGGCGCGACGCCAGCCTTTCGTCCTCGAAATCCGCTTCCAGAATGATCCGCGCCGATTCGTGCTTGCGACGACCGCCGCTCCACATGGCCGACTGCATGCCGCCTTCCCGCACGATCTCCGTGGAGAAATTGCCTTCCGCAGCCGCCTTGATCAGTTGCAAAGCCCGATAGAGATTGGATTTGCCCGCCCCGTTTTCACCGACGAACACCGTCACCTGTCCAAGATCGAACCGGACAGAACGCAGCGAACGATAGCCTTTGGCCGAAAAGGAAGCGAGGCGCATGATCTCCACAACAGGCTGACACAACAAGGGCGGCACATGCCGCGCCGCCCTTTATATCCGTCTCGATGCGAACCACAAATTCCAATCAACCGGCCAAGGCCGTCACAGGCTCGAACCGGCGATTGTCTCTTGGCCGCGCATTATTCCCATTTCATCTCGCCCTTGATGACCTTGGCGCCCAGTTCCAGGCTGCTTTCGCCGCCCAGATCCGGATAGCGCTTCTTCATCGCAGCGATAAGCGTGGCACTATCCTTGGCCTTGTCGGCCTCCTCATCGAATGCAGCGATATAATCGCGGGTGAATTTGACCGCCGAAACATCCGTCGCAGAACCGGCCATCATATGGGCCGGGACAACCACTTCAGGATTGCGCGCCGCAATCGCATCGAGGTTCTTGATCCATGCCTCGCGCTGCGCCTTGTCAGCCGTATCGGCCAGCCAGATATGCTCGCCTGCGCCAATCAACACGCCGCCGAACACCGCCTTCAGCGATGGCACCCAAAGATAGCGGCGGTTCTTCATGCCTTCAGCCGGGACGATCTCAATCTCGTTGCCTTCCAGCGTGAGCGTCTTCACATCCGAGGCCTGCGGCAGGACCAGATCGGAGAGGTTCTGCGGGCCATTATCCTTCAGCTGCGGTCCCCAGACCTTAAGCTTCGTCTCGACATTGCCATTGATGGCGGCAACGGTTTCAGGAGCAGCGATGATTTTGACATCCGGGAAAGCCGACTTGATCTCGCGCAGGTTGAAATAATAGTCGGGGTCGCTCTGGCTGACATAGACCGTGGTGAGCTTCTTGCCGGTTTCCCTGATCTTTTCGGCAACTGCCTTGCCATCGGAGAAGGTAAAACCGCCATCGAGCAGAATGGCTTCCTTTTCCCCCGTCAACAGAACCGGCGTCCGGTTGAAGCCATTCTCATCGGCCTGGAAAAACTGCCACTGCAACGGCGCTGCCTTTTCCTGTGCCGCTGCCGGACCCGCAACGGCCAGTCCCGCCACGCCTAGTGCCGCAAAGGCCATGCCTTTCATGAGGTCTGAAAATCGCATCATCTGAATACTCCTGAAATAATGATTGAACCGACGGACACACCGCGCGGCTTTCACGCATGACGCATGGGGAAGTCGCTTCCCATTTTTCGCGTCACGCCTCGGGCAATATGCAAATTGTAAATTAGTTCATTTAAAACAAGGAGTTATAAAAATGTTTGCAGGGAACAGCAATGTTACCTTGCTGAATTCCTTGAGCCTTTTTGTGGTTAGCGAAACAAAAAAAAACGGCGCCCGGAAGCGCCGCTTTTGTGATTTCAGATCAGAGGAACGATCAGAGCTTCGACAGCTTCTGCGCCAATGCGAGGAAAACCTGTTCGGCCAGTTCTTCCGCGGCGCGCTTGCGCGCATCGCGTTCTGCACGAAGGTTTGCGAATTCCTGACGCGGACGATCAAAGGAAGCGCCCGTCGTTCGTGTGCCCGTGGCAAGCGGCTTGCCGTCCTTGTCACGCAGCACGAAATTCGACGTCGCCTTGACGATACCAGCCGATGGACGGCCCGTGCGGTCGGTCTGATCGCCGATATCCACGCTCACGGCGGAAATCGTGCTCGTGCTGAGGCCGAGGCTCAGACGATACATCGGGTTGGCTGGTTCGCCAGCGCCACCGCCGAGCAGGAAGATCAGGCGATTGCGCACCTGCTGGCCATAGACATCGCCAGCCGGATCGATGGACACGGAAGCAAGCTTGGTGCGCATATCCGGCGTCACACTGCCGCCGATCGAACCACCGGCGCCGCCGCCCGACGAATAAAGCGGCTGCACCGTGCAGCCAGCAAGGAGAACCGCAGCTCCCACAGCCACAAAAGCGACGCGGAAAGTCTTGATTGCGGAGAGGAAACGATCAGGCAACGACATTGACGATCCTTTGCGGCACCACGATAATCTTCTTCGGCGAGCCCCCGTTGAGCGCAGCCTTGACGAAGTCAAGTTCGAGCACCGCCTGCTGGATGCTAGCTTGATCAGCGTCGCGGGCGATTGTCAAATCCCCACGCTTCTTGCCGTTGATCTGCACCGGCATCACGATCTCGTTTTCCACCACCAATGCGGCGTCGAAGAGCGGCCATGGCGCGCGGGCGACCAACGTTTCCTGTCCGGCGATCTTGCCGCCCAGTTCCGTCAGGCACTGTTCAGCAAGATGCGGCATCATCGGTGCGAGCATCTGGATAAGCTTTTCCGTGGCGTCACGAACAGCGCCCTTCAGCTCATCATCGGCCTTGTCCGAAGCGACAAGCTGCAACGGTGCTGCAAGCGCATTCACCAGCTCATAAAGTCGCGCAACGCCGCGATTGAAAGCGAGCTTTTCGATATCGTCGCCAACAGCGTTGACCGTCTTATGCACGGCCTTGGAAACGGCAAGCGCTTCGCCCTGCGAACCGGTCTTCGGCGCGACATCCTTCAGATGTTCGGCTGCTTCCGACACCAGACGCCAGACGCGCTGCACGAAACGATGTGCGCCTTCGGCGCCTGCTTCCGTCCAGATAACGTCACGTTCCGGCGGCGAATCGGACAGCATGAACCAGCGCGCAGTATCTGCACCATAAGAAGAGATGATATCGTCAGGATCAACGACATTCTTCTTCGACTTCGACATCTTCTCGATGGAACCGATTTCAACCGGCGCACCGCTGTCCAGCATGGTTGCGGTGCGCTTGCCGTCAATGTCCTCAATGCGGATATCGGCAGGAGCAACCCACTGACCATCGGCCTTGTAGGTTTCGTGCACAACCATGCCCTGCGTGAACAGGCCCTTGAAGGGCTCATCCAGACCGACATGGCCCGTAACCTTCATGGCGCGGGTGAAAAAGCGCGAATAGAGCAGATGCAGGATCGCGTGTTCGACACCACCGATATACTGGTCGACCGGCAGCCAGCGGTCTGCAATCGCACGATCGGTCGGCTCGTTTTCCCACGGCGCCGTGAAGCGCGCATAGTACCAGGACGAATCGACAAACGTATCCATCGTGTCGGTCTCGCGCCGGGCTTCGCCACCGCATTTCGGGCACTTCACATGACGCCACGTGGCATGACGATCCAGCGGATTGCCCGGACGGTCGAAATCCACATCGTCCGGCAGCTTGACCGGCAGGTCGGCGCGCGGCACCGGATTGACGCCACAGCTCTCGCAATGGATCATCGGGATCGGGCAGCCCCAATAGCGCTGGCGCGAAATGCCCCAGTCGCGCAGACGGAACTGCACCTTGCGGGCCGCTTGCGGACGATTGCCAAGCGTGGTCTGTTCCAGACGGTTTGCAACCTCGTTGAAGGCTGCTTCCGGCGCCAGACCATCGAGGAAACGCGAATTGATCATCACGCCGTCATCGGTATAGGCCGAGTCGGTGATGGCAAAAGTGGCAGCGTCCTCGCCCTTCGGCAGCACGACCGGCGTTACCTTCAGCGCATATTTATTGGCGAAATCCAGATCGCGCTGGTCATGCGCCGGACAGCCGAAAACAGCGCCCGTGCCATATTCCATCAGCACGAAATTGGCGACATAGACCGGCAGCTCCCAGTTCTCGTCGAACGGGTGCTTGACCTTGACGCCGGTATCAAAGCCCTTCTTTTCAGCGGTTTCAAGCGCTGCAAGCGAGGTGCCGTGCTGGTGGCATTCTTCGATGAAGCCGGTCAGCGCAGCATTACCTTCGGCAAGCTTTTTGGCCAGCGGATGATCGGCGGAAATCGCGACAAAAGCCGCGCCGAACAGTGTGTCGGGACGCGTCGTGTAAACCTCGATTTCCGAGAAGCCTTCCGGTGCCGTCTTGCCGTCGAGCGCGAAACGAACCTGCAAGCCTTCCGACTTGCCGATCCAGTTGCGCTGCATCAGGCGAACTTTTTCCGGCCACTGGTCGAGCGTGTCGAGACCGGCCAGCAATTCCTCGCTGAAATCAGTGATCTTGAAGAACCACTGCGTCAGTTCGCGCTGTTCGACCAGCGCGCCTGAGCGCCAGCCGCGACCGTCCACCACCTGCTCATTGGCGAGCACGGTGTTGTCCACCGGGTCCCAGTTGACCTTGGAGGTTTTGCGCGTCACCAGACCTTTTTCGAACAGGTCGATGAACAGCATCTGCTGACGATGGTAATATTCCACATCGCAGGTCGCGAATTCACGCGACCAATCAAGCGACAGGCCCATGGACTTGAGCTGGCGCTTCATCGTTTCGATGTTCTGGTAGGTCCATTCCTTCGGATGCACCTTGTTCTGCATCGCGGCATTTTCCGCAGGCATGCCGAACGCGTCCCAACCCATCGGGTGGAGCACATTGAAACCCTTGGCACGCTTGTAGCGGGCAACGACATCGCCCATCGCATAGTTGCGCACATGGCCCATATGGATGCGCCCCGATGGATAGGGGAACATCTCAAGCACATAATACTTCTCGCGCGGATCGCTGTTGTCCGTTTCGAAAGTCCGGTTTTCTTCCCAGACTTTCTGCCAGTGAGCTTCCGCCACGCGCGGATTATAACGTTCGGCTGCCATGTCCGTATTTACTCGTACGAAGGTGATGCAATAAGGAGAGTCGATATTTAATGGCGACCTTCACCACGTATTGGCGAAAGCGTCAACCTTTTGCGGATGAAAAGCCTGAAAGCGAGAGTTTCATGTCAGATATCGTCACGAACCTGAACACGGTCAAGGCCGCAATCGCCAATGCCGAAAAGGAAGCGCATCGCAACGAAGGTTCGGTCACGCTCGTCGCCGTGTCGAAAACCTTCGATGCGGATGCGATCCGCCCGACGCTCGACGCCGGACAGCGCGTCTTCGGGGAAAACCGTGTGCAGGAAGCACAAGCCAAATGGCCTGAACTGCGCGACCATTATTCCGGCATCGAACTGCATCTGATCGGCCCGTTGCAATCCAACAAGGCAGCCGATGCCGTCGCCCTGTTCGACGTCATCGAAACGGTGGACCGCGAGAAGATCGCAGCCGCGCTTGCCGACGAGATCGCCAAGCAGGGCAAGAGCCCGAAACTTTATGTGCAGGTCAATACGGGTCTGGAAGAACAAAAGGCCGGCATCGCACCGAAGGACGCCGTCGCCTTTGTCGCCCGCTGTCGTGATGAACATGGCCTCGCCATCGAAGGGCTGATGTGCATCCCGCCTGCCGATGAAAACCCGGGACCACATTTTGCCCTGCTGGAAAAGCTCGCCCGCGAAGCTGGCGTCGAGAAGCTCTCCATGGGCATGTCAGGCGATTATGAGACCGCTATCGGCTTCGGCGCGACCTCGGTTCGGGTCGGCTCAGCGATTTTCGGCGGTCGGTCCTATACGTCTCCGGCCTGATTTTTTTCAGTCGTGCAGGAAGTTAGTGCAGAACGATCTCCCCCCTGCACATTTTTCCAGTCCGATGGGCCGAGCAAGCGGCAATGGGTATATGTCACCGAATGCAGCGGCCCGTCGATCTCCCGTTTCCAGAACTCGATGAAATGATGCAGCACCGGAAATTCCGGCGCGACATCATATTCCTGCCAGACAAACAGCTGCAGCAGATGCGGGTGATCCGGCATGTGATAGAAAAGTTTTGCCGTCGTCAGACCGTAACCGGCGAGTTGCAGTTCGAAGGCCGATCTCGCGTGAAAAGCGGACGTCGTCATGGCGATTTCCCCTTTTTTTTGAAGAGCCATATATTTGGCTCCCGTATTTGAGATAATCGCTCCAAATAGTTTTTAAAGTGTAAAAACAATATGTTAGCACCATAGAGGCATGAGTGCTGCCAATGCAGAGATTTAACCTGCGTCATTGTGGACGGCAGACGGTCCTATCGTCTAATTTACCTTCACCGCTTAGGAAGCTAGATAAGACCCAACAGTGGTTACGAACCACGCACCGACGAGAGGACGTTGGTGAAACTTGGAGGAAATGATGTCGGAAAAGCTTTACCCCGTGCTGCCGGAGGCAAAGAAGAACACGCTCATTGACAATGAGACCTACCTCGAATGGTACAAGGAAAGCGTGAGCGATCCGGATGGCTTCTGGGCCAAGCACGGTCGCCGCATCGACTGGTTCAAGCCTTTCACCAAGGTCAAGAACACCGATTTCAACGGCGACGTCTCCATCAAGTGGTATGAAGACGGCGTCACCAACGTTTCCTATAATTGTATTGATCGCCACCTGAAGAGCCGTGGCGACAAGGTCGCCATCATCTGGGAAGGCGACAACCCCTATATCGACAAGAAGATTACCTATCGCGAGCTCTATGAGAACGTTTGCCGCATGGCGAATGTGCTCAAGAAGCATGGCGTCAAGAAGGGCGACCGCGTCACGATCTATCTGCCGATGATTCCGGAAGCCGCCTATGCCATGCTCGCCTGCGCGCGCATCGGCGCGGTGCATTCCGTGGTTTTCGCAGGCTTCTCACCCGAAGCGCTGGCCGGTCGTATCGTCGATTGTGAATCCACATTTGTCATCACCGCCGATGAAGGCGTGCGTGGCGGCAAGCCGGTTCCGCTGAAGGAAAACACCGACACCGCCATCGATATTGCCGCCAAGCAATATGTCATGGTCAACAAGGTGCTGGTCGTGCGCCGCACCGGCGGCAAGGTCAGCTGGGGCCGTGGCCGCGATCTGTGGTATCATCAGGAAGTCGCCAGCGTCGAGCCGCATTGCGAACCGGAACCGATGAATGCGGAAGATCCGCTCTTCATCCTCTACACGTCCGGCTCCACCGGCAAGCCGAAGGGTGTGCTGCACACCACCGGCGGCTATCTCGTCTATGCTTCGATGACGCACCAATATGTCTTCGACTATCACGACGGCGACACCTACTGGTGCACGGCGGATGTGGGTTGGGTCACGGGCCATTCCTATATCGTCTATGGACCGCTGGCCAATGGCGCCACGACGCTCATGTTTGAAGGCGTGCCGAATTTCCCCGATCAGGGCCGGTTCTGGGAAGTCATCGACAAGCACCATGTCAACATCTTCTATACCGCGCCAACGGCGATCCGCGCGCTGATGGGCGCTGGCGATGAATTTGTGACGCGTTCTTCCCGCTCATCGCTGCGCCTGCTTGGCTCGGTCGGCGAGCCGATCAATCCGGAAGCCTGGGAATGGTATTATCATGTGGTCGGCGAGGAAAAGTCGCCCATCGTCGATACCTGGTGGCAGACGGAAACCGGCGGCATTCTGATCACGCCGCTGCCCGGCGCGACCGACCTCAAGCCCGGCTCCGCCACGCGCCCGTTCTTCGGCGTCAAGCCGGAGCTCGTGGATAATGAAGGCAATGTGGTCGATGGTGCGACCGATGGCAATCTCTGCATCACCGACAGCTGGCCCGGCCAGATGCGCACGCTTTACGGCGATCACAAGCGCTTCATCGAGGCTTACTTCTCCACCTACAAGGGCAAGTATTTCACCGGTGACGGCTGCCGCCGCGATGAAGACGGTTATTACTGGATCACCGGTCGCGTCGATGACGTGCTGAATATTTCCGGCCATCGCCTCGGCACGGCGGAAATCGAATCGGCGCTTGTCTCACATCATTCGGTTTCCGAAGCTGCCGTTGTTGGTTATCCGCACGGGATCAAGGGACAGGGCATTTATTGCTACGTCACCTTGATGACCGGCGCAGAAACACAGGACGCCGACGAACTGCGCAAGGAGCTGACCCAGCACGTGCGCAAGGAAATCGGCCCCATCGCCACACCGGACAAGATCCAGTTCGCGCCCGGCCTGCCGAAAACCCGTTCGGGCAAGATCATGCGCCGTATCCTGCGCAAGATCGCCGAAGACGATTTCGGTTCACTGGGCGACACGTCAACCCTCGCCGATCCGGGCGTGGTGGACGACCTGATCGAAAACCGTCAAAACAAGAAGTAAAACAGAAGGGCCGGGATTTTCCCGGCCTTTTCATTTTTGGATGCGCCCTCCTTATCCTGAGGAAGCGTCCTGAGCTTGTCGAAGGCCGCTGTCTCGAAGGATCAGGAGGGAAGCACAGCCTCGTCCTTCGACACGGTGCTACGCACCGGCTCAGGATGAGGGGCGCGCGCAGGCCGCGGTAGCTGAAATATCCGAAGCTTAGAAGTCGATTGTCCTACCCTTAATCTCCCAATCGCCGAAACGCGCCGGGTCCTTGCCACCGCGCCCGCCGATTTCACGCGGGGCCTTGGCACTGGTTTCGGTAGCGCGGCGTTCTTCCGCTTCCTTGAGGGCGCGCTGGGCAGCCGGAGGCAGATCGTCAAACTTGCGCGGCGCAGCGTTCTCGTCGATGTCGGTTTCGTCGCGTTTATCGGTCATCCGCTGAAGTCCTATTATTGAAGCGCAGGCTTTTGATACCCATCATATAGGCAGGAATAGGTGGGACGCAAAACCCTGTTTGAGATAAACTCTCGCTGAATTGGAGATCACGACGCATGAATATGACGAAAACTGCCATGCTGATTGCTCTCATGACAGTCATGTTCATGAGCATCGGCTATTTGCTGGGCGGCGGCGGCGGCATGATGATCGCGCTGGTGTTTGCTGTCGGCATGAACCTGTTCGGTTACTGGAACTCCGACAAGATGGTGCTGCGGATGTACAATGCGCAGCAGGTCGATGAGCGCACGGCGCCGGATTATTACCGCATGGTGCGCGGACTTGCCGCCAATGCCGGCTTGCCGATGCCAAAGGTGTTCATCATCCACGAGGACCAGCCCAACGCCTTTGCCACCGGGCGCAATCCCGAAAATGCGGCTGTCGCCGCCACCACGGGTCTTCTCCAGCGCTTAACGCCGGAAGAAGTCGCGGGCGTGATGGCGCATGAGCTGGCGCATGTGCAAAACCGCGATACGCTCACCATGACCATCGTGGCGACGCTGGCCGGTGCCATTTCGATGCTCGGCAATTTCGCCTTTTTCCTCGGCGGCAACCGCGAAAACGGCAATGGTGTCATTGGTGTTATCGGCACCATTCTGGCGATGATCGTCGCGCCCTTTGCCGCGATGATCGTTCAGATGGCCGTGAGCCGTACCCGCGAATATGCCGCCGACAAACGTGGCGCAGAAATCTGCGGCAACCCGCTATGGCTGTCTTCGGCGCTTAACAAGATCGCCCGCAGCGCCAAGGCGACCGTCAATGAAAATGCCGAACACAACCCGGCAACGGCGCATATGTTCATCATCAATCCGCTGAGCGGACGGGGTGCCGACAATCTTTTCTCAACCCATCCGGACACCGACAATCGCATCGCGGCGCTTGAACAATTGGCCGGAGAAATGGGCATTCGCTCAACCGGAATGGCTCCCCGCGCTGCTGCCCCGTCACAAAACAGTGGTCCCTGGGGCCAAAGAAGTGGTAATGCAGGCGATAACAACAGTGGCGGTTCCGGTTATCGGGGGCCATGGTCCTGAAAATCATCTCATAAAAGCAGAATAGCGTGAACGATAAGAAGCCCGCGCCAAAGCGCGGAAACAACAAGCCATCGGTGCAGAACAACGCGGTGGAACGCCCCGGCTTGAGCGCGCGTCAATGTGCGGCGCGCCTGCTGGGTGCGGTGATCGAAAAGAACACCTCGCTGGACGGTCTCACCGACAACAGCCATGGCCATCCGCAATATCTGGCGCTGGAGCCGCGTGATCGCGCGCTGGTACGTGCGATTCTGGGTGCAAGCCTGCGCAATCGCGGCGCCATTGAACGGGCCATTTCCAAACGTCTCGACCGCCCGCTGCCGGAAAATGCCGTTGCGCTGAAGCATTTGCTGCATGTCGCCGTGGCGCAGATTTTCTATCTCAACCTTCCCGACCATTCGGCGGTGGATCTGGCGGTGGAAGCCGCCAATGCCGATCCGCGCAATCGCAAATATGCCGGTCTGGTCAACGCATTGCTGCGTCGCCTGTCGCGCAACAAGGAACGCGCGCTGGCACACACGTTGCTACCGGAAGGCAACGTGCCCGAATGGTTCGCCAAGAGCATCGTCGATGCTTACGGCGCGGAAAAGGCTGCGGCCATCTTCGCCATGCATGCCTATGAGCCGCCAATCGATTTCACCGTGAAGAGCGACCCGGAGCTATGGGCCGAAAAACTGGGCGGCATTGCGCTGCCGAACGGTTCTGTCCGTGTGCAGACGGTGGAGGGTTCGCTGACCGACCTTCCGGGCTTCGCCGAGGGGGACTGGTGGGTGCAAGACGTGGCGGCAAGCCTGCCTGCACGCCTGATGGGCGATATCAAGGGCAAACGCGTCGCCGATCTCTGCGCCGCGCCCGGCGGCAAGACGGCCCAGCTCGTGCAACAGGGTGCCGATGTCACCGCGCTCGACCTGTCGGAAAACCGGTTGAAGCGCCTGCGCGGCAATCTGGAGCGTCTCGGTTTCGAGGCGAAGACCGTTGCGACCAATCTGATGGATTTTGCGCCGGAAGAGCTTTTCGACGCGGTTCTGCTCGATGCGCCCTGCTCTTCCACCGGTACGGTGCGCCGTCATCCCGACGTTCCGTGGACCAAGACGCCACAGGATATCACCAAGCTTGCCGATCTTCAGGGCAAGCTGCTGGCCCATGCTGCAACCTTGGTAAAGCCCGGCGGCGTCATCGTCTTTTCCAACTGCTCGCTGCATCCGCTTGAGGGCGAGGAAATGGCCCGCAAGGCGGCAGAAAATCCGCTGCTGGAGCCTTTCCCGATCACCGTGGACGATTGCGCCGGTCTGGAAGGTCTGATCACCAGCGAAGGCTATCTTCGTTCCACGCCAGCCGATCTTCCGCCCGAGCGTTTCAACGGCGATCCGCATAGGGCGGGCATGGACGGTTTCTTCGCAGCACGCTTCAAGCGGCGCGCGTAAGCCAAACTAAATCGTAAAAATTGTCATAACGGGGTGCGATACCCGTTATGGTTAACGCTCGATTCATCATTCTATAGAATTGTAAAGAAGGCTGGAATTCTGATCCGGCCTAAAGGATTTGAGCATTTCCAGCAAAAGTGCGAAGCGGTTTTGCGTTGGATAATGCGTAGGCACAATGACAAAAGATACGGAGAAAGACCGGGTGGCAGTCGCGCTGAGCGAAACCCCTCACCTTTGGGGACTGGCCGTTGCACAGGCGTGGCGCAAGTTCAGCCGCCGCCTGCGTATGGGGCCGCTTTACAGCTGGCGCTTCACCGGCTTTACGCCCGACCGTATCCTGATTGCACCGCCCGATCTGCGCGTCGCCGACCCGCAGCTGGCGCAGGAATTCTATCACGGGCGCTTCGCGCTGGCAGGTCGCCTTGTCGAAACCGGCGGGCTTTCGCCATTTGCCGTTGAGCCGCCGACCCCCGAATGGGAAGCAGCGCTTCAGAGCTTCGGCTGGCTGCGCCATTTAAAAAGCGCCAACAGCGAACTGGCGACCGCCAATGCGCGGGCGCTGGTCGATGACTGGATGCGCATGTTCGGCAAGCGCATCGGCGGTCTCGCATGGGCGCCAGAAGTGACAGCACAGCGCATCATCGCCTGGTTGCAGCATTCCAACCTGATCCTCTCCGGCGCAGAAATGCCGGCCTATCGCAAATTCATGCGGTCTCTCGCCATGCAGGTCCGCTACTTGCGCACCGTTGCGGGCGCGATGGACGACGGCGAAGAGCGTCTGCGCGCGCGTATCGCGCTCGCTTTCGCCGCCCTTGCATTGCCGGTCTCACCGCCGACTGCCCGCGCCGCCCGACGCAATCTCGAATATGAACTGAAGCGCCAGATTTTGCCCGATGGCGGGCATATTTCGCGCAATCCGGTAACCGTTCTGGAGCTGCTGGCCGATCTTCTGCCGCTGCGCCAGACCTATGCCAATGGCACGGAATCGCCACCCAAGGCCCTGATCGAGGCGGTTGAGCGTATGCTGCCCGCATTGCGCTTCTTCCGCCATCAGGATGGCAGCCTTGCACTGTTCAACGGCGTGGGCCCGACCATGCCGGAACGGATCATTTCCGTGCTGCGTCATGACGAAACCGCCGGCTCACCGCTGACCCATGCGCCCTATTCCGGCTATGAACGTCTTTCCATGGGATCGACGACCATCATCGCCGATACCGGCCTGCCGCCGCCGGTCACTGCCTCGCGGGATGCCCATGCGGGCTGCCTTGCCTTTGAAATGTCCTCCGGACGCCAGCGCTATATCGTCAATTCCGGCATCGACCGTTTCGGCCCGCCGGAATTTCGTCCATTGGGACGCTCCACGGCTGCCCATTCGACAGCGACTATCAACGACACATCGTCGTGCCGGTTCAGCCTCAATGCTGGCCTCTCCAACATGATCGGTACGCCGATCATTGCCGGACCGACGCGCGTACAGCGTGACCGCATCGAAGAAATGGGGCGACAAGGTTTTGTGGCGAGCCATGACGGCTATGCGCGCCTGTTCGGCATTTATCACGAGCGCCGTCTCGTGCTGTCGCACAATGGCAGCGTCATTCAGGGGGCAGATCGCTTTTACCGTGGCGACGGACGACCGCTGAAAGCCAATGGACGCGACAATATTGCGGTGCGGTTCCACCTGCACCCGTCGGTCGACATTTCCTATGACGAGAACGGCCTGATCGTCCTGTCTGCCGATCGGGACGACACCTGGGTTTTCTCCTGTTTCGAAGTCGCGCCGCAACTGGAAGACACGATCTTCTTCGCTGGGTTCCGCGGACCTGTCACATCCAAGCAGATCGTGCTGTCCTTCCCGGCCTCCGAATTGCCGGAGGTCAACTGGCAGTTCAGCCGCGTGGCGCTCGGAAGCTACGTCTAACGCTTTTACACGTTCACGGATGCGGCGTTGGGAAACCGTGCCGCTCTGTCAGCGCGGCCAGAATTTTGTGTGGATCGGCAATCAGCGAACGCCCCAGATAGGTGCCCGTTTCCAGCGGCGAGCGGTCGCCGTCCTTCAAGATCAGCAATGGCAGTGACTGGTTTTCCTCACCCGCAAGCTGGATCACCTTCTCACGTGGCCGGGAAAATGCGACGCGCTCGATCTTCAGATCTCCACCGAGCGACGGAAACGACACCAGAACACCCTCAATCAGCGCGCAGTGCCAGCAATAGAATTCCTGTCCGGGATAGGCCGGATCTTTGAAACCCGGGGTCAGAAGAAACAACGTATCTTGGGTCATTTTGCTTTGGCCTCAAAGCGAATGGATTTACAAATCACTGTTACATCATTCCATAGCAGTTCTTCACCAAGCCGTCTTCAAAAGTGAGTAACCGTCGCGGAACCGGATGCATCGCATGCCGTTCCGGTTTAAGGCGGTCCTCAACAACAGGAGTTTATCCCATGGGCGAAAAGATCAATCAGCGCATCGTGCTTGCATCGCGTCCAGACGGACGCCCCACGGCGGAAAACTTCCGGCTGGAAGAAGCGGCAGTTCCGAGCGCTGGCGAAGGCGAAGTGCTTCTGAAGCTGCGCTATCTTTCGCTCGACCCCTATATGCGCGGTCGCATGAGCGCTGCCAAATCCTATGCCGCCCCGGTGGAAATCGGTTCCGTCATGGAAGGCGGCACGGTGGGCGAAGTGGTGGAAAGCCGCAGCGCGGGCTTCGCGCCCGGTGACTTCGTCTTGTCTCATTCCGGCTGGCAAAGCTATGCGGTGGCCAATGCCTCCACCTTGCGCAAACTTGACCCTGAACAGGCACCGCTCACCACCGCCCTTGGCGTTCTCGGCATGCCGGGCTTCACCGCCTATTCCGGCCTCTTGACCATCGGCCAGCCCAAGGAAGGCGAAACGGTGGTCGTTGCGGCAGCGACAGGTCCTGTCGGTTCTGCGGTCGGTCAGATCGCCAAACTGAAAGGCGCGCGGGCCATCGGCATTGCCGGCGGCGCAGATAAATGCAAGGCGCTGATTGACGAATTCGGTTTTGATGTTGCGGTTGACCATCGCAGCCCGAATTTCGCACAGGAATTGGCGCTGGCCTGCCCGGACGGCATCGACGTCTATTTCGAAAATGTCGGTGGCAAGGTCTTTGCAGCAGTTTTCCCACTTCTCAACCAGTTTGCCCGTGTGCCGGTTTGCGGGCTTATCGCGCAGTATAACCAGAGCGGCCCATTCGACGGTCCCGACCGCCTGCCGCTTGTGATGCGTGATATCCTGTCCAAGAGCCTGACCATTCGCGGTTTCATCCAGCGCGACTTTGGCGATCAACGCCCCGCATTTTATCACGATATGGCGAAATGGATCGCTGACGGACAAATCCGCTATCGAGAAGACATTGTGGAGGGGCTCGAAAACGCACCGAAAGCCTTCATTTCGATGCTCGACGGCGGCAATTTTGGCAAGCTTGTCGTCAAGCTCACATAGAATGCAACTATTCCGCTTGCAGAACATCATTTCGGGCACGATGCTATGCCGGGTTTCGGATGTGAGTCACTTCGGCAAGGCAGGCAGATCATGGGTGAGCGCCAGCAGGCTGGCATAGGCGAGGGCGCCGGCGGTCCGGGACGCGAGCGCCAGGAAGAAGCGCGCCGTATTCTGGAGCGGCTGGAACGCGAGCAAACCGGCGCGGAAGGTATCGTCCGTCGTGGTTTTGCCCGCACCGCCACACACCTTGCCGCCGGGGACACACCTGAAAACGACCGCATCGAACTCTGGGCCACCCGCATCGGGCGGACGCTGGGCCTTCTCATCACGCTGACGATCATCGTCTGGCTCGTCTTTTATCTCATGCAAAGCTAGGTCTAACATGACGCTTTCTGCGCCTTCGGACGCGACAACCGTTATTGTCATTTCAAGCCATGTCGTGCGCGGTTCGGTGGGTAACCGGGCAGCCGTCTTCGCATTGGAAACGCTGGGCTTTCCGGTCTGGGCTGTGCCAACGGTTGTCCTGCCCTGGCATCCCGGCCATGGTCCTGCCGGACGCATCGTGCCACCGCCCGAAGAGTTTTCCCGCCTGATGCAGGATCTCCAGCGCGCCCCGTGGCTGGGCGAAGTCGGCGCAATCCTGACCGGCTATCTGGGTCACCCGGAACAGGCGGCAGCTGTCGCTGAGCTGGTCAAAGGCGTCAAGGCGCGCAACCCGAACGCCGTCTATCTCTGCGATCCGGTCATCGGCGATGAAAAGGGCCTCTATGTGCCCGAGGCAACCGCCATCGGCATTCGCGACAAACTTATGCCGCTTGCGGATATCGCCACCCCCAACCGGTTTGAACTGTCCTGGCTGACCGGCGTGCCGCTCGAAGACAACAAATCACTGATGGAAGCTGCCCTGGACGCTGGCCCGGCAACCATGCTGGTCACCTCCGCCTTCCCGCTGATGGCGGGCAGCATCGGCAATATATTGCTGACGCCGACCATGGCGCTGATGGCAGAACATCGCAAGGTAGACGGCCCCACCAACGGACTCGGCGACCTGACATCGGCGGTGTTTCTTGCGCGCCGCCTTTCAGGATTGTCGGAAGAAAAGACTCTGCAAAGCACCACCGCTGCCGTGTTCGAAATCATGGCGCGGTCGGCAAAACGCGGCGCCGACGAACTGATGCTGGAAGCCGATGCCTCCAGCCTCGCCTCGCCGATGGCCATGGTGCAGACGCGCCGTCTTGTGCACCCGACCAAGGGATTGCGCGCCTGACGCCTCAGCGACCTTTCTGCGGCATGATCATTTTGATTGATCTCGGTTTTCGTTAGGGATATTGGAACGTTATGGCTGATCTTCCGGACACACTCCTCTCAGGTTACAGAACCTTCATGACGGAGCATTTCGCACGGGAAACCGCGCGCTATCGCGAACTGGCGGAAAAAGGACAATCACCGGAAACTCTGGTTATTGCCTGCTGCGATTCCCGCGCTGCTCCCGAAACAATCTTCAACTCTGCGCCGGGCGAAATGTTTGTCCTGCGCAATGTTGCCAATCTCATTCCCCCTTACGAGCCTGACGGCGAGTTTCATGCGGCATCGGCTGCGCTGGAATTTGCGGTGCAAAGCCTCAAGGTCAAGCACATCGTCGTCATGGGCCATGGGCGCTGCGGCGGCATCAAGGCTGCGCTCGATACGGAAAGCGCGCCCCTGTCGCCCGGTGATTTCATCGGCAAGTGGATGAGCCTGATTGCACCTGCGGCTGAAGCCGTCAGCGGCAACAGCCTGATGACGCCGACCGAGCGTCAGACAGCGCTGGAGCGCATTTCCATCCGCTACTCTATCAATAATCTGCGCACCTTCCCCTGCGTCGATATTCTGGAGAAGAAGGGCAAGCTCACCTTGCACGGCGCATGGTTCGATATTTCGACCGGCGAGCTCTGGGTCATGGATCAGCAGAGCGGCGACTTCAAACGCCCCGAAGCCGGTGAGCCTATTCTGTAATTCCTGCCAGACGGCAATAAAAAGCCCCGGTTCGACCGGGGCTTTTTTGTTTCCAGGCAGAGCGGAGCGCTTTGGCAGCGCTCCGTGGTTTCTGTTAATTCCCGTCGATGGCCTTGCCCATGACGGCAATGGCGCGCTGGTAAACCTGCGCGGCGTTCCAGCCCTGGATCGCGCCGTAATTCGGCTCACCCGGCTGATAGCCTGCACCACGGCTCCAACCGTGACCGACCAGGAAGTTGGCAGTCGAGTGGAGAGCATCCGCCTTGTTCTTCAGGTCGAAATGGGCGCTGCCCGAACCGCTGACGCCGTATTTCAGGACGTTTGCCGGCATGAACTGCGTCTGGCCGATTTCACCATGCATGGCGCCAACTGCCTGCGGGCTGAGATCGCCCTGATCGACCAGCTTGAGAGCCGCATAAAGCTGACCGGTGAAATATTCGGTGCGGCGGCAATCATAGGCCAGCGTTGCAACGGCTGAAATCGTGTGCTGCTTGCCAAGATAGTTGCCGAAGCCGGTTTCCATGCCCCAGATCGCGATCAACGGACCGGCAGGAACGCCATAACGCTTTTCGATATTGGCGAAGAGAGCCGCGTTCTGCGCTTTCATGGCCTTGCCGCGCTTGATGATCGTATCCGCGCCGCGCTTCTTCATGAAGTCTTCAAAGGAGAGCTTGAAGCTCTTCTGGTTGCGGTCGGCATTGATGGTGGCCTGCGCATATTTGGTGTTGGCCAGCGCGCTGAGGCCCGCCTTGCCAACGCCGCGCGACGGCGCTTCCTTCAGGGTCTGCTGCAGCCACGCATTGTAGCCGGCAGCATTGTTGCCGCATTGTGCGGCTTCAGCCGCGCCTGCACCCGCAAACATGCCTGCTGCAAGAACTGTCGCCGCCCAAATCCGGCCCTTGGCAGTCAACGCCATTCTTCTCTCCTTGTGAAGTGATCAGCTGTGAACTGTTTAGCGAAATTGATTCGCCTTATGCGGGAATTTGCCATTACCACACTGTATTGTCATCGGCGGATATGCGCTAAATTGGGTGAAAGAACGGCAATTTGACCGAGTTTTGCTTGACATTCGGCTCTTCGACGCCTAATCCACCCCTCAATCTATCCGCGATCTTCAGAACGCGAGCCACCGACCGGGACCCATTATGGTATAAAACGATCCCGGAGGTCCACATCCGACAGCGCGATGCGCCCTCGGGTGCTGTATCGCTTTGGGTGCTTCTTGAACTGGCAGACACGCGGGACGATCTATCCCGGATGAAGCCTCCCGCCTATTCCCGGATATAAGGAAACGCGATGTTTGAATCACTTCAGGAGCGTCTTGGCTCCATTCTGAACGGCCTCACCGGACGCGGCGCTCTCTCCGAAAGCGACGTGACGGCGGCGCTGCGCGAAGTGCGTCGTGCGCTCATCGAAGCCGACGTTTCGCTGGAAGTGGTTCGCTCCTTCACCGACCGCGTTCGTGAGAAGGCCGTCGGCGCTGAAATCCTGAAGAGCATCAAGCCCGGTCAGATGGTCGTCAAGATCGTCCATGACGAGCTTATCGAGATGCTCGGCACCGAAGGCGTTTCCATCGATCTCAACGCACCGGCACCGGTCGTCATCATGATGGTCGGCTTGCAGGGTTCGGGTAAGACGACCACCACCGGCAAGATCGCCAAGCGCCTCACCGAACGCCAGCGCAAGAAGGTGCTGATGGCGTCGCTTGATACGCGCCGTCCCGCCGCGCAGGAGCAGCTTCGCCAGCTGGGCATCCAGACCAGCGTCGACACGCTGCCGATCATCGCCGGTCAGTCGCCGGTTGAAATCGCCAGGCGCGCCGTTCAGGCTGCAAAGCTCGGCGCCCATGACGTCGTCATTCTCGACACCGCAGGCCGCACGCATATCGACGAGCCGCTGATGGTGGAAATGGCGGATATCCGCAAGGCCGCCAATCCGCATGAAATTCTGCTTGTCGCCGACAGCCTGACCGGTCAGGACGCCGTGAATCTGGCGCGCAATTTCGATGAACGCGTCGGCATTACCGGTATCGTTCTGACCCGCATGGACGGCGATGGCCGTGGCGGCGCAGCGCTTTCGATGCGCGCCATCACCGGCAAGCCGATCAAGCTGATCGCCACCGGCGAAAAAATGGATGCGCTTGAGGAATTCTATCCGAAGCGCATCGCCGACCGCATTCTGGGTATGGGCGACATTGTTTCGCTCGTCGAAAAAGCTGCTGAAAACATCGACGCGGAAAAAGCCGCTGCGATGGCCAAGAAAATGCAGTCCGGCAAGTTCGATCTCAACGATCTCGCCGACCAGTTGGGCCAGATGAAGAAGCTCGGCGGCATGGGCGGCATCATGGGCATGATGCCCGGCATGGGCAAGATGAAGGATCAGGTTGCTGCAGCCGGCCTCGACGACAAGGTGTTCGACCGCCAGCTTGCCATTATCGGTTCCATGACCAAGGCTGAGCGCGCCAATCCGGACCTCTTGAAGCACAGCCGCAAGCAGCGCATCGCCAAGGGTTCCGGCACCAACGCCGCCGACATTAACAAGCTTCTCAAGATGCACCGCCAGATGGCCGACATGATGAAAGTCATGGGCAAGGGCAAAGGCGGAATGATGAAGCAGATGATGGGCGGTCTTGCCAGCAAGATGGGCCTTGGCGGTCTGGGTGGCGGCATGGGCGGCCTCGGCGGCATGCCGGATCTGTCGAAGATGGACCCGAAGCAGCTTGAGGCGCTTGCCAAGCAGGCGGAAGCAGCCGGTCTGACGAAAGGCGGCGGTTTGCCTGGACTTTCGGGCGGCGGTCTTCCCGGTTTGGGCGGACCCAAGCTTCCGGGTCTCGGTGGCGGCCTTCCGGGTCTGCCGAAGAAAAAGTGAGCATTATGAGCGACGAACAGAACACTGCACCCGCCGAACTTCTGTCACTGCGCGCCTCCATCGACAATATCGATGCGGCGCTGATCCATATGCTGGCTGAACGCTTCCGCTGCACAAAGGCAGTGGGCGTGCTGAAGGCCGAACGGGGCCTCGCCCCGGCTGACCCGGCTCGCGAAAAGCGTCAGGTCGAGCGTCTTCGCGCTTTGGCTGTCGATGCCCATCTCGACCCCGATTTCGCCGAAAAATTCCTGAACTTCATCGTGAAGGAAGTCATTCGGCATCATGAGCATGCCGCTGCCAACCACAGCGGAAAATAAATAGCCGATAACGGCTCGATCCATTGCCCAGATGGGCAGAACAACCGATAGCCCGTCAGGGCCGAACAATTTGTCTAAAGGAAAGAAAAAATGTCCCTCAAGATTCGTCTCGCCCGCGCTGGCTCCAAGAAGCGTCCTTACTACCACGTCGTTGTTGCCGACGTCCGCAGCCCGCGTGACGGCCGTTTCATCGAAACCGTTGGCGCATGGAACCCGATGCTGGCCAAGGACGCTGAACGCGTAAAGCTCGACGCCGACCGCATCCAGCATTGGATCGCCCAGGGCGCACAGCCGACCGACCGCGTTCTGCGCTTCCTCGACCAGGCTGGCATTGCCAAGCGTCCGGCCCGCAGCAACCCGACCAAGGGTGAGCCGGGCAAGAAGGCTCAGGAGCGTATCGCTCTGGCCAAGCAGGCTGAAGAAGAAGCTGCTGCGAAGGCTGCAGAAGCTGCTGCTGCTGCCGCTGAAGCCGCAGCCGCTCCGGCTGAAGAAGCTGCTGCAAGCGAATAATCTTTCGCGCAGTTTGCATTTTGAGAAAGCGGCGGAGCAATCCGCCGCTTTTCTTTTATGCGCTGGCCTTCATTTGTCCTTGAAGACTTGCCGTAAGGTCCAGTTCCCATATCTGACCGATCAGATCGACACCGAAGGAATGGTGTGGCGCTTCTTCGACAAGCTTAAATCCGGCGCGCTCGTAAAGACGCCGAGCGGCGGTCAGCACACTGTTCGTCCAGAGCGTGAGATGCTCATCACCGACAGCCCGCGCGCGCTCGATGCAGGCGTTGACGAGTTTCGCCCCCACACCTGCGCCCCGCGCATCCGGCTCGACATAGAGCAGGCGCAGCTTGCCAAGTCCGGGCTGACCGCCCTTGACCAAAAAGACTGAACCGACCACGCGACCGTCGATTTCCGCCACCCAGCCGGCATCGTGGGCAGGGTCGAAATTTTCCGTGAAATCAGCAAGAATGCGGGCGACAAGCGCCTCATACTCATTGTTCCAGCCATATTCGCCGGTATAGAGGATGGCCTGACGATGGATGATCCAGCCGAGATCACCGGCTTTGAGATCACGCAATTGCACCTGCCCGTTTTGCCCCTCGTCGAAAACGCGCATGATTGCCCCGGCAGCCGTCAGCAGATCGCGGCGGCGGTCGGGCTGTAAGCCATCCAGAAGTTCGCCCACTGTATCACAGGTATTGCGTTCCAGAGCGTTGAACGTCTTGCGGCCAGCTTCGGTCAGCAGAATGGGGCGGCTGCGCCCGCCATCCGGGTGCTGTTCCGTCTCGATCAGTCCGCGCTCGGTGAAGCGCTTCAATGTTCTGCTGAGCTGGCCGCGATCAAGCCCCAGCGCCCGCATGATGTCCGCCGCCGTCGGCGCGGTGCGGTTTGCTATCTCGTAGAGAATGCGCGCTTCGGTCAGGGTGAACGGGCTTTTGTCGAGATGCGCGTTCAACAGGCCGAGACGACGCGTATAGGCTCGATTGAAGGCGCGCAATGCGCCGATGTCAGCCTGATTGGTCGGTTCCGTCATTGCTGCATACGCCGTGGTTCGGCGCCTCCCCTATGTTGACTCTATCAATATTGAAGATGTTGATAGAGTCAACATAGAATTGCGCCATTGCAAGCGCGAAGCCGGTTCTGGCCCACCCGCCCTCTGCGCCCGGACAGGGGTGGAACAGTGTTGCAAACGGGCTGGACGCTGCGCAAAATTACGCTATCTTGTTGATTTGACGGCTCGCATTTTCGTGAATGCGAATATTCGGGCCACGACATCCGTACTCGGGCGCTTGGCAAAGCGTCTTTTTTCAGGAGAAACCCATGTCGGCTGCGACGGTTGCCTCTTCTTTCTCTTTCCGCCGTATTCTCATCGCCCTTGGTCTCACCCTTCTGGTTCCGCTGCTTTCGGCATGCGGTTTCAACACGATTCCGACCAATGAGGAAAAGGCCAAGGCCGCCTGGAGCGAGGTGCAGAACCAGTACCAGCGCCGCGCCGATCTCGTGCCCAATCTGGTCGAGACCGTGAAGGGCTATGCCGCCCACGAAAAGGAAACGCTGCAAGCGGTGATCGATGCGCGCGCCAAGGCGACGCAGGTGCAGATCACGCCGGAAACGCTCAACAATCCTGAACTTTTCAAGCAGTTTCAGGACAATCAGGCCAACCTCACCAGCGCCCTGTCGCGCCTGATGGTGGTGGTCGAGCGCTATCCGGACCTCAAGGCCAACCAGAATTTCCTTGCGCTGCAATCGCAGCTTGAAGGCACGGAAAACCGCATCGCCGTGGCGCGCCGCGACTATATAGAGGCGGTTCGCGTCTACAACACCACGCTGCGGACCATGCCGACCATGATCTGGACGTGGATCTGGTATCGCGACGCGCAACCGATGCAGACCTTCAGCGCCGACGCCGGCAGCCAGGCAGCACCGCAAGTCAAGTTTAACTGACGGTCGCTTCCGTGGCGACGGGCGCAGCATTCCGGCATCGGCATCGCGGCCTTCACTGGCCGCGATACCTGTTTGCATGCCTGCTTCTGCTGTTTTCCGCTGTCCTGACCCTGCAACCAACCTCGGCTGCATGGGCGCAGGATACGGCACAGAAGGCCACACCGGCGCTGACCGGCCGTGTGGTGGACAATGCAGGCATCATCGATCCGGCTGAACGGCAGCAACTGACCCAGAAACTGGCGGATTTCGAGGCTAAATCCTCCGATCAGGTGGTGGTGGTGACGGTGCCGAGCCTCAATGGCGAGGACATCGAATCCTATTCAAACCGCCTTTTCCGCAGCTGGGCTCTCGGCCAGAGGCAGGAAAATAACGGCATACTGCTCGTTGTCGCCCCGAACGACCGCAAAGTCCGCATCGAGGTCGGCTACGGGCTTGAAGGCACCATGACCGACGCGCTGTCGAGCGTCATCATCAACGGCGCCATCATTCCAGCCTTCCGCACCGGCGACTATAGTGGCGGCATCGTGCAGGGCGTGGACGGCATTCTCTCCGTTCTCTCCGGCGACGCCGCCGAACTGGAAGCGCGCGCCAAGCGTAATGCGCAAACCAGTAGTGACGATGTGGACTGGGTTGCGGTCATCTTCATCACCTTTTGGTGTCTGATTTTCTTCGGCGGGTTCGGCTTCGCAGTGCTTGCCCCGATCTTCGGACGCAAGCTCGGCCCCGGACGCTATGAATGGCTGGGTATGACGCTGAACACCAATTCAAGCGGCAGCTCCGGCGGTCGCGGCGGCGGCTGGGGTGGTGGCGGTGGTTGGTCATCCGGCGGCGGCGGTGGCGGCTTTGGCGGGGGCGGCGGCTCATCGGGGGCGGCGGCGCCTCTGGAAGCTGGTAGGGAGAGGTAGCGATGAAGCACCATACGCTGATCGGCGCCGAAGACCATGCTCGCATCGCTGACGCCATCCGGGACGCGGAAGCAGGCACCAGTGGCGAAATCTATGCGGTGCTGGCGCGCAGCAGCGACGACTATTTCTTTGCAGCTGGCTTTGTCGCAACCTGCGGCATCCTGCTTGCTTCGGTGATCGCAGCCTGCCTCGCCCATTGGTATTGGTTTGATATCAGCCTGCCGATGTTCGGCCTGTCCATTCTCGCCGCTTTCATTTCGGCCATGCTGGTTCTCTGGCTGCTACCATCGATCCGCATGTTGCTGGTGCCTCGCCGCATCCGCTACAAGCGCGCCCATCTCAATGCGCTGCAACAGTTTCTGGCGCGCAATGTCCACATCACCGAAAACCGCACCGGCATTCTGCTGTTTGTTTCCATGGCCGAGCATTATGCCGAAGTGATTGCCGATGCAGGCATCCATGCCCGTGTTGAGCAAGACGAATGGAACGCCATTGTCGCGACGCTGATCCATCACGCATCGCGGTCACAAATGGCGGAGGGCTTCGTCACGGCGATTGATCAGGCTGGCACGTTGCTGGAAAAGCACTTCCCCGCAGGCGCCGATAATATGAACGAATTGGACGATCATCTGATCGAGCTCTGACAGCGCCAGCATCTCAGAATCATCTACGACTTTGGTCTGAATTGTGGCAATTCCGCCGTCGGCTGACGCCAATTTTTTAGCGCGCCGGGAATTTCCCCGGTATTTTTAGAAAAATCGCCCAAAGTTTTCGATATTTTATTCCAAATTAAATGGATTAGATGCCATTTTTCTGACTTTTCAGGATTTTTTTCGATAGTCGCAGCAATTTGTCATCGAAAGAAATGTCTGATCTGCTAGTTTGGCGCGCATTGCCATCATGACAGGAGTATCCGACGTGACTGCAAAGCAGGATCGGTCGAGCAAAGTTAAGAATTCCAAGGCAAGCAAAGAGGACAAAAAGGGGGGAAGCCCAAGGCGCTGGCAGCCTTCTCGCAGCTTCTCTTCGAGTGGGCACCGCCAGAAGATCTGGCAGCTTACGACGCCGAAGCGCTCGACAGTTCAGCCCGTCATGGCTATGCGGCTCTTGAATCCTACCGCAAGGGCAAAAGCATCATCAGCGTCGATAACGGTATCGAACGCCATGGTCGCCCGGTGAGCGTAATCACCATCGTCAACGACAATATGCCGTTCCTGCTCGATTCCATTCTGGGCGAGCTGAACAATCACGTCGGCCAGATTTTCATGGTCGTGCACCCGGTTCTCGATGTTACCCGGGAAAAGGATGGGCTGGTTATTCTCGGCGAAGCATCGCAGCTCGCACCTGCCAAGGGCGTTGAGCGCGTCAGCCTTGTACAGATTCATCTGCCAGCGCTCGGCAAGCAGGCCAAGGCCGACCTGACGGACGGGCTCAAGCGCGTTCTCGGACAGGTGCGTTTTGCCGTCGGCGACTGGAAGCCGATGCTGAAGCGTCTCGATGACGCCATCGCAGATTACCAGCGCGCTTACGAGCTGAACGGCAATGCCGCCATGCCGGAAGCCATCGCCTTCCTCGAATGGCTGCGCGACGATCATTTCATCTTCCTCGGCATGCGTGAGCTTGCTTTTGAAGGTTCGGGCAAGAAGCGCAGCCTCGTCGCCGTCAAGGAGCCGCTGGGCGTCCTTGGCGACAATGAAGTGCGCGTGCTGCGCAAGGATGACGACGATACCGTCACGCCGCGCGAGGTTACCGAATTCCTCGACAGCAACGAGCCGCTGATCGTCACCAAAGCGAATACGCTGTCACTGGTGCATCGCCGCTCCTATCTCGACTATATCGGCGTGAAGATTTTCGGACCGAAGGGCGAAGCCATTGGCGAACTGCGCCTCGTCGGCCTGTTCACCTCGGTCGCCTATATAAGCTCGGTGTCCAGCATCCCGTTCATTCGCTCGAAGGCCGATGCGGTGATCAAGCACCTGGGCTTCAACCGGGAAGACCATTCTGGCAAGGCGCTGATCAACGTGCTGGAAGAATATCCGCGCGACGAGCTTTTCCAGATCGACACGGAAAGCCTGACGGCCAATGCCGAACTCATCCTCGCGCTGGGCGAGCGTCCGCGTGTGCGCGCCATTCCGCGCCTCGACCGTTTTGGCCGTTTCGCGACCGTGCTGGTCTATATACCGCGCGACCGTTACGACTCGGTCGTACGTGAAAAGATCGGTCGCTATCTCGTCGACGTCTATGGCGGCGACAGCTTTGAATTCCATCCGGTCTTCCTTCAAAACGGCCTGACGCGCGTTCAGTTCGTCATTCGCCGTCACGAACGCTCCACGCCGCATGTGGATCGCGAAGCGCTGGAGGCGGAAGTGCGTTCCATCGTCCGCACCTGGGAAGATGCGGTGCGTGAAAGCGTGGAAAACGCCGATGCTGGTGTCGTGGCGCTGGCCGCGAGCTTCCCGCCATCCTATCGCGAAATCTTCACCGCACCGGAAGCGCTGGTCGATGCGGAGCGCATTGCGGGTCTCAGCCCGGAAGCACCGCTTTTCGTGGATTTCTACCGTTATCGCACCGATGGACCGGATGCGGTTTCGCTAAAACTTTATCATCACGGCGCGCCGGTGGTGCTGTCGCAGCGCGTTCCGCTTCTGGAAAATATGGGCTTCCGCGTCGTCAGCGAACAGACCATTGATCTGCCCCATGCCGGTCAAGATGGTGCGCCGGTCTATGTGCACGACATGCAGCTTGTGAACGCCTATGGCGCACCGGTTGATCTTTCCGATGACGGCGAAATGCTGGAAGACGTGTTCCGCACTGTCTGGGACGGCTTTGCCGATAATGACGGCTATAACGCGCTGGTGCAGACGGCCCGCCTCACCGCACGCCAGATCATGATTCTGCGCTCCTATGGCCGTTATCTGCAGCAGGCGGGTATCGCCTATTCGCAGGGCTTCATCGCCGCCGCCCTCAACCGGTATCCGGAAATCGCCAGCGATCTCTATTCGCTGTTCGATTTGCGCTTCAACCCAACGGCCAAGCGCCGTGACGCAGCGGAAAAGAAGCTGATCGACGCCATCGAAACCGCCCTTCTCGGTGTGCCGAGCATCGACGACGACCAGATCCTGCGCCGGTTCCGCAACCTGATCGAAGCGACGCTGCGCACCAACGCCTATACGCTGGATGCCGAAGGCAAGCCGCGTGTCACCTTCGCCTTCAAGCTCAATCCGCGGCTGGTCGATGGACTGCCCGATCCGCGCCCGTATCGCGAAATTTTCGTCTACGGCCCGGAAGTCGAAGGCGTGCATTTGCGTTTCGGAGCGGTCGCCCGTGGCGGTCTGCGCTGGTCGGACCGCGCGCAGGATTACCGCACCGAAGTGCTGGGGCTCGTCAAGGCGCAGCAGGTCAAGAATGCGGTGATCGTGCCGGTCGGCGCCAAGGGCGGCTTCTATCCGAAGCGCCTGCCGGTGGGCGGCGACCGCAATGCCGTCTTCGAAGCGGGACGCGACGCCTATAAGGTGTTCATCTCGACGCTTCTGTCGGTCACCGACAATATCCATGACAGCGCTGTGGTGCCGCCGCAAAATGTCGTGCGCCACGACAATGACGATCCTTATTTCGTCGTCGCCGCCGACAAGGGCACGGCCACCTTCTCCGATACGGCCAATGCCATCAGTCAGGCGCATGATTTCTGGCTGGACGATGCTTTCGCGTCGGGCGGCTCTGCCGGTTACGACCACAAAGGCATGGGCATCACCGCCCGTGGCGGCTGGGAAGCCGTGAAGCGGCATTTCCGTGAATTCGACATGGATATACAGACCGAGCCGTTCACGGTTGTCGGCGTGGGCGACATGTCGGGCGATGTGTTCGGCAATGGCATGCTGCTTTCCGAGCAGATCAGGCTCATTGCCGCCTTCGACCATCGCGATATCTTCATCGATCCGAACCCGGTTCCGGCGGACGGCTTTGCCGAGCGCAAGCGCCTGTTCGAACTGCCGCGCTCAAGCTGGCAGGACTATGATCGCTCGAAGCTTTCGTCGGGCGGCGGTGTCTATAGCCGCAGCCAAAAGACCATCACCCTGTCTGCCGAGGCAGCGGCTGCCATCGGCCTTGCCAAGACCACGGCGACGCCGCAGGAAATCATGACGACCATCCTGAAAGCGCAGGTTGATCTCTTATGGTTCGGCGGCATCGGCACCTATATCCGCGCGTCCAGCGAAACGGATGCGCAGGTGGGCGACCGCGCCAATGACGCCATTCGCATCACCGGTTCGGATGTTCGCGCCCGTGTGATCGGCGAAGGCGCCAATCTCGGCATGACCCAGCGCGGGCGCATCGAATATGCGCTTGCAGGCGGTCGCAGCAACACCGACGCCATCGACAATTCGGCTGGCGTCAACTGCTCGGACGTCGAGGTCAATATCAAGATCGCATTGGCCGCTGCTATGCGTTCGGGCAAGCTCAAGCGCCCTGCCCGCAACAAGCTTCTGGTCAGCATGACCGACGATGTTTCGGAGCTCGTGCTGCGCAACAACTATCTGCAGCCGCTGGCGCTTTCGCTGAGCGAACGTCAGGGACTTGCCGAACTCCCCTACCAGGCCCGCTTCATGGCGGAACTGGAACACCGCAAACTGCTGGATCGCAAGGTCGAGTATCTGCCGTCCGACACCGTACTGGCTGATCGCCAGAAGGCAGGCCATCCACTGACCCGCCCGGAACTGGCGGTCCTACTGGCCTATGCCAAGCTGTCGCTCAGTGACGATCTGGTGGCAAGTGCGCTTCCAGACGAGCCTTACTTCCAGTCACTGCTGTTCGGCTATTTCCCGAAACGTATGGCCAAGACTTACGCAGAGGAAATCTCGGGCCACCGCCTGAAGCGGGAAATCGTTGCAACCTTGCTGGCAAATGATGTCATCAATCGCGGCGGTATCACCTTCATCAGCCGTCTGGCCGACACGACCGGCAAGTCGCCTTCGGATATTGTTCGCGCCTATATCGCGGTGCGTGACGGTTTCGAGATCGACGCAGTCTATGACGCCATCGATGCGCTCGACAATCGCGTGCCGGGCGATGTGCAGAACCAGTTCTACCATCTCGTCGGCGAAATGTTGCAGGCGACGACGGCATGGGTGCTGCGCAATGATACGACCCGCGCAAACCTCACCGAACTGGTCGGCACCATCGTCAAGGCGCGTGCCGAACTGGAACCGCGTTTCGAAGGCCTGATGCCTGAATTCCTGCGCAACACGGTGCGTGCCGACAAGGCTGCCTTCGTGGAAAAGGGCGCACCGGAAAAGCTGGCCCAGCGTCTCGCCAATCTCCAGCTTGCGGGCATCATGCCGGATATCGCGCTGATCGCGCATCTGGCGAACGCCGATCTGGTGGCAACCGCCAAGGCCTATTTTGGCGTGTCGGAAGCCTTCCGCATCGGACGCATCGAAGATGCGGCACGGTCCATCCCCGTCACCGACTATTATGACGGACTGGCCCTGTCGCGTGCGAGCGAGACCATCACGCAGGCGGCACGCGGGATCACCATCGCGGCGTTGAAGCGCTTCGCCAAGGAGAAAGACCCGGCAGCGGCGTGGCTCGATGCGGACGGCGTCCGGATCGAGCAGGTCAGAAATCGCATGGTCGCGCTCACCGAAGGCGGCGACCTCACCGTCTCGCGGCTGGCTGTCGCCGCTGGCCTGATGTCCGATCTGGCGCAGTAATCCGCGCCCGGCAATAAAAATGAAAGGGCGGCTTAAGGCCGCCCTTTTCATTTGTGAGGTTGTCGCTCGCCGTATAAGCTCCGGCCACATTCGCAAGGGAGTGGCATTTGAGCGATCTGACAGTCAGCGAACGCAGCTATGCGTCACGGCGCGGCATATGGGGCTGGATGTTGTTCGACTGGGCGGCGCAACCGTTTTTTACCGTCGTCACGACCTTTGTTTTCGGCCCCTATTTTATCTCCCGCATGGCGGCAAGCCCGGAAGCCGGGCAAGTTGCATGGGGCTATGGCATCGCGGCGGCGGGCTTTATCATCGCCATTCTGTCGCCTGTGCTCGGCGCTGTTTCCGACCGCACCGGCGCGCGCAAACCGTGGATCGGCTTCTTCGCCGTTCTGAAGATCGTCAGCCTGTCGCTCCTCTGGTTCGCGGCGCCGGGAGCAAGCCTGTTCTGGGTGCTGCTGGCCTTTGCGATCGCCTCGGTGGCAGCTGAATTTTCCATCGTCTTCAATGATTCCATGATGCCGCGTCTTGTGCCACGTGCAGATATCGGACGCATTTCCAATATCGCATGGGGGCTTGGTTATCTAGGCGGCATGATCGTGCTGGTCTTCGTGGTGCTGTTTCTGGCCGGGTCACCGCAAACCGGCAAAACGATCATCGGCGTTGATCCTCTTTTTGGCCTTGATCCGACCACCGGTGAAGACGCCCGCATCACCGGCCCGCTTGCAGCGCTCTGGTATCTGATCTTTGTGCTGCCGATGTTCCTGTTCACCCCGGATTCGGCGCGCGGCGAACCTCTGCGCAAGGCGCTACGCCATGGCCTTTCTGAGCTGAAAGCCACGCTGCGCGAGGTGCGCCAGCGCTCCGGCATATTGCGCTTTCTCATTGCCCGCATGGTCTATCAGGACGGCGTCAACGCTTTGCTGGCGCTGGGCGGCGGCTATGCTGCCGCCATGTTTCACTGGTCGATTACCGAGATCGGCCTGTTCGGCATGATCCTTAATGTGATGGCGATCTTCAGCTGCCTTGTCGCCAGCCGCGTCGATTCACGTTTCGGCTCAAAAGCCGTGGTCATCGCATCGCTGATCCTGTTGCTGCTCGCCACGCTCGGCATTGTATCGACAGGGCGCGATTATACGTTCTTCGGGCTGCTACCCTTTGCGGAAAGCACCGCGCAGGGGCTTTTTTCGACGCCTGCCGAACATGCCTATCTCATCTATGGCCTGATGATCGGCGCGGCCTTCGGCCCTGTGCAGGCCTCGTCGCGCTCATGGTTTGCCCGCAGCATCGAGCCGGAAGAGTCGGGACGCTATTTCGGCATCTACGCGCTGGCGGGCCGCGCCACCAGTTTCCTCGCGCCATTTCTTGTCGCCACCGTCACCGCCATCAGCGGGTCGGCAGCCATTGGAATGGCGGTGCTGGTGATCTTTTTCGCCGCTGGTCTCTGTCTGACGAAAGCGACGCCCTATCCTGCCGACAAGGCGGCCTTATAGAGCGCCGAATTGGCCTTAATCCACCCAGTTCAGGGAGCGCTGAACCGCCTTTTCCCATGAGGCGAACAGGCGTTCACGCTCCTTCTTCGGCATCTTCGGGTGCCAGCGATGGCCGACCTGCCAGTTTTCGACAACATCTTCCATGGATTTCCAGTAGCCGACGGCAAGCCCAGCCGAGTAAGCCGCCCCCAGCGCCGTGGTTTCCACGATCTTGGGGCGGACCACCGGGACATCCAGAATGTCGGCCTGAAACTGCATGACGAATTCGTTGACAGTCATGCCGCCATCGGCGCGCAGTTCACCGATCTCCACGCCGGAATCCTTTACCATGGCTTCCAGCACCTCGCGCACCTGATAGCAGCTTGCCTCCAGTGCAGCGCGGGCAATATGACCCTTATTGGCAAAGCGCGTCAGCCCGGCAATGACGCCGCGCGCAGACGATTCCCAATGCGGCGCATAAAGACCGGAAAATGCCGGGACGAAATAGACATCGCCATTATCATCGACAGTACGGGCGAGCGTTTCGATATCGCTGCTGTTGCGGATGATACAGAGATTGTCGCGCAGCCATTGCACCAGCGCGCCGGTAATGGCGATGGAGCCTTCCAGCGCATAAGACGGCGGGGCATCGCCGATCTTATAGGCAACGGTGGTCAGCAGGCCGTAATCGGACGAAACGAGCTTGTCACCCGTATTCATCAGCATGAAGCAGCCCGTGCCATAAGTGTTCTTGGCCGCGCCCGGCTCAAGACAGGCCTGACCGAACAAAGCTGCCTGCTGGTCACCCAGAATTCCCGCAAGCTGGACGCCGCGCAGGGACCGAACCGAAATCTCGCCATAAACCTCGCTCGATGAGCGGATTTCCGGCAGACAAGCGCGCGGAATATGGAAGAGGTCCAGAATTTCCGCATCCCATTGCAGGCTTGCAATATCCATCAACTGCGTGCGCGAGGCATTGGTGACATCGGTAATGTGAATGCCGCCATCCGGTCCGCCGGTAAGGTTCCAGGCCAGCCATGTATCGATGGTGCCAAATAGCGCCTCACCTGCTTCGGCCTTTTGGCGCGCGCCCGGAACATTGTCGAGAATCCAGCGCAGCTTCAGTCCGGCGAAATAGGTGGTGATCGGCAGCCCCGTCCGGGCGCGAAGACGATCCGCACCGCCATTCTTCGTATATTGCGCCACCAGATCGGCGGTGCGCGTATCCATCCAGACAAGCGCATTATAAAGCGGCTGGCCGGTCGCCTTGTCCCAGAGCAGCGTCGTCTCGCGCTGGTTGGTAATGCCGATCGCGGCGATATCCGCTGCCGTCAGTTTGGCCTTCTTCAACGCTTCCGCGACGACGTGCTGCGTGTTGCGCCAGATTTCAAGCGGGCTATGCTCCACCCAGCCGGCCTTGGGGTAAATCTGCTCATGCTCGCGCTGATCCATCGCGATGACATCGCCCAGTTGATCGAAAATGATGCAGCGCGTGCTGGTGGTTCCCTGATCGATGGAGCCGATAAATTGCTTGGTACTCACAGTATCCTCCCGTTCGAATATGTTTGTGTAAAATGCTTTTAGTTTACATCAGGTATGAAAAAGCTTGCTATGCCTCCGCGTCCTCCCCCTGATGCAAAGCAGCTCCCGTATTTACGTGAGCGCTCATAAACGAATTTAAAACGAAATAATTCGAAACTCAATGAAAACAAAAAGCCCCGAAAATTTTCGTTTCGGGGCTCGTTTTCAGATTTCTAAGTCGATGAATTAATGACGGAAATGGCGCATTCCGGTCATGACCATGGCAATGCCATGCTCGTCGGCAGCAGCGATCACTTCTTCGTCACGCATGGAGCCGCCCGGCTGAATAACCGCCGTAGCGCCTGCCTGAACGGCAGAAAGCAGGCCGTCCGCAAACGGGAAGAATGCGTCAGAGGCAACCACGCAACCCTTGGTCAGCGGCTCTGCCAGACCGGCGGCTTCGGCTGCATCTTCCGCCTTGCGGGCAGCGATACGCGCCGAGTCGACGCGGCTCATCTGGCCAGCTCCGATACCAACCGTTGCGCCGTCCTTCACATAGACGATGGCGTTCGACTTGACGTGCTTGGCAATGCGGAAGGCGAACTTCATATCGTTCAGCTCGGCTTCGCTCGGGCTACGCTTGGTCACGACTTTGAGGTCGAGATCATCGACGACGCCATTGTCGCGCGACTGAACCAGCAAGCCACCGGCAACCGTTTTCGCAGCGATACCTTTGGCGCGCGGGTCAGGAAGACCGCCCGTCACCAGAAGACGCAGGTTCTTCTTGGCGGCGACGATGGCCTGCGCGCCCGGCGTTGCATCGGGAGCGATGATGACTTCCGTGAAAATCTTGACGATTTCCTCGGCGGCTTCTTCATCCAGCGTCTTGTTGAGCGCAACAATGCCGCCGAACGCCGAAACCGGATCGCACGCCAGCGCCTTCAGATAGGCTTGCTTGATCGATGCGCCTTCCGCCACACCGCACGGATTGGCGTGCTTGATGATGGCGACGGCAGCCGTGCGCGCCGGATCGAACTCGGCGACGAGCTCGAAAGCCGCATCGGTGTCGTTGATGTTGTTGTAGGAAAGCTGCTTGCCCTGAAGCTGGGTTGCGGTCGCAACGCCCGGGCGCTTTTCGCCGGAGAGATAGAAGCCTGCAGTCTGGTGCGGGTTTTCACCATAGCGCATGACCGAATGCAGCTTGCCCGCAACCGAGCGCCAGATTGGCGTTTCTTCTTCGATGGCTTCGGCGAACCAGTTGGAAATCGCCGCGTCATAAGCTGCGGTGCGCGAGAAAGCCTTGGCGGCCAGCTTCTTGCGGAAAGCGAGCGGCAGCGAACCGGCATGCTTTTCAAGCTCGGTGACCACTTCGGCATAATCGGCCGGATCGACAACGGTGGCGACATAGGCGTGGTTCTTGGCCGAAGCGCGGATCATGGCCGGGCCGCCGATGTCGATGTTTTCGACGGTCGTGTCGTAATCGCCGCCCTGGAAGCGCACTTCCTCGAACGGATAGAGATTGATCACGGCAAGATCGATACCACCGATCTTGTGCTCTTCCATTGCGGCAACGTGTTCCGGGTCGTTGCGCACGGCGAGCAGGCCGCCATGGACTGCCGGATGCAGCGTCTTCACGCGCCCGTCCATGATTTCAGGAAAGCCGGTGATTTCGGAAACGTCGCGCACCGGAATGCCTTCCGCCGCAATGGACTTGGCAGTGCCGCCGGTCGAGAGGATTTCGACGCCATGCGCATGGAGCGCCTTGGCGAATTCAATCAGGCCGGTTTTGTCGGAAACGGAAAGGAGGGCGCGGCGCACCCGATGAAGATCGGGAGCGGGAATATGCTTGGAGCTGACAGCCATAGGAAACGGTCTCTTCGTTGCTGAAGCGTTTTGCATTCAGGAAAGGGGACAGCGTCGCCGTAGCACAGTCGGACGAGGAATCCTACCGCAAAACACTGGAAAACAAAAACCCCACCGCTTGGGTGGGGTTTTACGGGGGACAAGGTGCCCACAGCCACCTGCCAAATCCTTCGACAAGCTCAGGATGAGGCAGGAGTAGCGCCTAATTACTTCATCGTCGGGATGACGAATTCTGCCCCGTCCTTCACGCCAGACGGCCAGCGCGAGGTGACGGTCTTGGTCTTGGTGTAGAAGCGGAATGCATCCGGACCGTGCTGGTTGAGATCGCCGAAACCGGAAGCCTTCCAGCCACCAAAGGTGTAGTAAGCGATCGGAACCGGGATCGGCACATTGATACCGACCATTCCGACCTGCACGCGGCTTGCGAAATCGCGGGCCGCATCGCCGTCGCGGGTGAAGATGGCGACGCCGTTGCCATATTCATGATCGTTCGGCAATGCGAGCGCTTCCTCGTAATTCTTGGCGCGGACAACGGAGAGAACCGGGCCGAAAATCTCTTCCTTGTAGATGCGCATGTCGCGCGTCACATTGTCGAACAGGCAGCCGCCCATGTAGAAGCCATTTTCATAGCCCTGCATCTTGAAGTTACGGCCATCGACAACCAGCTTCGCGCCTTCTTCGACACCGAGATCGACATAGCCGCGAATGCGGTCAAGGGCAGCCTGCGTGACGACCGGGCCGTAATCGGCAGAATTGTCGGTGGACGGGCCGATCTTAAGCGATTCAACCCGCGGGATGAGCTTTTCCATCAGGCGGTTGGCGGTATCTTCACCGACTGGCACAGCAACCGAAATTGCCATGCAGCGTTCGCCTGCCGAGCCGTAACCAGCGCCGATAAGCGCATCGACGGTCTGGTCCATATCGGCATCGGGCATGATGAGCATGTGGTTCTTGGCGCCGCCGAAGCACTGAACGCGCTTGCCGTTCGAGCAGCCGCGACCGTAGATGTACTGGGCAATCGGCGTGGAGCCGACGAAGCCGATGGCCTGCACATCCGGATCGTCGAGCAGCGCATCGACGGCATCCTTGTCGCCATTGACGACGTTAAAGATGCCGGCAGGCAGACCCGCTTCCATGAACAGTTCAGCCAGACGCATCGGGACGCCCGGATCGCGTTCGGATGGCTTCAGAACAAAGGCATTGCCGCAGGCAATCGCTGGACCAGCCTTCCAGAGCGGGATCATGGCCGGGAAGTTGAACGGGGTGATACCGGCAACAACGCCGAGCGGCTGACGCATGGAATAGGTGTCGATGCCCGTACCGGCATTGTCGGTGAACTCGCCCTTCAGCATATGCGCAGAGCCGAGGCAGACTTCCACAACTTCAAGACCGCGCTGAATGTCGCCCTTGGCATCGGCAATCGTCTTGCCATGCTCGCGCGCCAGAAGTTCGGCCAGGCTGTCATATTCAGCTTCGACGAGTTCGAGGAACTTGCGCAGGATGCGGACGCGGCGCTGCGGGTTCGTCGCGGCCCATGCAGGCTGGGCAGCCTTGGCGTTTTCAACGGCAGCGCGCACTTCATCCTTGGTCGCAAGCGCCACCTTGGCCTGAACCGTGCCGTCGAGCGGCTGGAAAACGTCGGCGGTGCGACCGCTATTACCGGCAACATGCTTGCCGCCGATAAAATGTCCGATATTGCGCATCGAGAAACCTCCCTGATTACCGTTTATGAGGACTCGCATCGTCCCCATCGTTATCCCTATCCTGACTCTGCAAATTCGTGATTGCAAGACGCTGAAAAGCGTATCCGTTGTGCATTTTTTATAGTACTCCTACATCATGAACTGGGATGACATTCGAATATTCCTCGCGGTGGCGCGTTCGGGCCAGATTTTGGGCGCAGCCAAGCGGCTTGGTCTGAACCACACCACCGTGGCGCGACGGCTGACGGCGCTCGAAACCGCGCTCTCCACCACACTTTTGACGCGGCGCACCAATGGCTCGACGCTAACACAAGCAGGCGAGGAGTTTTTGCTCGCCGCCGAGCGCATGGAAGCGGAAATGCTCTCCGCCCGCGCGCAGGTCGGCAATGCCGATGTCGCGGTTTCGGGCACGGTGCGCATCGGCGCGCCGGATGGTTTCGGCGTGACCTTTCTGGCGCCACGCCTTGCCCGCCTGACACAGCAATATCCAGACCTCACCATCCAGCTGGTGCCGGTGCCGCGGTCCTTCTCGCTGTCCCGGCGCGAGGCCGATATCGCCATCACCGTAGAACGCCCGGATCAGGGGCGGCTTATCGCGCGCAGGCTGGTCGATTATACGCTCGGCCTCTATGCCCATCGCAGCTATCTGGAAGCCAATGGCACGCCGGAAACTGCCGAGGACCTTAGCCACCATCGCATGATCAGCTATGTGGAAGATCTGGTCATCAACCCGTCGCTCGCCTATGCGCCGGAAATCAGTCGCGACTGGAAACCGGCTTTTGAAGTGTCGAGCGCGCTGGGCCAGGTGGAAGCGGTGCGCGCAGGTGCGGGCATCGGCATATTGCATGCCTTCATCGCGCGCGCCGATCCCGATCTGGTGCCGGTTCTGCCGGACCGGGTCATCCGCCGCGCCTATTGGCTGGCCTATCATGAATCCGCCCGAACGCTGCGCCGTGTGACGGCGGTATCGGCCTTGATCTCGGAACTGGTCGAAAGCGAAAAATCGCTATTCACTTGAGTTTGACATAAGCAACCATCACACCGACAATCATCACGACCGGCACGAACAAGGCGTCGAGGCCGATATAGTAATGGCCCAACCCGCCTCCCACCGCGCCCAGCATCAGCGCCAGCCACACGGCGGCGTGCTGCGCCCAGCGCCATTTCGGCACTTCGCCGCGAAATGCACCGGCGAGGTCTGCGGCAGCATTGAATAGCGTTCCCGTGACATAAGTAACGCCAAGACGCGCCGCGCCGATCGGCTGCACGGCGGCATTCTGCGCGCCCATGGCGGCGGCAAGCAGCAGCACCGGCTGGACGAGCATGGCCCCATCGCGCCGCAGGATACTGACCAGCACGAGCATCACTACCACGCTTGCCATGACATAAAGGCTGCCCCAGCGACCATAGGCTCGCACGGCAAGCGTGCCCAGAAACGCGCCGCTGAAGAACAGGACGATCAGCACGGCGGGAAACCAGACCAACACCGTCCCCTGCACGCCGGGTTGACCGGCAAGCGCGACACCGAGCTGCGTGGTGTTGCCGCTCATGAAGGAAGCGAAGAACCCGCCCAGTTGCAGGAAGGCTATTGCATCAACGAAACCAGCCGATGCGGTGAGAACCAGACCGAGCGACAGTTTGGAATTCGGTGTCATGTCACGTGACTTCGGGAATGGAACGACCCGGCTTCAACAAGCCGGGCCTTGCAGAACATGCTGACACTCTAGACGCGTTTGACGATGCGCAGAATGATCAGAAGTATCGCCGCGCCGATGAATGCATTGATGATCGAGGCAATGATACCGCCGCCGACCGAAAAGCCGAGGCGCGGCAAAAGCCAGCCCGCGAAGAACGCGCCAATCACGCCGACAATGATATTGCCGATCATGCCGAAACCGCCGCCCTGCACAACCTTACCGGCCAGCCAGCCCGCGACGAGGCCGACAAAAAGAAATACGATTAGACTTCCAACATCCATGCGCTTTTCTCCCTCCAGAGCACATCCCGAAAAGTGTGAAACGGTTTTCGGGCGAGATGTGCGTCAAAACAATCAGTTGGAGCGCCGTCACCCGGCGCAACTGGAGTGAGTTGACAATATGTTGGTCCAACGCACAAGAGGGGTGCGCAAATTTGAGCACACTCTGAAATTACGACAGAATGCGCCCAAAAATCACGGCGCCAGATGCCGGAAAGCGGCGACAACTTCCTCGTAGACCTTCCGCTTGAACGGCACGATCAGCTCCGGCAGTTGCTGCATCGGCTTCCAGTCCCAGCGGTCGAACTCAGCCGTATGACCGCCGGGCGGCGGGTTGATGGCGATCTCGCTCTCGTCACCCTCGAAACGATAGGCGAACCATTTCTGCGTCTGGCCGCGATATTTGCCCTTAAGCGCCTGACCGACCAGATGCCGTGGCAGATCATAATTGATCCAGTCCGGCGCTTCGGCAAGCAGCGAGACCGACTTCATGCCGGTTTCTTCATAAAGCTCGCGCAATGCGGCTTCGACCGGGTCCTCGCCCTTGTCGATCCCGCCCTGCGGCATCTGCCAGAGCTGCGTCGCGCCATCCATCTCATCGCCCGGAATGACGATGCGATGACCTGCCCAGACCAGACCGGCCTTGTTCAACACCATCAGCCCGACACAGGGGCGATATGGCAAGCTTTCAGGATCGACCGGACCTTTATGCTTCGACATGACATTCTCCGTGATATGTAAGTTTTACTGACGTTCCGGGTCACGGACCAGCGCCGAAACCGGAACGATTTCGATGCCGCGTTTCTTGACCTCGTTGGCCCAATCCCGCACCGCATCGACGGTCACGCCAAAAGCGGAGCCGGTGCCAATCGCGCTGCCATTGGCGCGTGCAATGCGTTCCAGCTCTTCGAGACGGTCAAGCACCGCCGAGCGGTCCTGTGACGCGTCGATCAGCACATCGGCAGCAGCAAATGGTACGGCGTCCTTTTGTGCGATCCGGTCGGCCTGACTACGCGCTGACGTGCCGTCATCCAGATAATAAAGCCCGCGCCTGCCGATCTCGCCCAGCACCGGCGCGAATGCTTCCGCCTCGCCGGTAAAGCGCGCGCCCATATAGTTCATCACCCCGGCATAATTGGTCATGCGCGACAAGGCCCACAAAAGCGACGTCTGGTTTTTGGCGACCCCGTCATCCACCGTCAGCGTATTGCGCCCCGGGTTGATGCGCGGGTAATCGAATGGCTCCATCGGCAATTGCAGCAACAGCTCGTGGCCGTTCTGGCGCGCCGCCTGCATCCACCGCTGCAGACTGTTGCCCTGCGGCGCAAAGGCCAGCGTCACTTCCGATGGCAGCTTGTCTACAGCTTCCATGCTACCGGTCTGTGACAGGCCAAGCCCGCCAATAACCAGCGCAATCCTTGCGCCCCGCGCACCCGACCAGCCCACCGCATAGGCATCCATCGGGCGCAAACCATCTGCCCCGCGCACCGGCAATGGTCCGGTCGGGCTTTTCTCGACCAGCGCCTTTTCCGGCAGATGCGCGACCCGCTGGTCCTGCCCTGCCTTGTGCTGGTTCTGAACAACGACGACATTGCCATCTGCCGTCCCGGCAGTGACATTGGGCATATCAGGCGTGACCTTGATGATTGCCGGGCCGGTTTGCTGCCCCCCGGTTCCGCGCAGCGCGGTGCCCGGCGCGGGTGTGTTACCGGTCGCAGTCGATGCCTGCTGCCCAGTTTTGACCGCGGCGTCGGGCGGCGTTTGCGCCTCGGCAATTGCCGCCTTTTCAGGTTTGCGAAAAGCATCGCGGTTGGTCTGCCAGACGGTGAACATCATACCGCCCGCGATACCCAGTACGACTGCCGCGCCCAAGCCAAGCAAAGACCAACGAAAAGCGCGGGAGCGTTCGCCCCCGCGCTTTCGCGGTTTCTTGTCCAGTCCGAGCGGGCTGTTCAGATCCAGCATGGAACGATCAGTTCAGCACGCCCTTCTTCGGATCCGGCGGGAATGCGGCATTCGCCACTTCACCACGCAGAAGCTTCAGAGCTTCGTTGAGCTGGATGTCATCCTTCGGATCGGCAGGAACATAGGCCGACGAACCGGAGCCATTGTCATCTTCGGCATTACCCTTGATGTGGCCCTTGAGTTCGGATTCGCCGCGAACGACGTCCTCACCCTTTAGTTCCGGCGGCAATGGCTGTTCCACCTTGATGTCCGGCGTGATGCCCTTGCCCTGGATCGACTTGCCCGATGGCGTGTAATAAAGCGCCGTGGTCAGACGCAGCGATCCGTTTTCGCCAAGCGGGATGATGGTCTGCACCGAGCCTTTGCCGAAGGACTGTGTGCCAAGCACCGTCGCGCGGCGGTGGTCCTGAAGAGCGCCCGCAACGATTTCCGAAGCGCTGGCCGAACCGCCATTGATCAGCACGATCACTGGCTTGCCGTCGGTCAGATCACCCTTGCGGGCGTCAAAGCGCGTCACGTCCTGCGGATCGCGGCCACGAGTCGAAACCACTTCGCCCTTGTCGAGGAAAGCGTCGGAAACAGCCACGGCCTGATCGAGCAGACCACCCGGATTGAGGCGCAGATCAAGCACGAAGCCCTTCAGCTTGTCGCCCGGGATCTTGCTCTGGATATCCTTGATCGCCTTGCCGAGATCTTCAGCGGTCTGTTCGGTGAACGAAATCACGCGCACATAACCGACATCGTTTTCGACACGGTAACGAACGGCCTTCACCTTGATGACGGCGCGCGCAATCTTGAGCGTGATCGGCTTGTCGACGCCCTGACGCATGAGCGTCAGCTCAATCGAGGACCCGATTTCACCGCGCATCTTGTCGACCGCATCGCTGAGGCTGAGGCCCCGCACTTCCTGACCATCGATCTTGGTGATGAGATCGCCCGCGAGAACACCGGCCTTCGAGGCGGGCGTATCGTCGATCGGCGCAATCACCTTCACCAGATCATTGTCCATGGTGACTTCAATGCCGAGGCCGCCGAATTCACCCTTGGTCTGCACGCGCATATCCTGCGCGGCTTCCGGATTGAGATAGGACGAATGCGGATCGAGCGAGGTCAGCATGCCGTTGATGGCGCTTTCCGTCAGCTTCTTGTCATCTGGCGGCGTCACATATTGCGCGCGCACACGTTCGAAAATATCGCCGAAGAGCGCCAGGTCTTTGTAGACGTCAGCATCCTTGGCGGCTGCGAAAGCCGTCGAAGCTGGAGCGCCCTGCACCATCACCATGGCGGAAGCTCCCATCAGGGCTCCGGCGAACAGCAGCGACAGTTTACGTATCATTTTTACGTCCTTCCAGAAAGCCGCTCGGTCCACCATGGGGCCGGATCGACGGGTTTTCCATCTTTTCGAAACTCAATGTAAAGCAACGGCGCACCATTGCCCACCTCTATCGGCGCAACACTCGCGAGAAGTTTATCGCCCATCGCCGCGACCGGCTCGCCCGCCAGTACAAACTGGCCTTGCGCCACATCGATTCGCCCCATGCCTGCCATCACGATATGATATCCATTGCCAGCATCGAGGATCAAGAGTTGCCCGTAAGATCTGAACGGTCCCGCATAAAGTACAACGCCATCGGAAGGTGACGTAATCGTGGCAGAAGGCAAGGTTTCCAGCACCTGCCCCATCATCGCGCCGCCAGCACCGTCCTTGTCGCCGAAGCGGCGTGCAGTTTTGCCCGCCGCCGGGAGTACCAGTTTTCCCTGTAGGGAAGCGAAATTCGTCTGCGCACGCAGATGATTGTCATCGGGCGTTGCCTCGCCTGCGCGCTCCCGCGCCGACGCCAGACGCTCGGCTTCCGCCTTGCGCGCCGCATCGGCGGCGTCACGCACGCCCGCCATCTGCTTGTCAAGCGTATCGATCAGTTCCTTGAGGCTGCCCGCCTTCGCCGCCAGTTCTGCCGAGCGCTTGCGCTGCGCTTCCATTTCCTGTTCCGACTGCGCCTGCAGCTTTTTCTTTTCTTCAAGCAAAAGCGACTGGCGCTTCTGCTCCTCGGCCTGCGTGGTGCGGGTCTGTTGCAGCTTTTCGCGCTCCTGCGTGATGGAAGCGGTGACCGTCTGCATATCCTTCAAATCGCCGGTCAGCTCTTCCACCTGCCCGCGCATTTCCGGCACGACCGCGCCAAGCAGCACGGCGCTGCGCACCGATGCAAGCGCATCGTCGGGCCGGACGAGAATGGCAGGCGGCGGATTGAGCCCCATACGCTGCAAGGCTGCCAGCACTTCGGCCAGCACCCCGCGCCGCGCCCGCAACGATGTGCGAATACCGGCCTCCTGCTCGTGCAGGGAGACCAGCTTTTCGGCAATATCGGCAATGTCCTGCTGTAATTTCTTGTCGGTCTTGGCCGACTGGATCAGGGCGGCGGTGATCGTGTCCTGATCCTTCTTGAGGCTCGCAACCTCGCTTTCCAGCTGCTTGAGCTTGTCTCCGGTCACAGTCAGTTCACTGGTCAGCTGCTCATATTCGCCTGCCGCCTGATCGCGCTGCTGCTGCAAGGCATCCTGCGCAATGCCGGACAGAGGATACCCAATCATGCCAATAACAGTGAAGGTCGTAAACAAGCCCACCCGCGTTAGAGCGAGCAGCCGGAGCTTGCTGGGAAGAAGTACAGGACTCATGCGTGTTCTATCGGGACGAAACAAGGCCAAATTCAGAGCCGAAAACGGTATCGGGACCAACCTATCCCGATACCGTTAACGAAACATCAACCATAAGCCCGATGATCGCAAACCCTGATTACCAAAAAAGAGTTCGTTTCCAGAACGACATCAAGCAGCCATCAATCCCAGCTCGACTTTTCTGCGCCGCATCATTTCGCGCATGGAAGCCGTGCGATGGCTCGCCTTTTCGTCAACCATTTCGGTTTTTTGCCAGATGCCGTATTGCTGCCGGAAATAATCGATCACCAGCAGGTCCGCATCCACGCGATCCTGTCCGTCTTCGACATGGTTCAGCAGCGCGCTCACGCCGCTTCCCTTACCCTCGGCGCGGCGGCTGTTTTCACCGATCATCCAGATGGGAATGCCGCGTCTTTCCAGATGGCCGGAAATCCAGGGATCATCCACGGTCCACATGATGTCGGGAATATCGTAGAACAATTCATCGAACCAATCGGGATGAACGAGAACGCCAGCGAAGCCGGAAATCTGATCGACATAGCCCGGCGTGCTCAGGTCCGGCTTGTGCAAAAACAGCGAAGCAATGCGCTTCATTCTGTATTTGCCGTCCTTGACCCTCCAGCGACTGCGCGGAAGCCGGTCGGCAGGCCTGCCTGCATCGGCAATATCGGGAAATGTTTCACCGACTTCAACAATGCAATGACCCGGCTTGCGCTCAGCTTCCGTCTTGAAGCGCCGGTGCCAGTCGGCATCGTAAATCTTGTCGTCGTCGCAGAACAGAATATCCACGTCCCGCCCCTTGAGATCACGGGCAGCCGGTAAAACCTTGGTCGCAGGGCCGAAATCTTCGTCACAGCGGACGATCGTTATGCCCGCAGGCACTTCCGGCAACCGCCCATCCCAATCGGGAAAGCGCCTGTATGTGTGCGGTATATAAAGCCGAACTTCAGCCGCCTTCAGCCTTTGTGACAGAAGCGACAGCAGCGTTGGCTTTAAAAGGTGAAACCGGGGCGGAATGGTCGAGAGCGTGATGACGGTAGGCTTACTCATTTCCTCGTGCATTTCAGAATATTCTAATAAAAACAATAGAGTAAGACCATTAAACGCTTCTGTTTGCAGAGTGCAATCCCAAGAAGAAACGCTTTAGCAAAGAAACAAAGATTTTCACGACCGATGATAAGGATGGCCAGCCAGAATGGTTGCAGCGCGATAAAGCTGTTCGGCAATCAGAATGCGGGCAATCTGGTGCGGCCAGGTCAATTCGCCCAGCGCCAGAACCAGATCGGCGCGCGACCGTAATGCCGGGTCGTGCCCATCTGGACCGCCGATGGCGACGATCAGCTGCCGCTTGCCATCATCACGCATGCGCCCGATGCGCTCGGCAAAGGCTTCGGAACCCAGCGCCTTGCCGCGTTCGTCGAGAAGAATAAGAGCCGCGCCATTATCCAGCGCTTCATGGATGCGTTGCGCTTCCTCGGCCTTGCGCAAATCAACGGTCTGGCCACGACTTTCCGGGATTTCGCTCACACCGGCGAATTCCAGCCCCAAAGGCGGGCCAGCTTTGGAAAAACGGTCGAAATAGCGCTCGACCAACTCCCGTTCGGGGCCGGCTTTCATCCGGCCCACGGCATAAACACTCACACGCATCGCGCCCTCAATATGGCAGGAGTTAAAGCCTGCCGGGTCGCAGCAGACGACAGGTCAATGGACGGTTCCCAACGCGCGTTCGTCGTCGAAATCGTCATCGAGCCATATCTTCTCGATATTGTAGAAGTCACGGACTTCCGGTCGGAAGATGTGCACGATGATATCGCCCGTGTCGATCAGGACCCAATCGCCACTTTCTAGCCCTTCGACCCGCAGGTTCTTGCAGCCCGCTTGATGCAGCGCCTGCAAAAGATGGTCGGCCACAGCCGTCACATGACGGTGCGAACGGCCCGACGCGACGATCATATAATCGCCGATCGTTGATCTTCCGCGAATGTCGATGGGGATGATGGATTCTGCCTTGGAGTTTTCGAGACTGGCCAAGGCCGCGTCGAAGGTCTGGGACACGAGATCTGTCTCGTTCATCCTGACCGGTGAAGGCGCGTGGTGAGCCTTCTTCTCAAGTGCTGTTCTCAGTGTATTGCCTTTCTAACAAGAACAAGCTGCTACGGCAGTTAAAAGCACCGTACATAGCTAAGATAGGCAGAGTCCCTGTTTTGTTTCAAGAGTCAGGACCTTACAGGGCCGTTCACTTTTTCAATATTTTGTTCTTTTTTGCGCATATCTTGTTGAGACAGCCACGAAACCATCAAGATCGTGTACCCGACTTGCGAATGGCGCTTGATGAAAGCGAAGAACGCGGCCCATGGATGAAGGTCCAGGCCGGTGGTGTGCGGCGCGCCAGCGTCGGCGCATATTGCTCGTCCAGACGGCTATGCGAAAAAGTCTGCGCCATGCGCGACGACAGGTAAGCCAGCGTCGAGCCGGGACGGTCGATCACCGCAATCGGGAAATTATTGGCGATCTCGCGCCAGCGCTGCCAGCGATGGAAGGAAGCCAGATTATCGGCGCCCATCACCCAGACGAAATGCACACCCGGGTTGGCGTCGCGGATCAGGGCCAGCGTATCGGCGGTATAGCGCACGTTGAAGGCAGCTTCGAGCGCCGTCACCTTGATGCGCGGATCGCTGGCGATTTCCTCGCTCCACCGCAACCTTTCCGCCAATGGCGCCAATTCGCGACGGTCTTTCAACGGATTACCGGGCGTTACCATCCACCAGAGCTGGTCGAGCTTCAGCCGCCGGATGGCGATCTCCGCGACCAGCGCGTGACCCCCATGCGGGGGATTGAACGAACCGCCAAACAGGCCGACCGCCATGCCTTTTTCGGCATGCGGCATGCGCAGATAATGCGCACCCACATCGGGATATTGTTCCTTCAATGCGGAAAGACCGAAGCCAAAGCGCATCAGCTTCGAATCTGCCCGTTGCCGCGAACGCGATATTTGAACGAGGTGAGCTGCTCGACACCCACCGGGCCACGCGCATGCATCTTGCCCGTGGCGATGCCGATTTCCGCACCCATGCCGAACTCACCGCCATCCGCAAATTGCGTCGAGGCATTGTGCAGCAAAATGGCGGAGTCTATTTCGTTGAAGAAACGCGCAACGGCTTCCGCATCCTCGGCGACGATGGCTTCGGTGTGATGCGAGGAATACCGGTTGATATGCCGGATTGCGCCATCGACACCATCCACAAGCGCCACGGAAATGATCGCGTCCAGATATTCGGTGGCCCAGTCTTCCTCCGTCGCCACTATCGCTGCCGAATAGAGCGCCCTCACCTCTTCGCTGCCACGAATTTCGCAGCCCTTGGCGGCCAGATCCTCAAGGATCGGCACCAGATGCGTCGAAGCGACGGCGCGATCCACCAGCAACGTTTCCGCTGATCCACAAATGCCCGTGCGCCGCATCTTGGCATTGACCGCGATCTTGCGCGCCATGTCGAGTTGGGCGGTTTTGTCGACATAAAGATGGCAGATGCCTTCCAGATGCGCAAAAACCGGCACCCGCGCTTCCGACTGAACGCGCGCGACGAGGCTTTTGCCGCCGCGTGGGACGATCACATCGATAGCGCCGTCGAGGCCCTTCAGCATTTCACCGACCGCCGCGCGATCCGTCACCGGCACGATCTGGATGGCATCGGCAGGCAGGCCGCCCGCTTCAAGTCCCGCCACCAGGGCTTTGTGAATAGCCGCTGACGAATGGGCCGAATCCGAACCACCGCGCAGGATCACCGCATTGCCAGCCTTGAGGCATAGCGCGCCCGCATCCGCCGTCACATTGGGGCGGCTTTCATAAATGACGCCGATAACGCCGAGCGGTGTGCGCACGCGCTCGATATGCAGACCGTTGGGACGATCCCATTCGGCGATAACCGCGCCAACCGGGTCAGGCAATGCTGCAATGGCGCGGATGCCCTCTGCAATCGCCTCAATGCGCTTGTCGTCCAGCGTCAGGCGATCCACGAAGGAAGCGGCCATCCCACTCTCGGCGGCATTGGCCAGATCAAGCTTGTTGGCGTCGAGAATGGCGTCGCGGCTTTGGAGAATGGCGTCGGCTGCGGCCAGAAGCGCCTTGTTCTTCTGTTCCGCACCCGCAATCGCCAGTGGTGCTGCGGCGGCTTTCGCCTTGCGGCCCACTTCGGCCATGATCGCGGCTATGTCGCTTCCAGCTTCCACTTTATTCAGCATCCTCTCCCCGCCTTTCAGTGTTCAGGCATTTTCGGTCTCGGCAGCCACGGCTGCGCCGCGCACCACGAGATCATTGCGATGGATCATAGCCGCCCGGGCATCATAGCCAAGAATGGTGCTGATCTCATCGCTTTTATGTCCGGCAATCTTGCGCGCATCATCGGCATCGTAAGCAATCAGCCCACGCGCAATCTCGCGACCGTCCTCGTTTAGCACGGCAACCGTGTCACCACGTTCGAACTGGCCGCTCACTTCCTTCACACCCGCTGGCAAAAGCGACTTGCCCGATTTCAGCGCCTTCACGGCACCTGCATCCACGGACAGACGGCCTGCCGGTTCCAGATTGCCGGAAATCCAGGTCTTCCAGGCGTTGACCGGCGCGCGGGCAGCTTCAAACAAAGTCGCACGCTCACCGCGATCAATCGCCGAAAGCGGCCCCATGCGGATACCCGAGGTGATGATCATCGCCGTTCCAGCGGCATTGGCGATCTTGCCCGCGTCAAGCTTGGTCTTCATGCCGCCGCGCGACAGTTCGGAAGCAGCTGCACCAGCCATCGCCTCGATCTGCGGCGTGATGGTTTCCACCAGCGGCAAAAACGCGGCATCCGGGTTCTTGTGCGGCGGCGCCGTATAAAGCCCGTCAATGTCAGAAAGCAGGATCAGAAGATCAGCGCCCATCATGGTCGCCACGCGGGCGGCCAGACGGTCATTGTCGCCATAGCGAATTTCTGTCGTCGCCACCGTGTCGTTCTCATTGATGACCGGCACGGCCTTCAGCTTCAAAAGCGTCTCGATGGTCGCGCGCGCATTGAGATAGCGGCGACGCTCTTCAGTATCGGAAAGCGTCACCAGAATCTGGCCCGACTTGATGCCATGGCCGCCGAGCACGTCGGCATAGGCCTTGGCGAGCGCGATCTGACCGGCAGCGGCTGCGGCCTGACTTTCCTCAAGCTTCAGCGCTTTCTTCGGCAGACCAAGCACGGTGCGCCCCAGCGCGATCGCGCCCGACGACACCACCAGCACCTCGACGCCTGCGTGATGGAGGGCGGCAATGTCCTGTCCCAGGCTTTCCAGCCAGTCGCGCTTCAGCCCCTTGGCGCGATCCACCAGAAGGGCGGAACCAATTTTTACAACAATGCGGCGATAGTCTTTCAATTGCTTCAGCATGCTCTCATTCCTCTCGCCGCATTCAGTCTTATTCTTCGACTTGCGCCGTTCCGGCTTCCTGTGCGCGACTTGCATCGATAACAGCCCCAAGCTGGCGGAGCGCATCGTTCATGCCTTCATGGCTGACAGCGGAAAGCAGCAGCGGATCGCGCCCGCAGGCTTTCTTCAGCGCCTTGGCCTTGGCCTTGCGCGCATCGGAATCGAGCGTATCGATCTGCGACAGCGCGACGATTTCCGTCTTGTCAGCGAGACCATGTTCATAGGCTTCAAGCTCGCCGCGAATGACCTTATAGGCCTTCGCCACGTCTTCTTCCTGCGCCGACACCAGATGCAACAGAACCCGCGTGCGCTCGACATGGCCGAGGAAACGGTCGCCAAGGCCCACGCCTTCGCTGGCGCCTTCGATCAGACCCGGAATATCCGCGATCACGAATTCACGTGCATCCACGCGCGCAACACCAAGATTTGGGTGAAGCGTGGTAAATGGATAGTCCGCAATCTTCGGCTTGGCTGCTGTCACACTGGCCAGGAAGGTGGATTTGCCTGCATTGGGCAGACCGACCAGACCGGCATCGGCGATCAGCTTCAGACGCAGCCAGATGGTGCGCTCGATGCCTTCCTGTCCGGGATTGGCGCGGCGCGGCGCGCGATTGGTCGAGGTCGTGAAATGCAGATTGCCGAAACCGCCATTACCGCCCTTGGCCAGACGATAGCGCTGGCCGACTTCGGTGATATCGCAGATCAGCGTTTCATCATCTTCTTCAAAAACCTGCGTTCCGACCGGGACTTTGAGAACGACATCGTCACCCTTGCCGCCGGTCATGTTGCGGCCCATGCCATGCATGCCGGTCTTGGCCCGAAAATGCTGCTGATAGCGATAATCGATCAGCGTGTTGAGACCATCCACGCCTTCAACCCAGACATTACCGCCCCGGCCGCCGTCGCCGCCATCGGGACCGCCGAATTCAAGAAATTTCTCGCGGCGAAACGATACGGCCCCTGCCCCGCCGTCGCCGGAGCGGATATAGATCTTGGCCTGATCGAGAAATTTCATTGAACCTTACCTCTTGCGGCGCATTCACGCCTTAAACCCGGGCCCGCGCAACCTATTGCGCGAGCCAAATTGCAATTACAGCAAAACCCGTTTCCTGCAAACAGTTGCAGTAGCCGGATTTCATCCGATTTTGTCTTTCCAGACCGCATCGCTGAAGTCGATATAGAGCAGTTCCTGATCCAGATACTGCCCCTGCACAAAAAGCGACTTCGGCTCAGTCCCATAGGTCTTGAAGCCGAGCGCCTCATAAATCCGCTTTGCCGGTTCGTTCGTCGCCACCACCTTGGCGTCGAGAACGATGACATGCGCCGCAGCATGTTCGATAACTTTTTGAACCAGAGCCTTGCCCAGTTCCAGTCCACGCGCTTCCGGCGCCACATAGACGCCCCAGAGCGTTCCGCGATGACGTTCGGACTTGCGTTCATGACGAAACACGCCTGCCGTTCCCAGCAGATTTTCACCGTCGAAAGCACCGAAGATGATATTGCCATTCACCTGTTCCAGACGGCGCGCAAACACGCTGTCGGAATAGGCATTTTCTTCCTCAAAACTCGAACCAAAGGCCAGTGGCGCGCGGCTCAGTGCGCTCAGTCTGATGGCGCGATAGCGATGCAGATCGCCCTTATCCAGGGCGCGCAGCACGATCTTTTCTGGCGCGCTTCCATGTTTATCATTCATTTCGCTCTCCGATAATTGCGGACCCTGCGGACAAGGCCGCAGGGCCTCATTATCTTATGACTGCCAGCTTCTCAGGCCGATCCAGGTGCGCCGGTCGAGAACATAGCGTTCGACCGGAACGTTTCCGGCGGCAAGCGTATCCGACATGCCCATGCTGCTGAACTGGAAGCCGCACTTGTGAATCACACGGCGCGATCCGTTGTTGGTCGCCCGGCAGGAAATATGCAGCCGGTTGACCGCCGTTGCCCGGAACACCAGATCGATCAGCGAATGAGCGGCCTCAGTTGCAAAGCCGTGCCCCCAATAGGGTTCGCCCAGCCAGTAGCCGATCTCCAGCCCGTCGCCATGTTTATTCGCATGGATGCCGCAACAACCCATAAAGATGCCGGTCTCAGCTTGTGTAATGGCGTAGATGCAATTGCCCATCTCGCCTTTTCGCACGCGATCAACAAAATCGACGGCATTCTCACGCGTATATGGATGCGGCATGCGAGTGAGCATGCCCGAAACACGGAGATTGTTGGCAAGATAGGAAATGGCATCTACGTCTTCGACATGCGGCGGGCGCAGAACCAGCCTTTCGGTGACCAAGACGGGGCAATCTAAAACGGGAGCCAACTCAGGCTCCAGATCAGCCGCCAGACCGGGGGAGAGATCGGCAAAACCCTCATCCCGGCTCATACAGCTTTCTGCGTAACAATCTTCTTCTAAAACGTCGACAACCATTTTTCTGTCCTCCAGATGCAAAAAGGGAAGATGGTGGTCCCATCTTCCCTTCGATCTTTTGGCTAGGCTGCCATATACACCGGGTCCGATGGGACGCCGGTGGTTTTAAGAGGCCCGGCTTACTCTGCTGCTTCCGCGATCGGGTTTACCGATACGTACGTGCGGCCGTTGGCTTTCGTACGGAAAGATACGGAACCGTTCGTGGTTGCAAAAATAGTGTGGTCCTTGCCGAGGCCAACATTGGCGCCCGGATGCCACTTCGTGCCGCGTTGACGCACGATGATGTTGCCAGCGAGCACAGCTTCGCCGCCAAACTTCTTCACGCCAAGGCGTTTGGATTCTGAATCGCGACCGTTACGCGAGGAACCGCCAGCTTTTTTTGTGTGCCATTGGTGTTCTCCTTTAATCTCTCTACTTACTCAGCCGTTTCGGCCTTGGCTGCAGCCTTCTTAGGCGCTGCCTTCTTCGGCTTTGCGGCTTCGCCTTCAGCGGCTTCTGCCTTCGGAGCCTTCTTCTCAGCGGCCTTCTTGGAAGGCTTTGCGCCGTCGGTGAGGATCTCCGAGATACGGATCGTCGTCAGTTCCTGACGATGACCGCGGGTGCGCTTCGAATTCTGACGGCGACGCTTCTTGAACGCGATGACCTTGCGGGCACGGCCCTGTTCGACGACTTCGGCGGTCACGAGAGCGCCTGCGACGACTGGTGCGCCAATGGTCGAGCCGACCATCAGAACTTCTGCGAATTCTACGATGTCACCGGCTTCGCCAGCAACTTTTTCGACCTTGATCAGATCGTTTGCGGCAACGCGGTACTGCTTGCCACCGGTCTTGATGACTGCGAACATTTGTTGTCCTTTCGGTTGTTCGGTCCGGCTCTCATTTCCACGACATTAGCGCCGAAGTGATGGGCCGTCTTTTTATCAGTCGGTTAAGTGAAGGGCTTGCGCCCCTTGATTGCCGCCCCGGAAAACCCGGAAATCATCAATCAAAACAATAGGCGCGGATTGCCCCACGCCTAAGGTCTGGTGCTTATAGGTTCGGAACGTGGGAAAAGTCAAGAATTTTCACGAGAGAATGCAAATTAGGTCTTGTCTAATTGCAATCAGCCCGCTATTGAGCCGCTACACACTTAGCATTCGCTTTTGATGCTGTTTGACGGTGCGATTATATAGATCGCTTTACCGGATTGCACAATGCGGAGAGGTGGCTGAGTGGTCGAAAGTACCGCACTCGAAATGCGGCGTGGGGGTAACTCCACCGTGGGTTCGAATCCCACCCTCTCCGCCATTTTCTTCATCGAAATCCATAACCTAGCATCGCAGCAATACTTCTCTGTGCCCAATGAACCATGCTAGAAGGCAGCATGAGTGTGTTGTCATCCGTTGCCCCCATTTATAATCCGCCGCTGGAGCCTTATATCTCCATAGTTCATCGCGATGCGGATCTTCTGGTGCTGGACAAGCCAAGCGGGCTTTTGTCTGTCCCCGGTCGGCATCCCACCCTCTCCGACAGCCTTGCCACGCGGGTGCAAAAGCAGTTTCCCCGCGCGCTGATGATCAACCGTCTGGACAAGGACACGTCCGGTCTGGTCCTGATGTCGCTGAACAAAAAAGCCCATGCTTATGTGGCCGCGCAGTTCGAGGCCCGGACCACCGAAAAATCCTATATTGCCGAAGTCTGGGGACATATGGACAGCGACGAAGGTTTCATCGATCTGCCGCTGGCTATCGATCCCGACAACAAGCCGCGCCATCGGGTCGACCACGAGCATGGCAAACCGGCCCAGACACGCTGGCAGGTCTTGAGCCGCGGTGAAAACAGCACGCGCTTGCGTCTCTTTCCTCTGACTGGCCGCACGCATCAATTACGCGTCCATATGCTGGCAATCGGTCATGTCATTCTGGGCGACGAGTTTTATGCGGACGGCGCGGCACTGGCAGCAGCCGACCGCTTGCTTCTGCATGCGGAACAGCTAGCCTTCCGCCATCCCGACGGGCGCGACGTGACATTCACCGCGCCTTGCCCGTTCTGATCCTGTGTCGAGATCATAGATGTCGCAGAAAATAGATACATCGGAGCTGGTTGTCGATTTCGTCGGCGGTGCTGTCGGTCACCGGTTTCGCTCCGGTGAAGGACGCGGACAGGCGCTTGCCAAAGCCGTTGGCTTTACCGGCAGCGTCACACCCGAGATTGTCGATGCGACGGCGGGTCTAGGACGCGACGCATTTTTGCTCGCTTCGCTTGGCGCTCGCGTCACCTTGATCGAGCGCTCGGAAAAAATGCATGCATTGCTGGCGGAGGGTCTAGCGCGCGCCGCGGCAGAAGGCGGCCAATATGCTGAAACCGTGGCGCGGATGACCTTGCTGCACGGCGATTCCTGCGAGCTGTTGCCAGCGTTGCGGCCACAGGTGGTGATGGTCGATCCGATGCACCCGCCACGCGGCAACACGGCGCTCGTCAAAAAGGAAATGCGACAGATCCGCGAGATCGTTGGCACTGATCCCGATGCGGAAAAGCTGATGCAGGTGGCGCTCGAAGCAGCGGTCAATCGGGTGGTGCTGAAGTGGCCGTTGCGTGCCGAACCGATGGCGGGCTTGCGCAAGCCCTCACATCAAATCTTGGGCAAAAGCACCCGTTACGATGTATTCGTCAAAGCTAAACTTACATAAAATCTTGCCGTAAAGCCGCCAGATTTGTGGCCCCGACAATGCGGAACAATAAAGCTGTAGCAGTTTTGATAATTCGGTTTAATTTGGAAACGCTGCATTTCGTAAAACGTAATTCATAATATTATTGAGGGCGTATGAAGACACAGATGGATCTGACGACAGCGCCGATCAATCAAGCCCTGTTGCTCTTCGCCTTACCGACGCTTGGATCGTCGATCCTGCAATCGGCAAACGGTTCCATCGATACGATCTGGATCGGCCATTTGCTCGGAACGGATGCGCTGGCGGCCACGACCAACGGCAATCTCGTCATGTTTCTGCTCACGGCCTTTGTCTTCGGTTTCGGCATGGCCTCGACCATTCTGATCGGGCAGTCTTTCGGGCGCCGCGACCTCGAAACCGCGCGCGCCATCACGGGCACCACGCTTGGCGCTTTCGTGCCGATCAGCATACTCGTTTCCATTGCTGGCTGGTTTCTGGCGCCGCATGTCCTGACGCTGTTGGGTACGCCGGACATAATCGCGCCTCTGGCCCGCGCCTTCCTGCAAGTCACCTTCGTGGCCATGCCTGCCATCCTTATGCAGACAATCCTGATGATGGCCCTGCGCGGCAGCGGCGACTCCATCACGCCTTTGATCTTCATGGGCCTGGCGGTCATCCTGGATCTCGTCCTCAATCCCCTGCTCATCCTCGGGATCGGTCCGATCCCGGCCTTGGGCATATCCGGCTCGGCGCTCGCCACTGCGGTTGCAAATTACATCAGCCTCGCAGCCATGCTGTTCTACATCTATCGCAAGGATCTCCCCTTGCGTTTGAAAGGTGAGGAACTGCGGTTTCTCATACCAGACCTCAAAGTGCTGAAACTGATCTTCAGCAAGGGGCTGCCGATGGGAATCCAGATGATCGTGGTTTCGAGCGCTATGCTGACTATGATGCGGCTGGTCAATCAGGAAGGCGTCGATACGACAGCTGCCTTCGGCGCAACCCAGCAGCTATGGACCTATGTGCAGATGCCAGCCATGGCGCTTGGCGCGGCGGTCAGCGCCATGGCCGCCCAGAATATCGGCGCCGGCAACTGGGACCGTGTCAGCAACATCACCCGCACCGGTGTGCTCTATGCGATCCTGATGACCGGTGTTCTCGTGGTTGTCCTGCTCATGGCCGACCGGCAGGCGATGGAGATATTTCTCGGCGCTGACAGTTCTGCGATCCCGATCGGCCAGCATATCGGCAAAATGGCGACCTGGGGGTTCATCGCCTTTGGTGTCTCCATGGTCCTGTTCGGAACGGTCCGCGCCAATGGACAGGTGATCTGGCCACTTATCATTCTGTTCGTATCAATGTATCCGGTTCGGCTCGGCGTTGCGGTTGGCTTGCGCGATTGGCTCGGTGTCGATGCACTTTGGCTCAGTTTTCCGGTCGCCATGCTATCCACCATGCTGATGGCGGGCGTTCTTTATCTTCGCGGCAACTGGCGCGAAAACAAGTCGATGAAGGTCGACAAATATGAACAGGAAAACGTTGTCGCTTCGACATCGCAGACAGCTGAAGCAGCTCCGTCCTGCAATGTGCTGGCGCCCAATGCACCGGCTGTGATGGAGGGAAGTGCATCCAGCGTGCGGTAAATTCGCCTGCAATCTGTTAACTGCATGATCAGTCGGATGCGTTGAAAACAATGCAAAATTAGCAGTGCCGACCTGTTGCAATCTCTCTTTGCTTGGTTCATATAGCGCGGGCCTGACAGAATCGGTTCTTGATAGAATCGGCTGGCGCGAGCGGGTGTAGCTCAGGGGTAGAGCACAACCTTGCCAAGGTTGGGGTCGAGGGTTCGAATCCCTTCGCCCGCTCCAGTTTTCTGATCAGTCTAGCTTTCAAAATCCCGGCTTCGTCCGGGATTTTTTGCTTATAAGCGGTCTGAGTCCGCCTCGAACCGCAACCACTGTCTCAGTTGTTTTTCAGGAATTTAAACGGAACGCCGGAGATGAGCGCCTTCACATAGCGCTTCTTCTGATAATAGCCGTTCAGCGACACACGCGGCAGTCTCATAAGGGATTGAACGCGGTCACAGCTCAACACGCCCGGCTGGGTGGTCACCCCAACGGCAAACCCTGCATCTGCAACTGCGGACGTCTCTCGTTCACCAACGGCAGTCGGCCAGCCATAGGGATAAGAGAAAGAGCGCGGGCGCTGCCCGACATAGCGTTCTATAGCAGCAGCAGACTGCTCTATCTCCTGATGCAGCCTATCATCCTTCACACGACGCAGATTGACGTGGTTGATCGTATGCGCGCCAAAATGAACCAACGGGTCTTTCGCCAGTAAGCGTAACTCGCCTTCATCCATCACCAGATTTTCGACAATCGCCATTGGTGCCACGCCATGGAGCTGCGCTGCCGCATCGATCCGGCGCACAGCTTCATCTTCATCGATAGCCTGAACAAAGTCTGTGAACCGATCAAAAGCTGCTAGCTTTGCACTGAGTGTCTCGCAGCGAACATTGACCATCCCTCTGCCAAAATCGAACGCGAAGCACGACGCCTTACGCGTCAATGCTTCGGCAGTTTCCCACCATGCGCTGCGCTGCCGTTCCACAAACCCGGGATTGATGAAGATTGTGTAGGGGACAGAAAATTTTGCGAATATCGGCGCCGCGAACGTGGCGTTGTTGCGATAGCCATCATCAAGGGTGAACGCCACAAATTTGCGCCTGTCGCCCTTATCAGCAAGCAAAGCGGGCAGGTCATGCAAATGAACGGGTGTTAGCCCTTCACCGATTGCCGCGCTGATCGCTTCTTCCAGAAATTCCGGTGTGACCGACAGATGTGCATTAGGGGAAAATGGTTCAGCGACCGCAGGGCGAACATGATGCAAGGTAAAAATCACGCCACGTCCGGCGGCATTTGGGAAGATCGAGCGAACAAAGGGGACAGCAGCTACGTCAAGTCCGGCCCTGATCATGCCGTAGCGTAGAGAGGCGCACATCCCCTGAAACGATCGCATTGCACCGCGCGCATCCGAGCGCGCCCCCTATTAAGTAAAAATCAAAAAGGTCATTACACTATGGTTCGTCAACAAGTCATTGATGTACGTTGATAGGTACTGATTCAGGTCAGTACGAGCGCCTTATAGAGCTCTGCGAGGCACTCACCGCGTCCGGCATTGCACAATCTGAAATCTCGTTAGCGACTGACCTTGTTATCGTATAGCTATCTCGGCATCAAACTCTTTAGATGCACTTAATAAAACGCCACGCACTGCGTTCTCCGGCGCTTTTGAGTACCATGGTGGGGCTCAGGCTTTGGTCTTTTTGACACCAAAAGAGCCCTCCGCCTTTTTCTCGCCCTTAGAACGCGGAAAGCCCCGCATTGTTTATGCGGGGCTTTTGGTGTGATGATTTGGTTGCGGAGTCAGGCTAGCGCCGTTCGTCGTGGAATTGATTCGCTGGATTAATTCCTTGTCCTCCTCAGCCTTCAGGTTATGATGCAAGGGTGGAGACGTGACAGTGTGTTCAGGACGGGGCAGTTTTTCCGCCGGTGCGATCTGGTTTTGGAAGTGATTTAGGAAGTTTGGTTGCGGGGGCAGGATTTGAACCTGCGGCCTTCAGGTTATGAGCCTGACGAGCTACCGGGCTGCTCCACCCCGCGTTATTAAGTGCAGACCTCAATGGCCCGGGAGCGCAGTCAGGCGTAGCCTGATGAGGTGAGGCCGTTAAAAAATCGATTGAGTATCGATTTTAGGCCGAACGGGCTGCTCCGAGCCTGTCTCACTTATTTGTTGTAGTCGGTATTTTTGGCGATTATCGCATGTTTGGAGTGTTTTGTATGATTTGAGAAGATGTTTTGATTTGTGTGCTTGGCAGACCTGGCAGCGACCTACTCTCCCGCATCTTAAGATGAAGTACCATTGGCGCTGGAGCGTTTCACGGCCGAGTTCGGAATGGGATCGGGTGCAGCCGCTCCGCCATAACCACCAGGTCGGCGAAGAACACAAATTGAGAAGCTGGATTAGGGGAGTAGGGGAATAGGGCAGTAAGGGAGTATGTTAGCTCACTGTTTCATCTGCTCTTATTTTCTTTCTGCACTGATAAACAATAAGCACGCGACTGCGTGCCGCCGGTTTTCCGGCGCCCTGTCCGGAGCGAAGCGGCTTTAGCCGCGACAGCGTGAGGACAGAAGTTAAAGCTGGTATTCGTCAAGCGAAGCTTGATGGATACAGATAATGGGAGTGATCAAGTCGATCGAGCTATTAGTACCGGTAAGCTGCATGCGTTGCCGCACTTCCACACCCGGCCTATCAACGTGGTGGTCTTCCACGGCTCTGATAGGGAATACTCGTTTTTAGGTGGGTTTCCCGCTTAGATGCCTTCAGCGGTTATCCCGTCCGTATATAGCTACCCTGCTATGCCGTTGGCACGACAACAGGTCCACCAGAGATACGTCCATCCCGGTCCTCTCGTACTAGGGACAGATCCTATCAATATTCCTACACCCACGGCAGATAGGGACCGAACTGTCTCACGACGTTCTGAACCCAACTCACGTACCGCTTTAAATGGCGAACAGCCATACCCTTGGGACCTGCTCCAGCCCCAGGATGCGATGAGTCGACATCGAGGTGCCAAACAACCCCGTCGATATGGACTCTTGGGGGTCATCAGCCTGTTATCCCCGGCGTACCTTTTATCCGTTGAGCGATGGCCCTTCCACGCGGGACCACCGGATCACTATGACCGACTTTCGTCTCTGCTCGACTTGTCAGTCTTGCAGTCAGGCAGGCTTATGCCATTGCACTCGACGAACGATTTCCGACCGTTCTGAGCCTACCATCGCGCGCCTCCGTTACTCTTTAGGAGGCGACCGCCCCAGTCAAACTACCCACCATACACGGTCCTGGACCCGGATAACGGGCCGCAGTTAGACATCCATATAGGCAAGGGTGGTATTTCAAGGATGACTCCACAATGGCTGGCGCCACTGCTTCAAAGTCTACCACCTATCCTACACATGCCGACACGAATGCCAGTGTAAAGCTATAGTAAAGGTGCACGGGGTCTTTCCGTCTAACCGCAGGAACCCCGCATCTTCACGGGGAATTCAATTTCACTGAGTCTGCGTTGGAGACAGCGGGGAAGTCGTTACGCCATT